>CAJWNO010000006.1 GCA_913044115.1 uncultured Gammaproteobacteria bacterium | reverse complement strand
CTTTTGGCATTGCTTCTTCCCTAATGAATGTATTAAACAAAAAATATAAACCCATGACAAAGAGGAAGCCTACTAGTACATAGGATAGATTTTTCATTCAGTTATTATATCCTATAAGTATGTCTAAGATTTTTACATATTTTCTTTTTTCAATATGTTTTTTGGTTTCAAGTGAAGAAAATTCTGTTGATGTTCAATATGAGGATAAGGATTTTGTTTATTTAGATAATGCTTACGCAAACTTACTTAAAGATTTTCATAAAGAACTTATTCTGCGGAATCAAGATTGTATCTACTTAGAGACTTGCAGGGATACTAAAACTAAAAATTTGGGTGAGGTGCTTTATCAAAAGAAGGCAAATCAGTTGTATAAAGCTTCATATAAGGGCATGCCTAAATATCCTTCTGCTGCAAAAAATAAAGGTACAGAGGGCTATGTCATTCTTGCATTTGATATTGAAGTAGATGGCTCAACCTCAAACCATTACGTTATTGAAGGCAAATGTATTGAAAATCGTGTATATCCTTACGAGGATTGTACTGTATTCAATACTGCTTCTCTGAACGCTGCAAGAAAAAATAAATATGATTTAGATTCTTCTGTAAGGATAAGTGATGTCCCACATAAATATACATATGAATTGGAGGGCTTTGAGGATGGAAAAGTCTATGTTGATATTCAGAGTAGAAAATTAGACCGTTCAATGAGCTTCATCAAGAAAAAGGAGTGGGGAAAATTAAAAAAACTGGCTGAAAGTGTTGATGATAATTACATCAAATTCTATTGGCTTGGATTTGCATCTGAAAACCTTAATGACCTAGACACTGCTCTTCAGAATTACATCAAGTCCTATAGTTTAGGTGGTGATCCAAAAGTAGTAGAGGAAGTGAGAAATAGAACCTTATCTTTGGCATATAAAATGAATGTTTTTAAAGAATATGAATATATATGTGAAAGCACATACACAGTTTTTGATAACTATATGTGTGGAATGAACTTGCTTCAATTAGGTGATTCTATTGGAGGCCTACCGTACCTTCTAAAAGCATATAGAATGAATTCAAGCAATAAAGACTTAAATCAAAGAATTATTGAAATAATTGAATCTCAGCGAAATTGGTTGAAGCA
This sequence comes from uncultured Gammaproteobacteria bacterium, assembly GCA_913044115.1. Classification (GTDB taxonomy): domain Bacteria; phylum Pseudomonadota; class Gammaproteobacteria; order Magnimaribacterales; family TMED112; genus TMED112. The sequence goes on along the minus strand of CAJWNO010000006.1, from coordinate 37,233 downwards.
AGACTTAGCTAGCCTGCAGAGTTCCTCTTAAATAGAGTTTTGCTTGTCCAGTAATTTCAACAAGATCCTCTTTAACTGCACAGTCTAAATGGCCTACTCTTTTTGATAGCTGTCGAGCACTCATTGCCTGCTTATTTAAGACTTTAGACCAATATGTTGCTAAAAGTGCATGAGCTGAGCCAGTTGCTGGGTCTTCATTAATACCAGTTTGAGGACCATACCATCTAGAAACAAAATCTACCTCATTGCCCTTGGCTGTTACTATCAAACCTCTTGAATCCATATGCTTAATGAGACTGAAGTCAGGATTATTATTTTCTACTGCTTCCTCATCTTCAAGTACAGCTACAAAGTCATCTATACCGCGATAGACTTCTAGTACTTTTGTATTCAATGCTTCGGTAAAAGCACTTATGTCATCAACTTTTATCGGTTCATCTTTTGGTAATGACAATGTAATGCCATTGTTTGTTTTCACAGCTTTGATGTGGCTTCTATTGGCCTGAAAAACTATCTCATCAGCTGAGGTGTTTAGGAAATGAAAATATGTGAAGGCTGAAGCTAAAGTTGCATGGCCGCACAAATCAACTTCCAATTCTGGAGTAAAGAACTTGATACGGTTGTTATTAGAAGTATGTACAAATGCTGTTTCTGATAGATTGTTTTCTGCAGCAATTGATTGCATTAAATCTTGGGTAAGATCTTGCTCATGAAAAACTACGCCTGCTGGATTTCCACCAAAAACTTTGCTGGTAAAAGAATCAACGAAATAAACTTCTAATTCCATCTTCAAGTGGTGGAGCTAAGGAGATTCGAACTCCTGACCCCCTGCGTGCAAAGCAGGTGCTCTCCCAGCTGAGCTATAGCCCCACAAGAACACAAATAATAAATACCTATGATGAAAATTACAACTACTTATCTCTAGGATCGTCAGAAAATGCTAAGCCGACATTCTTAAATAATGGTGACAATAATAAGACTCCAGGTGTACCAATTGCCCATGCTAACATCCAAGCCCTAACCCATTCACTAAGATTTGGCGGGAATTGATCGCTATTAATAGCTGTTACGAAAAAAGATACGATCCCTGTCATTACTGTAGCAATGAGGATAGACGAAATTATTGTTCCTGTAGTTTGTTTAAACAATGTTTATTTAAATAAAAAGTAAATCGACATAGCAAATAGTGCTAATTGGTATTTCACGTCTGCAAAGGTTTCTCCGAGGACACCGAAATGAAAACCAAATATCACTACCGCCATTACAAAAGTACCCAATAAACCACCTAAAGTTGATAAGGCTTTTGCAGTTGGTCCTATAAATTTTAGGCCACCAACAATTAAAAATATGGGGATCAAAACTAATTCTGCAATAGTAGCTAAGTAGGAAGAAATAACAGGAAAATCTGAAAAGAAATATAAATTCTTTACAAAGCCAAGTGGTTCACCTGGGTTATCCATTAGTCCGCCAAGCTTTGGCTGCCCGTGTGAAAAAAAGAGATATGCTAAAACAATTCTTAATGACCATTCGGATAAAATCCCCATTTTTGCTTCTGCAATAGGTTCTGTAACTTTGTTGAGCATACTCATAATTGCTAAATTATAAGCAAATACAAAATAATATGAAAATTGTTTAGTCGGCGAAGTGTTTTTCTTTTTCTTCGTTGATTGTTTTTACTTCAGCACAGAACTCTGCAGTTGGTCTAGATATTAGTCTTGGCAGACCTATTGGATCACCAGTTTCTACACAATAACCGTAGTCTCCAGATTTGATTCGCATTATTGCTTTGTCGATTTTCGGAAGCAGCTTTGACTCTCTTTCAACGATTCTTAAGAAAAGCATTGAGTCAATTTCATGTTGAGCTCTATCAACTTCATCACTACATGATGGAGGGTTACTTAATCTATCTTTAGCTTCTCTGATGTGGGAAAGAGTTTCTTTTTTTAGATCTTCAAGCAAATTCTGGAAGAAAGCTAGTTGCTCCTTATTCATGTAATTCTTCTTAGGAGCTTTTAAAATTTTGTCTTTAGTAAGCATAATCGAAACAAATATTCTATGTACGAAACAGAAAATATCAACCAATATCTGAATTATTTACAGTATTTTACGCTGCTTTACCTTTTTCGATACTGCCAGAAATATTCCAACCAAGCCCAATTAAGAATAGTGCTAAAGGTATTATTGCCAATGGAGCTGTGTAGAGCACCAGACCAAAGGAGAACAGTGAATTGAATAAGAAACCGCCAGTAGCATCCCCAAACCTGTTTGTGAATGTATCGATGAATACTGTTGATTTATATTTTTCTTTTGAAGAAAGAGTTGTGAAAACCGCTTCTCTTGCAGGCTTATTTAATCCATATTCAAATGGCCTCATTGTTCCTTGGAGGACTAAAAATAACATCAGACCAGTTGTGCTTAAAAGATACTCTGAGAAATAGCCAGAAATTGCTAGAAAACCTAAGGCGAATAAAAACCCATAAACAGTTAACACGAATCTTATACCTAAGAATCTTGATCTAAGGATCCATGAAGTAAAAAGCAACTGAATGACTAATGTAACTATTGGCACAATTGAATCAGCCCTTCCAAATACTCTAGTTTTAATGGCTGAGTCATCGGTATAACTATTGACTAATTCTAATTGGAAAAACCATAGTGCTGTTGATAAACAGGTCCAAGTAAAAGCATAAAGAACAAAACTTCGTATGATTGGATTTTGTTTAATCTGTTTAAATTGTTCGAAGATATCATCAACAGCGCTAGATTTATTGTCTCTTAGTTTGACCTCTTCTCTCTCAACTTTAGATGAGAAAAAAATGGCAAGGGATAAAGTAATAACAGTTATGACGAGAGAGAGATTCTGCTTATCGTATAAGTAAGAGTCTACAAGAAACCCACCAAATGCCGCACCTAATGAGCCACATGCACTAATGAGACCAAAGAATTTTTTGCCTCCCTCTATGTTGAATGAATTTACTGTGATCGCCCAAAAAATTGCAACTAGAAAAAAGTTAAAAATATTGTACCAAACGTAAAAAATTGCTTTGACAGCAAAACTCGAAGGAAAAATTGTATAAGAAATTAGAAACCCAATTAGATTAATGATGAAAAATCCATATATGTACAGAACAATTCTTCTTTGATTAATTCTTGAAACCATATATGAATAGATTGGGTTCACCAACAGCATCACTATTACTACAAGAAATAAGAAAAAGGTTAAATCTGCTGTCCCTATATCAGCAGCAATGGTCTGTCTAAATGGTCTTAGCACAAAAAGTGATAAGAGAACGAAAAAGAAGAATAATCCTGAAAAGATAGTATTTTTTGATATTGATGGAAAAATAAAATTGCTCTTATTTGACATCTAGTGCTTGGGATTTAATTTGAAGCTGTTCTGATTTAGGAATTTCATATTTGAAATCAATTAAAGCACCTTCCCAGTCTCCATAAGTTGGATTTGCAAGCATGAACCAATATTTACCCCACATATCATAATATCTTTCTGCAGCTGCCATTCTAATGTCCGGAGAAGAACTGTTTTCCTCATCATCTACGAAGTCACCCAGGTTATCTCCAATCATCATGACAATTCTGTAGTCTTTAGCTACGTGTTGTCTTCTAGTATTTTTGTTAGAGCCCCATTCTTCCCTTTCATACCTCATCAAGAGCTGGTCTATTTTTTTAGCAAACTTAAAGCCTAATTTCTCAAGATTATTTTTTGTAGCTTCTTCTAAATTAGCAGTTCTATTGGTTACAAAAAATACTTCTACTCCCAACTCAGCTGCTCTAGCGAGAAAATCTTCAACACCTGGTATGTAAGTTGCTTTTTCTTCCATACACCACTCATCCCAGCCATCTGGGTAAAAAGACCTATCCATAATTTTCCTAGCCTGAAAAGGGATGTTATCCAAAACTGTTTGATCTACATCCAGAATGACAGCTGGTGGTTTACCACTAAAATCTTTTGTTTGCTCAATTGCTGCTGAATAGCTCACATCTTTGACTGCTGATTCAAGCTGATATTCTGCAGCTTTATAAACACTGACTGAATTTGTATAGAACTCAGCAGAACTTTGCACAAACAAAGTTGCTAGCAGCCCCTGATGTTCTTTAATCTCAGTGTGGCTTAAAAAAGAAAGGAAAATTAGTGCAATAAAGTGTTTCTTCATAGGGCTAATCTTAAACTATTTTTATATTAATATTGTTTTTTAATCTAAAAGTCCAAGCTCAAATTGAATGCTTAACATTCTGCCTCTTGGGTCATGTGTTCTTGTGTCAAAGCTAAAATCAGGAGCATCATAAAGTCTTGGCGCACTTTCATCGAATAGGTTAACTAAAGCAAATTTTCCATCCAAGCTAACATTATTAAATAAAATGCCAATTGGTGTTTCAAAAGAAAGATCGAACACTAGGTGAGAGCTTACCTTATTGCTATAACCAAGATTTAAAGCACTTTCTGGGATAGTTCTATCATTCCTGTAGCCACTAATGTAACGGGCATTTAAGGCAGTTTGATAATCCTTATACTTCCATTTTAGAAATGCATTAATTCTATTTCTAGGTACAGAGTGGGTATTGGCATCAAAGTTAAATTTACCAACACGATTTATTAATTCACTTGATGAATCTGATGAAGTATTAGGTGTTAAAAATTCAATAAAGGAAGTTGCTTTTAAACGTAAATCCAGAAGTCCATTAGTATCTAAATCAATATAATGTTCATAACTTAAATCAATGCCTGATAGCTCGGTTGTCTCTTCATTAAAATATGTAGTTGTTACTGCTATAAGGTCACCATCTGTATTTCTTGTAATACTTGGTCCTTGAGGATCTGACTGAAGTAAGGCTTGAGCGCTTTGTGCTACCACTCTGTCTTCGTATTCAATCTCCCAATAATCAAGGGTTAATCTATTGAAATCTGTTTTAAAAATTACTCCTAAATTCGAATTTACAGCAGTTGCAGGCTCTAGGTCTGGATTACCTATCCTCGCTTGTCTTACAAATATATTTGCATCTTGATCTCTTACACTGCCAAGATTTATGTCACTGGAAAACATCTGCGCCATAGATGGCATTGCAAATGAAGTTCCTTTAGATGCTCTAATAGCTAAATTATCAAATGGTTTATATTTAAGCGATAGCTTTGGATCAAGAGAAGAAAAGTTGTCTGATGACTCATACCTTGCAGCTATACGAAAATCTAAAGAATTAAAAAATTGTTGTTCTCCCTCTATAAAGGCAGCATATTTATTTCTACTTTCGCCAACATTTTTTCCACCACCTAGAAAAAATAGATCTGCTGTCTTAGTTATTTTTCCGTCTTGATCAAATTCAGCTCGTGCTAGATCGTTATATTTAATATCAAGATTTTCATTATTTAACTGAAGGCCTAAGACGTAATCAAAATCATTTATTGAAGACCTAGCCAACACATCAATTGTGGTTAAATCTCCTACTTTCTGGGATATTTCAGCTCCTCTTACATAATCGACAAGCTCTGGTGAATTTTCAGTTGGAATAAAAATATTCCATGTCTGATCACCATTTGGGCCACCTTGGCCTATTAATGCGTCTTGAAAACGAGAGTCGATAATATCAGGCCTATTGTGATCATTGCTATGCTCACTCGTAGTTAAAGAGAAATCTACATCAAAATCATTTAGCGAGATAAAGTAGCTGTAGCTTAAATGAAATTGGGAAATATCTTTAGGTGATATAGGTGAAGCATATCTAGCTCCTAATGGTCTACCATACCACTTAACTGGCACATTAAATGGACTGCCTCCTTCGCCAGGATTAATGGATCTAGATAAGAATGGCAATGCCGGATAGGAAGGTGATTGTGGATTGTCGTTAACTGAAACATTCGAATTAATTAATGTTAAATTGTGATTATTATTTGCAAGATTGAAATAAAATTTAGAGTGATTCTCGTCATTAAAGATATTAAATCTTGTTCCATATAGAAATTTGCAAAATCCATCTAGAACTCCACCATTAAGTTCGCAATTTGGGTCAGGAACGACTTCTCCAGCGGCATAACTTCCAGCATATATTCCTGTATCTATTTGATCAGCTTCTGAGACAATAAATGTGTTTCCTAAAGAGCTTAAAGCTAGCTCAGCAATCCCTGGAATTTCAGCTGCTGATAATGGCGATCTATCTAATTGGTTGTAACCAAATACCATATCAAAACCAAGCAATTCGGTGCCAAAAATTAAGCCAAAGGTGGTTTCTTTATTGTTGTAATTCTCTGTACTTTGATCACCAAACCTAATTTTAAAGCCATCATATTTTTTATAGGTCAAAAAGTTCACTACACCAGCAACAGCATCTGAGCCATATATTGAAGTAGCACCCTCCTTTAGAATCTCAATTTTCTCAAAAGCTATTTCTGGGATTATGTTTGCATCAATATAGCCTTCTCCTTCATCAGAAGGAGTACCAGCAAAGGTATGTCTCTTTGAATTTATGAGCAATAATGTTGATGCATGATCTAAGCCTCTTAAAGTTATGTTGCTCATACCTTGATCAATGCCATCTAAAGCATTTGTTTGAAAATGTGATCCTGAAGTGCTGTTTAAGTACTTAGTTATTTCAGCAATATTATTAACATTTAGATCATCAAAATCATCACTAGTTATTTGCTCAACAGGAGAACTATCAGACTCAACATCTTTTAATAATGTACCTGTTACAACAACCTCTTCAGTTTCATTAGCGTAAAGTGCTGAATAACCTTGAGATAAAAGGCAGATAAAGAAGATGAAAAAAGATTTTTTCATTATCGGTATAGTACTTTATTTAGTGAACTTTTTGTTTTTTCTTCTTTAGTTTTTCTTTTCTAAGTTTCTGATAAAAGTTTTCTAATCTATCTTCAACTATTTTTTTTGTTGCATGTCTTCTGCTGCGAGCATGCTCTGATTTGTGCAATCTGTTACTTTTGCTCATTCTTCCCTCTATATTTTTGAGGCAAAAATGGACAAAAAGTTCAAAAACTTTTCAATCGTTTTAAGGTTTAGAGGGTTGATTAAAAAACTTTTACGTTTTTGAATTCAAGATCAACATCGAAGTCTCTGCCATAGCCAGCAATACTGAATTCTCTAATGTTGCTAGGCTTCATAGATGCCATCATGTAGCCATTTTTTGTGAATTCATCAAAATTGATAGTGATCTCTTGCCAATCTTCTGTAACTTCAAAAGTTTTACTCATATAAGACCATGGCGGCATTTTTACACCCTTAAGTGTAAGGTGAACTTCGTACGTTTCATTGTTACCACGTGCCAAAAATTTAATTCCCTTTGCATCTTTGCTCAATGCTTCAGGTCTATGCGCTAGTCTCACAAAACCTCCATCTTTCTTGACAACATTACCTGTCATCTTGAATGTTCCATCGTTGTAATCTGCATCAAGATTAGAAGAGCCACCCATGACCCTGTCAGTAACAACATACCAGTCGTTTTGATTTTCAGACATCTCAGCTTTTAAGCCCATTGATAAAAGTAAAATTAAAATTAAATTTCTCATTTAACAGTTTTAAGGCTGGATCAATAAATTTCAAGCAGCTTTTATGCTGCCTTGAATTCTTTGTTGGTTACTTGATTAAGATAATTGGCCACATCAAGCATTCTATTTGAAAATCCCCATTCATTGTCGTACCAAGCAAGGATTTTTGTAGAATTACCAATCTGTTTAGTATGAGACTTGTCATAGATAACAGAATGAGGGTCATTCCCAAAATCAGTACTAACTAAAGGAATTTCATTTATCGATAAAATTCCGGTTAAACCATTTTTAGAGGCTGCTTCAAGTTTTTTATTTAACTCATCAATAGAGAATTTCTTTTCGGTAGTAAAGGTAAAATCTAGTAAAGATACATTCGAAACAGGAACTCTTACTGCTAAACCATCAAGTTTGCCTAATAGTTCTGGCAAGACTTCACCTACTGCCGACGCAGCGCCTGTTTTAGTTGGGATCATAGAAAGACTTGCAGCTCGAGCTCTTAATAGATCTGAGTGATGGACATCTAGTAAAGACTGATCATTAGTATAAGCATGAATAGTATTGGCCATGCCATTTAAAATTGTAAAGTGCTCATGTATAACTTTTGCAATTGGCGCAAGACAATTCGTTGTACAGGATGCATTTGAAATTACTAAATCATCCTTTGTAAGTGTGTCGTGGTTTACGCCATAAACTATAGTTTTATCTACATTTTTGCCTGGAGCAGATATGAGAACTCTTTTTGCACCTGCATCTAAATGACTGCTAGCACTCTCTTTAGTAGTGAAAAGGCCTGTACATTCGAAAACAACATCAACTCCCAGCTTTGCCCAAGGTAGGTTTTTTGGATCTTTTTCAGAAAAGCATGCAATTTCTTGGCCATCAATTTTTATGCTTTGCTCAGTGTGCTCTATAAGGTTATTTAATTTTCCATGCACTGAATCATATTTAAGAAGATGTGCGCTGTCTTTTGACGAACCCAAATCGTTTATTGCTACTATCTCTATTTGATTAAATTTTTTCCAAACCTGATCTTTAGCTAGATAAGATCTAAGAATATTTCTGCCAATTCTGCCAAAACCATTAATTGCTATCTTCATTTTTATGTTAAAACCTCTTTTTTGTAATTAATTTAGTCAATTTTCGTAAGAATATAGCTATTTTATATACAAATATCAATTAATAAGCATAAAAAATTGAATAAAGTCTGTTATTTTATGAATCTGAAATCTTTAAGGCTTGGAGCCAGATATACTCAACCATAGAATTAAGTAACTCAAAATTTTTTATTGAGCTTATATCTAGATTGCTATTATAAGAATCCATGAGAATAGATAACTGGTAGTCATCCAAATTAAACACCGATGAGACTGAAGCAATATCATAAATTGGAAGATTAAAACCTGCGTATTCCCAGTCTATAAGTTTTATATCATTGTTATAAAAAATATTAGAAGCATTAATGTCATTATGACAAAATACAAAATCTTCACTATCTTCATATAGTCGATCAAATAACTCAAAACCCGCTTTAACAGCTGCATCAGAAGAATTAATTAAAATTTCTTTATACATTCCTATCTTCTCCTTAAAAGTGCTAATTTTTGCGTCTTGAATGCTTGCTTGATGAAATCTTTTTAGAGTTCTACCCAGCTTAGATAAGAATTTTTCATCTAAATTAGAAATATCATTAGTGCCTTCTAAATATTCATAGATAATTAAATTTTTTTTCTTATCAAAATCAATAATTTCTGGGCATAATTTTTCCTTAGCAAGTTTAGTATGTATCGCAAGTTCGGCATTAAGGTTATTAGTGAAAGGGAAGAGCGTTTTATTCTTGGATATTACTTTTTGACCCTTAAACGTACAGAGATTTATTAGTGATAACTTTGTTTTTTTAATTTGCTCAATAAAAATTAGTTCACCCATGTTTTAGCTGCCACTCCCTTTTCCAAGATCTGTAACCAAAAACTACTAAAATCAAATAAACAATAAATAAAAGCGCAGTTGGGTAAAGTTCTCTAGATATGAATAAGAAAACAGAAACAAAATCTATAACAAACCAATAAATCCAGTTCTCTAATATTTTTTTGGCGACCATGTAAGATGCAATAATCGCTCCCCATGTAGTAAATGCATCTACATAGGGTGATGCAGCATTAGTATTATTAGCCAAAATATAGCCCGATGAAATAACAAGAAAAAAGAGGAAAGATAAAACTAAACTATGCTTCCTAAATGACCAAATTTTTATAGTTAGTTGTGCTTTTGTGTTATGTGCATATTTCCATTCATAGAGGCCATAAAAGCCAATAATTAAATAAAAAATTTGCAATGCTGCTTCCATGTATAGGCCAGCAGAATACATGACAAAAAGATACATAAGCGAACTTAAGATCCAAGCTACCCAGCACTTAGCATCTTGGCGCATAGCTAGAAATAAATAAGAGATAGCAAGAAGTGCAGCTACAATTTCAAACCAATTTTCTATAAAAAAATTAGAAATCATATCTAACTGAAAGACCTAAGTGACGTGGGTCTCCATGCCTTTCATACAATGTATCTTCAAAATTTGGTGCTTCGTTGCCAAAAAAGAATCCTCTAGTTGCGTAGTATTCATCAAATAAGTTTCTCACCCATAACTCCACAACCCAATCTCCCTGGGTATAACCAAAACTTGTATTTACTAAGGTGTACGAATCTGATTTATTATTGTGAGAATCTGAATAATAAAAACCACTCTTTCCAGTAGCATGAAGATTTAAATAAGTTTTAGACGTTGGTCTGTAATTTAAACCAAATGAATAAGAATTACTTGGAGCATGAGCTTGTTCTCTACCTTGTATTTCAGGCCTAGATTCCCAGCTTTTTATTTCTGTATTTAATAAACCTAAATTTACAAAAACATCTAAGCTATTAGATATATCTGAGTTTAAATTTAACTCAAATCCGTAGTTTTCTCCCTCGGCTGCATTTTGTGTAAGAAAGACAAACGTGTTTGGATCATTGGGGTCGACTTGCGTAGATATTAAAACTTGTTGATCTGTTCTCTCTGAATAAAATCCAACAATTCTAAGATCTGTCTGGTCTGAAATTGAAAGATCCATTCCTATTTCATAATTAGTTAAGAATTCAGGATCGTACTCCAAATCAGAACTCGTCGTGCTATCGAGTAAACCAAGACCAACATTAAAGCCCCCTTGCTTATAACCTTTGGCATAATTAGTAAAAATATTCATGCCCTCCTTAAACGAATGTATGAGTGAAACTTTTCCACCCATCATGTTATCTGAAGGACTAAATCTTTCATTATTAGAATCAAAATATTTTGCTGACCAATCCTCCATTCTTAGGCCTATACTTAATTTTGTAAAAGCAGAGAATTCGTAATCAATATTTCCAAAAATAGAAATATTAGTTGAACTGTAGTCACTCTTTGAGGTGGTTAAGCTTGTATAAGGTGAAAATGGATCATTTGGATCTCCATAAATGCCGTCATCTTGTCGATCATTTGTTTCATCTAGCTTTAAGTATGAAACACCAACGACCCAGTCAAAAGGTAGACGTTCTGCTTTGTATTTTTCATTGGAAACAAATCTAAATTCTTGGCTAAAAGATTCTCTTGCTCTCAAAGTTTCAGAAAAATAATCATACGTATAGGGTGCGTGTGAATCAGCGTTACCCCAATCTGCGTCATAACTAAAAACTACATCTGTATCAGTTGTACTGGTTAAACTTTCAAACTGGTTGTACCTGTTAGCCCTTATCACTTTTAAACCAAATGTATCAGTCTTTTGAGAGTCCATTCCAGGGCGATCGGAAAGCGTATTCAAAGAGCCATCAATCGTCCAGATATCTGCTGGATCATCCATATCGACTTGGCTCAGCAAGACTTTGGCATTAGTTTTATTATCAAGCTCAAAATCGATTTTTAATCTTGCTGTTGTCTCGTCTTTCCTAGAGGTATCAGACCTATTTAAATATAAATTTTCTCTAAACCCGTCTGTATTATCTTTTCTTAAAGCAAGCCTAAATTTAATGTTTTTGCTTTCAGTTAATGGGCCGCCAAATGCTAAGCCAGTGCTTAGTGTATTGTAATTTCCATAGGTGATTTCTGAAGTGCCTTCAAATTCATCAGTTGGATCTTTTGTTTTGATATATATAAGACCTGCTAGAGCGTTTGCTCCAATTCTTGAACCTTGTGGACCATTAAATATTTCTATTTGCTCAACATCAAAGGTAGTAGCAATGCCTGCTTGTCCAGAATAATCAACATCGTCAATCAGAAAACCTACTGAAGTATTTGGTGTACCCAAATACCCTGATCTTTCACCAATTCCTCGGATCTGAAAGTATCTTGCCCGCGAATCACTTGCAGCAAAATTCAAATTTGGGACTAAATATGAAAGATTTTCAAAATGCTTTATTGGTTGAGTTTTAATCTCTTCTGCATCTAGAACAAAAATACTTGAGTCCTCTTTATTGAGTTCTGTACTTCTGTAATCTGCTGTAACGATTACTTCTTCAATTTCATCTGAAAGAATAATTTCAGATGCAAATAATAAAACGAGTAAATATAGATAATTTATGATGTGTTTCATGCAATTCCTCCGCCATCACTATATGGTTCAGGTTCAAAGGGTTCCTATCAAAGATCTCAGGCTAAGCCTCCCCTTTGCACTTAAGTAATTATAACTAGACTAATTGAAATATGGCGTTATTTCTCTATTAATAGATTGGGTTTGTCAGTTCTTTTCTGAAGAAGGAACTCATCGTAAAGATCACCTGTTGCTGTGAAAGCTCTAAAACGAAGATTATCACCTTCTATATCTATGATCTGATAAAGCTGGGTGTTTTCTGCAAAGGTTTTTGCATATTTGCCTTTTGTTATTTCATACAATTTTGGACCACTCACTGAGACTACATTTACTGTGCCAATTTTTGGGTCATAAGCTTGCTGATAACCGGTTGGCACATTTTTTAGATTACTAGTATCAACAAGGCCCGTTCTGGAATAAGTATGATCATGTCCACTTAGAATTAGATCGACTCTATATTTATCAAAAAGTGGTTTCCACATTTTTCTTAATTCAATATTGTCTCTGTCTGAAGCAGGTGAGTACATTGGGTGATGAAAAGTCACAACTGTCCAATGATTTGGATTTTGCTCAAGCACCCTTTGTAACCATGGCACTTGTTCTGCCATAGCAGTATTCGAGTTTAATGAAATAAATCTGACACCTTGGTAATCAATAAAATAAACAGTTTCCTTAAGACTATCTTTTGGTACATCTTGGATAGGAAAAGAAAATTGAGGTCGCCAATGCGTACTTAGAATTGGCGTTCCAGTTGGGTTCTGTAAGCGATCATAAAGTGGAGCACCACCTCCTTGAATATCAGTGCCAACTAACTCAGCTGCAGAAAAACCCGTTATCGATTCAATGCCTGAATCTATTGAATCAATATTACCGGGCGCTTTAATTATTAGAGACCCGCTCTGCTTATCTGCATCTTCAATTGTTAATTTATATACTCCTGGTGCTTGTTGGGTATATTCCTCAATTTCTATTTTTATGTCTTTACCATTTTTGTTTTTCCAAATTCTCTTACGCTGAGAGTCATTCAAGTATTCATGATTTCCTGGAGTAGCAATTACCGGTATTGTGCCATTAACCCAGTCTGGAGCCTGATGCCATTCTCCCCATTGAGCATCCATATAATGTTCATCAATTAGATCTCCAGCATGAAGGGTAAATGCTGCTCTTGGCGCATCACGGAATGCTTCTCTGAAGACTCTTGACCAATGTGTTTTTACCTCATTTTGCGCATCACCAAAATAAATAAAACTAAATGGCTCTGCATCTAAACTAGCAGTTTTAAAGTGGTAGTATTCAGTCCAGTTTTCGCCATCACCAACACGGTATGCATAAAGAGTATTTGGCTCAAGATTTTTAAAGGTGACGTTATGGTAATGAGCTTTATTGATGTCGCTCTCAAAAAAAGATGTTTTAGCTTTGTATTCTGTTGTTTTTAATGCTCTACCATTGGCATTGGCTACTGCTATTTCTGCAAGCCCTGCCATTACTGAAGTGTCTGTACGCCATGTGACTGATTGAGTAGTTGCAGGGTCATTGTTCCAAGTTAAAACCACTCGGTCTGGCAATACTGACGGTGCATGAGCAATTTCTTCGGATAACTTTGTTGGGCTCCACTTGTCATGCGGAATAATTGAAAAACTAAGCAGACTTAAGAATACTAAGGCAATTTTTTTCATCTCATCTCCAAACTGGTGGGTCTGGCTGGATTTGAACCGGCGACCTCACCCTTATCAGGGGTGCGCTCTAACCAACTGAGCTACAGACCCGAAGAACAAAATATTATAGATTTTTTAATACTTAAGTCTATTTTTAAAATTTATTATTCTTCTGAAAAATGCATCACGTCTTTTGCTTCTAATCTCTCTATGAGCTTTTCACCCATAGCTGGGGCAGTAGTATATATGCCTCCAGGCAAATCAGGACAATCTTGAAGTAAGCATAGTGCACTTTCTGTAATCATTTTTGATGTCGAAGCATAACCAGGATCACCTTTTCCAATTACTGAAATTCTCAGCTTTACTTCATCTTGCTCAACTCCCATAAACAACATGTCATAACTGCCCGAATCTCGAACTTCTTTCGATGGGCCCTCTCCTGGTTTTGGAACATTGTCACCCATCATTGGGTTATAAGAAGCCATTGCTTCAGCTTTTGCTTTGCCAGCATCTCCATCGCCCATAGAAAACATTTCATCGTAGATAAAATCTTTTCCATAAGGATAATTCAACATCATGTTTGAACGATGCACATTTTTTGTGTTTATTGGAGCCATAAAGAACGGCGCTACCCACTCACTTGTTACTTCATCGTAGTAAGGCTTATTATCCCTTGGTTGTTCGGGGCCTTTATTGCCCTCACAAAGACAGAAAGGATCAATAAGGACATTAAATAAGTCAGGTTTTTCTTTTAAAGATCCGATAGTTGCTTTTAAGGAGGCAGCTGTACCACCGGAAAACTCACCTTTCATTGAACGGACCCTGCATTTAACTTGTTTAAATGGCTTATTGAATTTCTCTTTGGCTAAGTTTTGAAGAAAAAGTACGCCCAAGTCAGAAGGAATAGAATCAAAGCCACAACTATGAACTATTCTTGCGCCGCTTTGTTTTGCAGCATCCAAATGTTTTTGCATTTCATACATCCATCCTGGTTCTCCACTTAAATCAACGTAATCAACACCGTGTTTTGCACACATCTCAACAATTTCATTACCATAAAGCTGATACGGTCCAACCGTAGTTAAAATTAATTTGGTCTTTTGCATTGCAGCCTCAATATCTTGAATGTTTGATGAATCAAGAATGATGTGTGGGACATCACATGACAATTCAGTTTTTACTGCATTGATTTTTTCTTCATTACGGCCTGCAATTGCCCACTTGAAATCGTCAGTATATTTTTCGTTTAAATATTCGACAACCAGCTTACCCGTAAAGCTTGTACCGCCAAATACAATCAAATCAAATTCTTTTTCGCTCATTTTTTATCCTTGTTTTAATGTCAAATAGACAAATTTTTTCTTCCCAACTTGAATTAACTTTTTCACATTGGGTTCCAGAGTATAGTCTTTTGAATCAACCTTTTCTTGATCTACTTTTACAGCTCCTTGATTTATTAGTCTAATGGCCTCTGATGTGCTTACTGCAAAACCAATATCTTTTAGGAGATTAGCAAATGCATATGTTTCTTTTGTTTCAATTATTTTTTCTTCTATATCGCTAGGCAATTCGTTAGTAGAAAATTTTTTGAAAAAATTATCTTTGGCTTTCAGTGCATCATCTTGATTGGTGAACCTTTCAGTAAGCTCCATGGCCAATTCAACTTTAATGTCTCTGGGATTAGCGCCATCTTTTGCGCTAGCTCTCAAAGCATTTACTTGATCGACTGTTTTTAAACTTAGTAGGTCATACCATTTAAACATTATGTCATCAGGAATAGACATGGTTTTTCCAAAAATATCATCGGCTTTCTCTGTTATACCAATATAGTTGTCTTCACTTTTAGACATTTTTTTAATGCCATCTAACCCTTCAAGAAGAGGCAATGTAATTATGGTTTGAGGAGCCATGCCTGCATTTTTTTGCAGATCCCTGCCTACTAGTAAATTGAATTTTTGATCTGTTCCGCCTAATTCAACATCTGCTTTCAACTCAACAGAGTCAAGACCTTGCATTAGCGGGTATAAAAACTCATGTATAGATATTGGTTGATTATTTTTGTACCTCTTGGAAAAATCGTCTCTTTCAATCATTCTGGCAACAGTCGATTGGGCAGCTAGTTTAATCATATCTGCGCCAGATAGCTTGTCACCCCACCTTGAATTAAAATCTACCTTTGTTTGCTTGCTGTCTAAAACTTTAAAAACCTGTTCTTCATAGGTCTTTGCATTTTGTTTTATATCTTCATCAGTAAGAGGGGGCCTTGTTTTATTTTTGCCACTGGGGTCACCAATCTTGCCTGTAAAGTCACCAATTAGAAAAATGACGGTGTGGCCCAAGTCTTGAAATTGCCGCATTTTTCTTAAAATTACGGTGTGGCCGAGATGTAAATCAGGTGCAGTTGGGTCAAAACCGACCTTCACAACTAATTTTTTTCCTGATTCTAATTTCTTAATTAAATCATCTTCACCGATGATCTCATCGATTCCTTGTTTTATAATCTCAATTTGTTTTTTAGGATCATTCATAAAGCTTTATATATAATATCAGAACATGTACACAGGCTCTCATTTAAAATTAATTCTAGCTATATTATTAATACCTTCGGTATTTATATTTTTAATAGCAGCAGATTCTGAAAATAGAAATTTTAATAACGATTCTGAATTAACAGTTGAAAGAATATCTCTTTCTCCAATTGATAGTGATATTGTCCTGCCAACAGAAGATAAGATTCTTATAAGGGCTGGCGATACATTCTATTCAACACTTATTAAATTTAATGTAAGTCCTGCAACAATAAATAAGATTGGAAAAGACAGGAAGTTAAAAAAGTTTATTAGCCTACAAGTTAACGACCAAATCTATATTACTTCTAATAATGGTGTTATCTCTGTTAAAAGATTTGATGACAATTTTTATCTAGATGTGCTCACTATAGATGGTAGTGACTACTCCTTCGAAAAAAGAAGAGACAATCTTGAAAAGATTGCCCAATTTAGAGAATTTGTAATATCTGATTCATTGTATGCATCCGGAAAAAAAGCGGGCGTACCAGAATCAGTTTTAGGGGATTTGATATATATCTTTGGCTGGGATATTGATTATGCATACGACATAAGAAATGGAGATAAGGTAAAAATACTTTATGAAGATATTTTTTCGAATGGAAGATTAGTATCTAACGGAGACATACTTGCTGCAGAGTTCACTAATAAAGGCACCAAAATAAATGTAATACGTTTTACACAAAAAGGCAGAAAAGATTATTACACCACAGACAGCAATAATGTGAGAAAAGCTTTTTTAAGAACGCCTATTGAGTTTGCGAGAATTAGCTCACATTACAATCCAAATAGAAAGCATCCAATACTTAATAAAATCAGAGCCCATAAAGGAACTGATTATGCCGCAAAAGCAGGGACTGCTGTCAAAGTTACAGGTGATGGAGTTGTAAAAAACGCGCAGTATTCAAATTCCTATGGGAACTATATTGATGTTATGCATTACAACAAGTACATGACAAGATATGCCCATTTGAAAGGCTTTGCGAATGGTATTAAAAAGGGCGCAAAAGTTACTCAAGGCCAAACTATCGGCTATGTTGGATCAACTGGTTTAGCAACTGGCCCGCATTTGCATTATGAATTCCATATCAATGGCAAACATACGGATCCAGTAAAAGTCGAACCACCAAATGCCCAATCTATAAATTCTTATAACAAAAAATATTTCGATAAGTTAGTTGAGGAAAGAACAGAGATAATCTCAAATATCTCAAGCATTCAATGAGCAATTTATACATTGGTCTAATGTCAGGCACTAGTAGAGATAGCTTAGATGGCTGTTTGGTAAGTTTTGAGAATGGTCTAAAAATTGAGGATGTTCAGACCGTTAATTTTTCAGAAAACTATCAATCATCAATGGATGAAGATTTCATATCTAAAGAGATCACAAATAAAAGTATTGTTTTGGTAGATAAATTAGTATCAGGAAGATCTAAAGAAGACATTGTTGCAATTGCATTCCCAGGCCAGACTATTTCTCATACTGATGAATTTAGTCTACAAGCAGGCTCACCAGAAGCTCTAACAAAAGAACTAGGAATACCGGTATATGGCGATTTTAGGAATTTTGATATTAGCAAGGGGGGCAAAGGAGCGCCGCTAATTCCAGCTTTTCATAAATTTTTATTAAGCGAAGAATCAAAAAATAAAATAATTTTTAATATCGGTGGTATAGCTAATGGAACTTACCTCTGTGGATCAGAAATAAAACTTGCTTCAGATGTTGGTCCTGGTAATTGCCTTATGGATGCAGCTATGCGAACACTTAACTTAGGTAATTATGACAAGAATGGTGATATAGCTAACAAAGGGAATCTTAATACTGATATTTTTCAGTTATTTTTGCAGGATATGAATGGCTTATCTTACCCAAGAGCAGACGATATAAGTGTTTATACCGGAATTTTTGAAAAACATAAGACTAAACTTCATGAACTTGCAGCAGAAGATATGCTTTGTACATTGACAGAACTTACAGCTAAAAAAATCAATGATTTTATAGAAGCTTGTGGTCAGGTTGATGAATTAGTTATTCATGGAGGTGGTACTGAAAATAGATATCTTATGGAAAGAATATCATCAATGGCATCACCCGTTGAAGTAAAGACAATAGACCATATTGCTCCTTCAAAATATATTGAGGCAATTGCTTTTGCCTATCTAGCATATGAAAAAAGAGCTGTGCTATTTAAATAGAGAATGAAGCACCGCAACCACAGGTAGAGGAAGCATTAGGATTTTCTACTGTAAATTTAGATCCCATCAAATTCTCAATATAATCAATCTTTGATCCAAGAATATATGGATATGACATGTGATCTAGTACAACTGACACACCTTTATCGAATTCCAATTTTGCATCTTCCTCTTGATCAAATTCATCAAATTTAAAACCATATTGAAACCCTGAACAACCGCCGCCTGTGACGTAAACTCTAAAGAATTTATTAGTCTCAGACTCTTTTAAAACAGAAATTTTTGCAATAGCACTGTCTGATAAATCAAAAGGTGTAGCTTTTTTTGTTTTTATATCCATATCTGCAATGTAATTCTATCAAAAATTATTATTGACTTATAATTCTGTTGAATATGAAAAAAACTGCAATTATTTATTCAAGCACAGATGGGCATACTGTAGAGATCTGTAAAAATATCAAAAATACTATCGAACAAGAGACAAGCGTTATGCTTTTTAGCGTAGAAGAGGCAATGAATAGAGATTTAGATATTTTTAACTGCGTTATTTTGGGAGCCAGCATAAGATATGGCAGTCATAAGCCCAATCTTTATTCATTTATAAATAAAAATGAGGCATTACTTTCAAAGAAAATAACTGCTTTTTTTAATGTTAATGCTGTTGCGCGCAAAGATGATAAAAACTCAGTTGAAACAAATCCATACATGCAGAAATTTTTGAAAAAAGTTAGATGGCAGCCGGACATGCTAGAGGTTTTCTCAGGCAAAATATCTTATCCAGATTATAATTTTTTTGATAAGCATATGATTAGATTCATAATGTGGATGGGTAATGGCCCAACAGATCAAAAAAAAGTATTTGAATTCACTGATTGGGACAAAGTTAAGACATTCAGTAAGAATTTTTTAAATAAAATTCTGACTTCGTAAGTATCAGCGCTAATGCTGTTGCTATTAGCTTAATTAGACATATAAAACTATCATTGTAGATATATAGATCATCAAGAATATTCAAATGAAAACAAAAAACTCACAAGATTTATTTGAAAAATCCAAAAACCACATAGCAGGTGGCGTTAATTCTCCTGTAAGAGCTTTTAAAAGTGTAGGCGGATCCCCTATTTTCTTTAAAAAATCTAGAGGATGTTATTTATATGATGAAGATGGGAACAAATATTTAGATTTTGTAGGTTCGTGGGGTCCCATGGTTCTTGGGCACTCAAATAAAAATATCATAAATGCAATAAAGAACCAGGCAAGCAAAGGCATTAGTTTTGGAGCACCAACCAAGAATGAATTAGAAATAGCTAAAATTATTAAATCGTATCTTCCAAGCATTGAAAAGCTACGTATGGTCAATTCAGGTACTGAAGCAACCATGAGTTGTGTGAGGTTAGCCAGAGGCACAACAAGCCGAAAAAAAATTATCAAATTCGTGGGTTGTTACCATGGGCATGTTGATTCTTTATTAGTGAAGGCAGGTTCTGGTCTTGCTACCTTGGGAGTTCCAGATTCACCTGGCATCCCAGAAGAATTGTCAGAATTAACAATATCACTTCCTTATAACGACATAAAAAGCTTAGATGAAGCATTTGCAAAATTCTCTGATGATATAGCAGCTGTGATCATTGAACCAATAGCTGGAAATATGGGTTTCATTGAGCCAGAAATAGAATTTTTACAACATTTACGTAAAGTTTGTACTGACAATAAAACAATACTCATATTTGATGAAGTTATGACTGGATTCAGAGTTGCTCGAGGTGGTGTTCAAGAGCTCTTTGATATTAACCCAGACTTAACAGCTCTTGGAAAGATAGTTGGTGGAGGCCTGCCTGTCGGTGTCTATGGAGGTAAGGCAGAAATAATGAACAACATATCGCCTGATGGTCCTGTTTATCAAGCTGGCACTCTTTCTGGCAATCCAATAGCAGTAAGCGCAGGCACTGCATTACTTAAACAATTATCAGACAAAGGTATTTATTCAGAGATGGAAAATAATGCTAAGAAATTTCTTGAGTACACGAAGAAAGCTGCTGACAGACTTGGAATTCCTTTCTCATATAATGTTAGAGGTGGAATGTTTGGTTTTTTCTTTTCTGAAGAATTACCCCAGAATTTTGATGAAGTTCAGAAAACAAATATTGATTTTTTCTCTAAGTTTTTTAGAAAAATGTTAGAGAAAAATATTTATTTACCGCCATCTGCTTACGAAAGTTGTTTCATTTCAACACAACATGACGCAGAAAAAATGTTAAAAGCTGGTAAAATTGCAGAACTGTCATTAGAAGAAATTAAAAATGAAATTTGATATTTTGGGCGTTGGAAATGCTCTAGTCGATGAGACTTTTTATGTTGAAAAAAGTTTTGTAGATTCCACTGAATTATTCTTTAACCAATTCAAGTCAATTTCTTATCAGGAACAAGAAAAAATATTATCTGGCTTGCCAGCAGATGCTAAGCCAGATGTAGTTTGTGGTGGATCAACCACTAACAGTCTTGCAGCGACTTCAAATTTTGGATCAAATTGTGCACATATCTGTCAACTTGCTAATGATGAAAGAGGCAAGCTTTATGAAGATAACCTCACACACAATGGTATAGCGTCTATGAACACCTTCTATCATCAAGAAGTCCGAACTGGGAGGTGTTTAGTTTTCATTACTCCTAATAGTGAGAGAACTATGGGAACTTATCTTGGAGCATCGGAAAAATTAGTATTTAACCCAGAATTTATTGATATTGCTAATGACTCAAAAATTTTATTTTCAGAGGGTTATCAATTCACATCCCAAGAAAATTATTCAGCTTTTTTAGAAATTCTTAAAGGCACTAACTTAGCAACTAAGTTTGCGCTAAGCCTTTCAGATCCCGGTGTAGTCAGTGGTTTTAGAGATAGATTTACGGAAGTTTTTAGTGTCCGCAAAGTAGATTACCTTTTTTGTAATAAAGAGGAGGCTACTGCCCTTGTTGGTGAAAATTTTATCGATGCTTTAAAAGATGTTGCCATTAACTATGTTGTTACCAATGGTTCTGAATCATCTTATGTTATGGAAGGTGATAACTATGCAGAAATTGAAGCAAGAAAAGTTAAAGCGATTGATTCAAATGGTGCGGGCGATATTTTTGCTGGAGCAGCATTGCATAAAGTTATAGAAGGGCAAAGCTTTATAGAAGCTTGTAGGTTTGGCAATTATGCTTCTTCAATAATTGTTCAAGAAAAAAGTCCAAGACTTTCAGTTGAGTTATATCAAAAACTCAAGGCTGATTATTCAAAAGCTGAAAGTGACTCCTGACATTTACAACGACAAAAGATTTGGAATAAATCATAAAGATATATCTCCTAACGCACTTAATATAATTTCAAAACTTCATAAGTCAGGTTTTAAAGCATACATAGTTGGAGGAGGCATTAGAGATATGATCAAGGGTCTTAACCCCAAAGACTTTGATATCGTTACTGATTGTGAGCCAGAGGAAATTAGAAAAATTTTCCGAAACTCAAGAATAATAGGCCGTAGATTCAAATTAGTTCACGTAGCTTTTCATGACGAAGTAATTGAAACAACTACATTCAGGTCTGGTAATACAAATACTTCAGAATCAATTGAAGTAAATGATAAGGGCAGAATAGTTCGTGATAACCAATGGGGAACACAAGAAGAAGATGTTGTGCGGAGAGACTTAACAATTAATTCTATTTATTATGATCCCTTTTCTCATGAAGTAATTGACTATACCAATGGCATAAAGGATCTAAAGGATAAGAAAATACGTTTTATCGGAAAATCAAGTGATCGGATACTAGAGGATCCCGTGAGAATACTCAGAGCCATAAGATTTGCGGCGAAACTAAATTTCACAATCGACAAAGAAATAATTGAAGGTATTAAAGAGCATCGTCATCATCTTCTTGAAATGCCATCTGCAAGACTTTATGAAGAAGTATTGAAGCTTTTTTTATCTGGGCATGCAGAAAATTCTTATAAAGAACTGAAGAAGCATGGGGTGTTTGATGTTTTATTTCCTCATTACCACGATAAGAAAGGAGAATTTCATAAATTCTTTTTAAATGCATTCAAAGAAACTGATAGACGCTTTGATTCTGGGAAAAAACTGAACGTTGGTTTTATATATGCAGTTTTGCTTTGGCCAAGAGTTTTCATTGATTCAGAAATAAGTACTCGAATAAATTTTAAAAAGTTTTATAGATCTATTGCTGGGGTTGTAAGAAAACAACAAATAATAACTTCAGTGCCAAAAAAGTTTTCCAGCTTTATTAAAGATGTTTGGATGAATCAAGTTAGATTTAGTAGAGTTGGTAAGAAGTCTTTGAATTTTACAAAAAACTTACGATTTAGAGCTGCATACGATTTCATGTTACTTAGAGGAGAGATGGAGCCGGACCTTAAGCCTTCAATAGACTGGTGGACAGAATTTAAGACTGCAAACTATGATAAGAAGATAAGACTTTTAAATACTTATAAGAAAAAGAATGCTAGAAGACAAAATTCCTAACTATATTGCCATAGAGGGCCCGATTGGAGTTGGCAAAACTTCTCTTTCAAGGAAAATAGCTATGGATTTTGGGCATGAGTTATGTCTCGAAGAATCTGATGATAATCCTTTCCTTAAATCATTTTATAAAGATAAACAAAACTATGCTTTTGCCTCACAATTACATTTTGTAATGCAAAGAGCTCACCAAATTAATATGTATTTTTCCGATAATTTAATCCAGAGAAAGATTGTTGCCGATTTTATGTTTCAAAAAGAAGATCTATTTGCTCAATTAAATTTAACAAAAGACGAATTAAAAATTTTTAAAGAAGTTAAGGCTAAGTTTTATAAAACTCACCCAAAACCAGACCTGCTTATTTATTTGCAAGCGACACCAGAGAGAGTTTTAGAGAGAGTGAATAAAAGAGCTAGATCATATGAAGACCATGTTGCTTTGGAATATTTAGAACGACTTTGTGAAGCCTATACAGAGTTTTTCTTTGACTATTCTGAAACACCATTATTGGTTCTTGATGTTAATGATGTTGATTTTGTTGAGAGCGATGAAGATTATACAAAAGTAGTTGATTGTTTAAAAAGAGAGATAAAAGGAAGAGAATTTGTAAATCTAACACCAAGCTTTTTTTAATGAAATTAGACATAACAAAAATCTCCAAAACAGAGTTACTAGGAAAAGTAATTTCTGATTATTTAAAAAGATTTGATGGGTTAGCAATTTTTTATCTAGACGGAGACTTAGGAACAGGAAAGACAACTTTAGTTAGAGAAATACTTAAATCAATGGGTTGGAGTGGGTCAGTAAAAAGCCCTACTTTCAGCATCCTAGAGGAATATCATATTAATGGAGTGAATATTTATCATTCAGATCTCTACCGCTTAAATAATGAGGCCGATTTTGAAATGTTGGGATTAGAGATAAATGATAAAACGAAGGGTATCTTTTTCATCGAGTGGCCAGAGAAAATTTCTAAATTTAATTTTGGAATTGAGTATTTCTTAGAACTAACGGTAAATAAGGATTACAGAAGCATTAAATTTGATACCAAAGATAATAAATTTTTAGACTGCATTGATCGGATCAATGTCGAGAACCCAATTTGATATTTCTTTTTTCTTAGTATCAGTATTTTTTGCGAATCTAGATAGAACCTGCAACATTTCTTCTCTTTTGCTGCTCTGAATAATGCAAAACATTCTATGTTTATACCCAATTTTGGTGACAGGCCCATCAAATGGTCCATAAACTTCTATATTTGTTTGCGATAATTCTTTTTTTGAATCTACTAGAAATTTTCTAAGCCTAGCTTGATTTGAGTCCTCTGCTTTCAGGTATACCAGATCAATAAATGGGGCTAAATCTAATTTTTTCCTTTCAGCAAGAAGTTCTTTAGCAATTTGTTGGTAATCACCGGTTTTTATTAGATTAAATAAAGGATGATCTGCAACTCTTGTTTGCAAGAAGACATTATTTTCTATGCCAGATCTACCTGCCCTGCCAGCAACTTGTACTATTAGTTGTGCTGTTTGCTCTTGCATATGAATGTCAGCACCAAAAAGGCCAAAATCTAAGTTTAAAACTATAACTAAACTAACATTTTGAAAATCATGACCTTTTGCTAACAATTGCGTTCCAATGAAAATCTTGGGTGCTGGGTCATTAAAAATTGCAATATTTTCTTCCCTTTTATTTTTCCCAGAAACAGTATCACTATCTATTCTTACAATTTTCGAGTTTGGCAATTTATTTGAAAGCACTTCTTCAACTTGTTGAGTTCCAATGCCTTTGTAAGTGAAATCATTCGCCTCACATTCTGGACATATTTTTGGTATTCCCCATACACTTTCACACCTATGACATTTGAGTCTATTTACGTTTTGATGTAATACGAGTGAAGTTTCACAGCAGCTACTTTTGGCAATCCATCCACAAGAGTTACACATAAAAATAGGTGCATAACCTCTGCGATTAAGAAGAATTAAAGTTTGGAAACCAGCGTTGTCATTTTCAATAACCTTTTCAAGTAAATCATTTGATATACCTCCAGTGGTTTGCTTTTTATTTACCTCATGAATTGAAATATTAGGTGCTGGTACATCAGAAATTCTCTTTGTGAGTGAGCAACTTTCAATATCTCCACTTCTCATTCTCTTAATATTATTTAAAGAGGGTGTCGCTGAGGCATAAACAAGTCTAGTAATCTTTCCATGCAAAATTTGTGCAATTTTTTTTGCATCATACCTAAAACCTTCCTGTTGTTTGTATGACTGATCATGCTCTTCATCAAATATTACTGCTCCCAGATTATTTACAGGCAAAAAAACTGAAGATCTTGTACCAATGATAATTTTTGGCGATTCATTCTTTGCCGCAAGCCAAACCTTAATTCTTTGTATGGGAGTAAGACCTGAATGATGAAGAAACACAATATCGCCAAAACTCTCTTTAAAATTATGAAATATCTGGGGTGTAAGAAATATTTCTGGAACAAGCACTAAAGCACTCTTACCTTTTTTTATCAAAGTTTTAATAAAATGTTTGTATACCTCAGTTTTTCCAGATGATGTAATTCCTGAAAGTAATATTTCGCCTGTTTCACTTGATTTAATTGCTTTTAGACACTGGTCTTGATCTTCTGTAAGTTTATGGAAATTTTTAAATTGACTTGTTGTTTCTATATTTTGTACGTATTTCTCTAAATCTTTTTGGGGTTTGGCTTTTCTTAAAAATGTTGGAATAAATGATTCAACCACAATTCCAAGTGGATGCATGTAATTTTCAGATATTGAAATGATTTTTTTTAATAGCTTATTTGAAAATAAAGGCCTTTCGTCTAGGACTTCGATTATATTCTTTAACTTATAATCGCCATCAAACGTATCAGAATCGCTAACTACGACTCCGATAATTTTTCGCCTGCCAAATTCAACTAAGACTCTTTTTCCTAAAAGATCTTCATTCGCTTTATTTATATATGTAAATGTTTGGCGCAAAGGTGAAGGAATAGCTACTTGAACAAAATTCATCAATTTATTGTAATAGAAAATTTATTTGATATTATTTCACATTCAAATTAGAAGTTATGAAAAAAGAAATACATCCAGAGTCCCGCTATGTGTTGTTCCATGACACTAGCGTAGACAAGCATTTTTTAATTCGTTCAACGTTAAATACGTCGCAAACGAAAGAATGGGAAGATGGTAAGACCTATCCTTATTATCCAATTGATGTTTCATCAGCTTCACACCCTTTTTATACAGGGCAACAAAAAATCGTTGATACTGGCGGTAGAGTTCAAAGATTTGAGAAGAAATTCGGTAAAAAGAGCTAGTCTAAACCCGTACTACCAAAACCCTTAGAACCCCTTTCAGTTTCATCAAACTCATCAACTTGCTCTAAGGAAACTTGATTTACTTTAATAATTACAAGTTGAGCAACCCTATCACCAGCTTTAATCGTTATTGGTTCCTTAGATCTATTCCATAATGATATGCTTAGCGGTCCCTGATAGTCTGAATCTATCAAACCCATAAGATTGCCGCATACTAAACCTTTTTTTGCGCCTAATCCTGATCTGGGAATCACTATTCCCGCATATTCAGGATCTTCAATGTATATTGAAATGCCAGAAGGGATAATTGTTGACTCATTTGGTTGCATTATAAGCTGATCATCAATGCAAGCCAGTAGATCCAGGCCTGCAGAACCAGATGTTTGATATTTTGGGGTTTGAAAATCTGTACCTATTCTTTGATCAAGAATTTTAAATTTAAGTTTCATCAGCAGAATATTAATTATTGCATAAAATCAATTACTATTTTATTATCATCCGTTCTTATGAGTAACGTGTGTCAAGTAACAGGTAAAAAAGCAATGGTAGGCAATCATGTCTCCCATGCTAAAAACCGTGTAAAAAGACTATTTAAACCTAATTTGCATAAACATAAATTTTGGGTTGAATCAGAGAACAAGTTTGTAACACTTACACTATCAACAAAAGGAATGCGAATAATTGATAAGAATGGCATAGACGCTGTCCTTAAAGATATTAGATCAAAAGGCATTAAAGTTTAATTTTGCTTCTATTAGCTTCAGCATCACCAAGACGTACAGAATTATTAGATTTAATGGGAATTCACCATGAAGTTGTCGAACAAAAATTTGATGAAGACTCAGTTAAGGATTTAGATCCAATAGTTTGCTCTCAAAATATTGTAAAAGGTAAGAATATTAGTGCTAGACAATTACTGGTCGGATCACCAAAAGAAAACTTACCAATTCTCACTGCCGATACTCTTGTTTTTACACCTAGTAAAGAAATCGTTGGTAAACCAAAGGATTACGATCACTCCAGAAAGCTTCTGAGAGAATTCTCAGGCAAAGTTCACAGCGTTTTTTCTACTGTGATGATTTCTAATTGTGATCAAGAAATCGTTAGAACTTGTGAAACAAAGGTTTCATTTAAAATGATGGAGGATGCAGAGATAGAAGAGTATGTCTTATCTGAAGAAGGTGTTGGTAAAGCAGGTGCCTATGGCATTCATGGTCCTGCAGGAAAATACGTCACAAATATAGAAGGCAGTTATACCAATGTAGTGGGTTTGCCGATTCATGAAACTTATGAAATTCTTAAAGAATTAGATTTAGCTTAATTCTTATTAGCGTATTCAATAATTTTTTGTTTTAAACTCGGTGCTTTGTCGAGAAGCTTCATACCCGAGCTGAGTATTATCTCTGTTACACCATTCGCATTACCAAATGCACCAAATAAGCTTTGTATAATCCAAGTCATTTGAAGATTCTTGTTATTTCTTTTTTCACTATATGCTTTTAACGCTTCTTCTTTATTTACAACAAGGTCCTTAAGATTTTTTTCAATTTCCATGATATCGCCAATACCAAGATTAAGTCCTTGGCCTGCCATAGGGTGGAAGGTATTTGCTGCATCACCACATAGTAATATGCGAGATGAATATAACTGTAATGCTCTTGAATGCTTTAATTCAAAGCCAGAACTAAACTCAATATTATTGAGATTCAATTGAATATTAAAAAGCTCATTCATATCAAAAAGGTCTTGCTTAACATCTCCTGTAGAATTAGTACAAAAAATAACAGAATAAAACTGTTTGCCATCATTTAATGGAAGCAGTGCCAAGGTCCCATTTTTTGTGAAATATTGTTTAGCAATATTTTTATGCTCGGCTTCAATACAGGTAACATAGGCGTTTTGACCATAAAACCATTCTTCACTTTCAAAGTCACAAAGCTCTCTAACTTTTGAATTTGCTCCATCTGTTGCAAACAAAAAATTTGCTTCAAGCTTTTCATTATTGGTTTGCACTTTAAGTGATCCATTACTTGAAATATCAGATATTGAGGAATTCCATAGGACTTCATCTTTAACATTTTCGAGTAATTTTTCATGCAATGTTGATAGAAGTGCAATCGATGTAACTTTTTCTTCGTTGTTTGAATCTAAAACTATTCCTAAATCATTTTTATGGAAAAGTTCCATTTTCTGCACGGGCGTTGTCCATTCATTTAAGTCTAAATTCTTGTCTATAGAATTAAGGAAATGGATTGAATCTTTAGTCAGAGCTACTGTTCTGTACGGAATTTTTCTAAATCCTGGACTCTTTTCTACAATTTTAAAAGGAATCTGATGTTTTTTTAGAACATGGGCAAGAAGACAACCAATAACACCAGCCCCAGCAATTAAAACAGGCTTGGTCATTATCCTCCCATTAATTGCTCAATCTCTTCAGTTTCAACTGGGACTTTTGCAGTTAAGTTTTCGTATCCGTCTGATGTAATCAAAATATCATTTTCAATTCTGATGCCAATACCTTTCCATCTATCATCAACGTTTGCAGTATCATTCACATAAATGCCAGGTTCTATAGTCATTACCATATTATCTTGAAAGAGAATTTCTTTACCATCAACTGAATAAGGGCAATCATCATGCACATCCAGACCCATCCAATGTCCGATTTTATGGTAATAGAATTCTCTGAATAATTTTTTCTCCAATATTTCGTCTAAACTGCCGTCTAATAAACCTATATCTTTTAAGCCCTGTGAAAGTGATTTTTCTGAAATTTTTTGAGGGTCCGTACAAGGGTTTCCAACTTTAGCTGCATGGCATGCTGCATTATGTGCTTCAAGCACAACATCATAGACTGCTTTTTGTTCGCCTGTAAATTGTCCATTTATTGGATATGTTCTTGTAATATCAGATGCATACATCCCATACTCACAACCAGCATCAACCAAGACTAGTTCGCCATCCTCTATTTGCTGGTCGTTATCTATGTAATGCAGAATGCAAGCTCTTGGTCCACCAGCTATGATTGGAGTGTATGATGCTTCTCGAGATCCATTTACCTTAAACTCATTCATATACATTGTCTCAAGATCGTATTCAGACATACCAACTTTCGCTTTTTGCATAACCGCTTTATGTGAAACAGCTGCTATTTCACACGATCTTCTTATCAGGGAAATTTCATTTGCGTCTTTTATAAGCCTCATACTCCCCAACTGATTAGAAAAGTTTTTTAAATCAATATTGCCCTGATGTCTTTCCATGCTATTAGCTTTATTTATCCAATTTGTTACCTTTGAATCAAAATCCAAGTTTTTTCCAATAAGTGCATTAAGTGTTTTGTGCCCTCTAATGAGATTTGGCAATATCTCATCTATTAAATTAATATCGTGAGCCTCATCAAAACCAAAGTTTTCTTGTGCTGCTGCTGGTCCCCACATGAAACCGTCCCATTTTTCTAAATCTGGATTTTTTTCTCTGCAGAATAATATGGATCTACCATCGCTATGAACTATTAGTACGGAATCAGGCTCTTGAAAGCCAGTCAAATAGAAGAAGTTGCTGTCTTGTCTAAAAGGAAATGTAGTATCATTGTTCCTAGCTACTAGTTTAGATGAACTGAGTATTAAAATAGAATTATCTTCCATTCTTTTTGCTACTTCAGCTCTTCTGGCTTTATATATATTTAAATCTGACATAGACGGATATTATGCACGAAAAAATTAAAAAATTATCGGCCTTAGTGGATAAACTTATCGAGCAAAATTTCAAATTAAAGACTGAATCTAAGTCAATGAGGAACAAAATTACGGAATTACATCGAAAAATAGAAATTCTTCAGTCAGAAAATCAATCACTTCTTATCAAGACAACGGAAAAAAAGAATAATGAATGATCAATTCTCAGGCACTAAAGATGTTTCTGAAAATTTAACTTTTGACTTGGAAGCATTAAATGCTTACTTGGATGATCAAGACATAGGTATGCCTAAAATCCAAGATTATAAGCAATTTAAAGGCGGGCAATCTAACCCAACTTATCTATTAACTACAGTTGAAAATAAATATGTTCTAAGAAGAAAGCCACCAGGAAAGTTATTAAAGTCAGCTCATGCAGTTGATAGAGAGTTTAAAGTACTAACAGGCCTAAATAAAACAAACGTTCCAACACCAAAAACAATAATATTATGCGAAGATGAAAATGTTATTGGTACTCCTTTTTACTTAATGGAATACTGTAATGGCAAAATTTATTGGGATCCTGTCGCTTCAGAAGTTGATATAAGCCGAAGGAAGATGTTATTTGATCAAATGAATTTAGGTATATCTCGATTACATACACAAGACTACAAAAGTATTGGTTTAGAGGATTATGGTAAACCAGGTAATTATATTGAAAGACAAGTCTCCAGATGGACTAAACAATATTTTGACTCTGAAACTGAGACTTTAGAATCTATGCATAGTTTGATTGAATGGCTACCTAAATATACTCCTGAACAAAAATATACTTCAATAGTGCATGGTGATTACAGGCTAGATAATGTTGTATTTCATGAAAATGATGAGATACAAGCAATGCTAGATTGGGAGTTATCAACAATAGGAGATCCATTAGCAGACTTTGGCTATCACTGTATGTTGTGGCATGTGGGAGAAATATCAGACGATATGGCTAAATCACTAGGAATTCATTCGGAGAAGGAATATGTTGACCTATACCTTTCACGTACAAAAATGGAATTAGAAAGTGAATGGGACTTTTATATAATATTTTCACTTTTTAAAGCTGCGGGAATATGCCAGGGAATTCTTGGGAGAGTTAGAGATGGCACAGCAGCAAGCGATTTTGCAGTTGAAATGGGTAAAAGAGCAAAAATTTATGCAAACTTAGGATGGGAGAAAGCAAAAAAAATATCATGAATGTAGAAAAATTTTTACAGCGACTTTGGGAAAGCTATATATCTTATACGCCTTCAGCAGAAAAAATATCAAAACTTTTTGGTGAAAGGGTTATTAATGATCATATAG
This sequence comes from uncultured Gammaproteobacteria bacterium, assembly GCA_913044115.1. Taxonomy (GTDB): domain Bacteria; phylum Pseudomonadota; class Gammaproteobacteria; order Magnimaribacterales; family TMED112; genus TMED112. Next base: position 5,830 of record CAJWNO010000006.1, on the reverse strand, counting down.
CGTTTAGAACTTTTAACTTAGATAAGTGCAATATATATAAACAAGCAGATTTTCTTAGTTCATATGGATATAAAGTTTGCGGTGACTACTTCTTCGAGCAAAAAAGACTTCAAGCTATTCATCTGGAAAATATTGATCCTGCGCACCCAAAAATTTTTCTATCAGAATTAATTTGCGAAGACTTTACAGATGAACTTCGCATAATAATTAATGATATATCTGATAGTTTTTCTGATAATCCAGAAGATTTATTGATTGGTGGTAGAACTTGGGATATAGATTATGATAAGTATGAACTGCTAGCTAAAGAGTCTGAGTATGCCTCTTGGCTATATGTTTGGGGGTTTTGCCCTAACCACTTCACAGTATCAGTTAATCACCTAGCTAATTTTAATGACCTATCTGATGTCAATAATATGATAAAAAATGAAGGTTATTTACTAAATTCATCTGGAGGTGAAATTAAAGGATCTATTGCGGAACTGCTTGAACAATCATCTACTATGGCAGATAAAGTAAAAGTTAACTTTGGCTCTTATGCTGCTGAAATACCTAGTTGCTACTATGAATTTGCAAAAAGGTATCCTGAAGCAAATGGTAATCTTTACCAAGGTTTCGTAGCTAAATCTGCTGATAAAATCTTCGAAAGCACAAATAAGTAGCTTTTTATATGAACTTTACCCTCGTTGCTTTATCCTAATCATATATGAGATATTTTTGTCTTTTTTTAATACTCTTTCTCAGTGCCTGTGCTCCTGCACCAGTTAAAAGAGCTCCTGCTAATTCAATTTCAGAAGCCGAAGATATAGCTTATAGAGAAAATCTTACACCAATGGAGCAGAGACAATTACTTCTCTCAACTCCTTATATTATTGAGCTACTACCAAGCTTTGAAGGTATTGTTTTCTCAAATGAAAAGTATGGTGTTGGTACGGATATTAAAGAGTGTGTAGATTTTGGTTTAACTTACGACGTGAATCATAATCAATTTGTTCAAGAATATATAACTCAAAAAGAAATAGAAAACGGTGGTGCTGGAGAAGTAGTTGCAAGTGGAGCTGCTGCTGTTGGAGCTGGAGCTTTAGCAGCCGGTATTCTCGCCATTGCTTTATTAGGACCAATTGCAGGATCACTTGGTGCATCTGGCGGTGCAATCGCTGGCTTAGGAACCGCAGCTGCCACCGGTGTTGCAAGCTCTTTGGCAGCAACAATAGGGCCCATAGTTTTGCTTAGTGCAATAGCAGCTGAAAGTGAAAGAGCTTCCATTAGTGATAATGTTTCAGCTGACAGTAGTATCAAAGCTTTTGTTCTTAAATCTTCAGTTATTAAATGCTTAACAGAAAAGGGCTATTCCTTCGATATTTATGCTTCACTAGTATTGTCAAATGGAGCAAATATTGACTCAGTAGATGAACAAGAAGCTTTGCAATTTTTTGAAATCTATGGAGATTTAGCTGTAGCTGAATACCAAACTATCATTAATGATGTTGATCCATATATCACTCTAGAGTCAGATTATTACTACACTATGAGTGATTATGAAAAAGTTTCTTTTATAGAATATCTAAAATATCTCAAAGAAAGAAAACAGCCTCTTAGGGTTATGAATAAAGATGTAGCACTAGAAGCAAGTAAAATTGCTCAACAAGAAGCTTTTGTATTCTGGGATCCTCTAAGCCAAAGATTTATTTTCACTGAACAACAAAGAATAAGAGCAACTTTAGATTAAAGTTTTACTTCGGCAAGTGGGACTTTGATGTAGTCGTATTTTTCAATATCTGGATCAGGCAACTTATATCCTTCAATTATTCCCTCAAAATTATTCCAGCAAATAATATCCAAATCTAAGGTACGTGGCGTAAATTTATTTTTAGGATCTCTTTCTCTTCCACACATTGCTTCAATTTCTTTGAGAAGGATATTTGTTTCTACGAATTCAAGATTTGTGCTGCAACGCAAAGCTATATTAATAAAATCAGAACCCTCCATGCCCACTGGTTTTGAAATAAACTCACTGCTCACTGCCTCTACATCAATTGAATCTGATTGGTTGAGGTAATTGAGTCCTTTTTTTACATTATCATTGGGATCTATATTTGAACCAATAAGAACATAGAATCTATTCATAATCTTCTGAAGAGCGCTCTATAACAACTCCAACATCTTTAGAGAATCTTAAAGCTCCTGGTTTTGAAACCCTAAGCTTTATCCAATTTACGTCAAAATCTTTGATTACCATTTCAGCAATCTTTTCAGCAAATGTTTCAACAAGCTCAAATTTGTTTTCTTCAATAAATGCAATAATTTTTTTTGTAATGGTTTTGTAATCAGTTGTTGCTTCAATCTTATCTTCCTTGGAAGCAGATAAGTTATCGTGGTCAATTTCATAAGACAGACTTATCTCCTGTTTTATCTTTTTTTCCCAATCAAAGATTCCAATTGTGCCTTTAACCCTAAGGTCTTCAACATATATTTTGTCTCTTTTAATCATATAGCTCTCCTAAAGGCCAGCGTGGTCTAGCAAAGTTTGTTGAATAAGCCTGTAATGCTAGTTTCTTCCTCATATATCCGGCGTAAGCAATCATAGCTGCATTATCGGTACAAAACTCCATTCTTGGATAGCTTATTTCCAAATTATTATCTTGCGCCATTTGCTTTAATCTTTCTCTTAACAGTTTATTAGAAGCTACACCCCCTGAGCAAACAAGTTTTTTAAAATTTGTAACTTCAACTGCCCAAGTAAGTTTTTTTGTTAACACATCAATAACTGCTTCCTGAAATGAGGCTGCTACATCTGAATAATCATCTTCGGATAGATCTTCTAATGCATAAAGAACTGAGGTTTTAAGTCCACTAAAACTAAAGTTTAAGTTTTTATCTTTCATTAATGCCCGAGGAAACTGAAAGCGATTGCTATTTCCTTTTTCTGCAAGCTTTGATACCTTTGGTCCGCCTGGATACTCTAAATTAAGAAGCTTTCCTACCTTATCAAATGCTTCACCACACGCATCATCTATTGTTTCACCGATAATTTCATATTTACCGTAATCGTCACACCTAATAATTTGAGTATGTCCGCCTGAAACCAACAAACAAAGATAAGGCGGCTCTAAACCATCTTCTTCTAGCCCCGGTGCAAGGATATGACCCTCTAAATGATTAATCGGGAGTAATTCAATATCTAAAACATTTGATATTGTTTTAGCAACAGTTTCTCCTACCATTAATGATCCAATAAGCCCTGGTCCAGCTGTATATGCTATAAGATTAATATCCTCTAACTTGTATTTTGTTTGCTCTAATAACTGGCTTAAGATTCCAATAATTTTAGCACTATGATCTCTTGCTGCTATCTCTGGAATAACGCCACCGTATTCTGTGAACAATTCTATCTGGGAATTCACTAGGTGCGCTATTAGCCCATGCTCCTCTGAATAAAGGGCTAAGCCAGTTTCATCGCATGAACTTTCAATTCCTAAAACTAACATTGTTGATTCTTTTATATTTATCCTTAAAATACACACTACATTATGCCAAGTATAAAAATTAAAGAAACTGAATCCTTTGATGTAGGTTTAAGAAAATTTAGACGAGCGTGTGAAAGAGCAGGCATCGTCACTGAAGTTCGTAAAAGAGAGTTCTTCGAAAAACCAACTGAAGAGAGAAAAAGAAAAGCTGCAGCTGCAGTAAAAAGAAACTATAAAAGGGTTATGAAAGACTCTTTCTCAAAACTTAAATAAGTTGTCTTCATTAAGAGATCAAATAAATTCTGAACTAAAGCAGGCCATGCTGGATAAAGATGTTTTTGTAAGAGATACATTGCGTTTGGTGACTTCAGAAATCAAAAGGTTTGAAGTAGATAAAAGACAGGAACCTACTGACGATGACATCATTGCTATTCTTAAGAGAATGGCCAAGCAAAGAAAGGATTCAATTCAACAATATAGAGATGGTGGCAGACCTGACTTAGAAGAAATTGAACAGAATGAGCTAGATTTATTAGATAAATATCTACCTCAGGCATTAAATGGAGATGCTCTTAAAGATGCTCTTCAGGCCATTATTTCTGAGCATAATTTTAGTGGAATGCAGGACATGGGAAATGTTATGAAGGAACTAAGATCCAGACATCCCAATGCTGAAATGTCTGAAGCTAGCTCAATAGTCAAAAACTTACTTTCTTGATCTGTAAGAATTAGGCTTTTCTAATTCTTTGGTGTATCTATCAGTTAATTCTTTATACCTATTAGATAAATCTTGTTTTATACCATCGATCATTACCATTTCCACTGACGACATTAGCTCTAGCGGATCATTATCCCAAACCACTAAATCAGCATCATAACCTTGTGAAATATAGCCCACATTAACTAAGCCAAAAATATCAGCTGGATTAGATGTTATTGATTTTAATGCTTCACTGTAATCAAGCCCCATAGCTACAGAGTTGCCTGCTGACTGGGTTGCCAAATAAGCATTATGAGCACCAGCCCCTTGCTCATAATAGAAAGCCATTTCTACTCCTGCCTCGTTTAGCCTTGTCACATTTTCATAAGTAGCATTAAGAGAATCAAATGAATTTGGAATATTATTAAGTGGGTCCATAACTACAGGGACGTCAGCTTTAGCAATTTCACTTGCTACCATATGCCCTTCATTTGCTCCCCATAGTACAAGGTCAATCTCTTGAGATTCAGCAAACTTTAGTACATTTAAAATATCAGTAGCTTTATTTACTTGAACTACCAACGGAATTTCATTATCTAAAACTTTTTTTATTGCCTTAAAGTCTCTGCTGGTGAATTTATATTCGTTACTAGTTCCAAGCATGAATTGTGTCATATCTGCATAATTATCATCATGATTTGTTCGCACATAACTGAACAGATCTTCCATGAACATCAAGTTGGCTGCCCTCGAATCATTATAAGATTGGCCATATCTTGTAACTAAGCCTAGGGGTCCTTGCTTTTTCTGTTTCATTCCACCATTAATTTTTGTGTATGTAAGCATGCCAGAGAAATAGCCTGAAGCTCCTGGAATATTAACTGTAGAAGTTACTCCCTTGGACCTATTCAACCTTACTGCCTGAGAAAAAGGGTTATACGCTCTGCTTGGATCAAATCCAGCATTATAAATATCTGATCCAGCATCATTGGTCTCTGGTAATGCTCCAATCTCGAGAAGCCCTAAGCTTGAAAATACTAAGAGACCTGGGGTAATAAATTTACCTTGCAGATCAATAACATCTCCAGTTTCAATATTGTCAATAAAGTCTTCAACTAAAACAATTCTTCCGTCGTCAACCAAAATATCCTTAGCAACAAATCCTTGATCAGCAATAAATACTTTTGCCCCTTTAAGTAGATAGAGGTCATCTCCATGAGTTAGAGACAAAAAAGGCAGGAGCAATAATAATCGTAAAATTTTCATTATTTATCCTCCCATTCCTTTATACCAAGATCAAAATCAGTATGAGGCATAAAATTTGTAGCCTTATCAAATGCTAATGCTCCATCGATATAAACTTTTTCAGCTTTTGTGTAAACACTAAATGGATTTCCACTCCAAACTACAATGTCAGCATCTTTGCCCTGCTCTAATGTTCCAGTTTGTTCAAGAATTCCTAGAGATTTCGCAGGATTCTTTGTAATCCATGTCATTGCTCTCTCTTCTGAAATATCAAAACCTGCTTCTCTGCCTGCGGCAAGAGCTTTTGCAGCTTCTTGATTTAATCTTTGAATACCACTTGCACTGTCAGAATGGACTATTGCGCAACCTGTTCCTCCTCGAGCTTGATCTACGATAGCTATATTAGCAATGGTCATAT
>CAJWNO010000005.1 GCA_913044115.1 uncultured Gammaproteobacteria bacterium | reverse complement strand
TTATGAATCTCACCTTCAATGTTTAAATATCCCCAGAAAAAAGGAGATTTATCTCTAGTGTAAAGTGACATTCCGTCAAGAATGTGGATGTGTTTTTTCCCTTGCTTATTTTTTGACATTTTGAACAGTCTTTTTGGTGTTCAAACTTTAGTGAAAACAACCAGACCAATTCCTCTTAAATCAATATGATCAGTATTATATACAGATTATTTAAAAAATAAAAAGCTTTTCAAAAAATAACTGGTAAATTTACATTTTTTGAACATAAATAAGGATTTTTTTGTCGGTGTTCAAAGTAGATTTTATCTCTTTGAAAACTGTGGACTTTTTCTTGCTTTCTTTAAACCAACTTTCTTTCTTTCTTTAACTCTTGAATCTCTTGTTAAATAGCCAGCTTTTTTTAATTCGCCTCTTAATTCAGGATCTACTTCTAATAAAGCTTTGGAAATAGCGAGCCTAATTGCTCCTGCTTGCCCAAATGAACCGCCTCCTTGAACTTTGGCTTCAACATCAAATGTTTCTGCATTTTTTGTTAAGACCAATGGCTGTCTAACGATCATTTTTGCTACATCTCTTCCAAAGTAATCATCGATGCTTTTTTTGTTAACAGTAACAACCCCTGTGCCTTTTTTAAGTCTGACTACTGCAGTTGCTTCTTTTCTTCTTCCAGAAATAGTACTCATTACTTTATCTCCTGAGGGTTCTGTGCTTCGTGAGGATGATTCTCATCATTGTAAACTTTTAATTTTTTAATAATTTGTCTATTTAATCTATTTTTTGGCAACATTCCTTTCACTGCATCTCTTATCACTTTCTCAGGATTCTTCTCCATTTGATCTTGAAATGATATTTGTTTGATTCCACCTGGGAAGCCTGAATGTCTGTAATAAATTTTATCTGTTGCTTTTTTACCTGTAACTTCAATATTTTTTGCATTAAGAAGAATTACAAAATCTCCAACATCTGAATTTGGTGTATATTCAGGTTTATTTTTTCCCCTCAATATATTTGCAACTTGGACAGATAATCTGCCAAGTTTTTTACCAGTACAGTCTACTATGTACCATTTTTGCTCAATATCTTGAGTTCTTAATGCTGTTGTTTTCATGTAATGCTCAAAGTTGACCCGCTATATATTAATATATTGGTAAAGGATTTGAAACATGAAAAACCTGTTTTTATTAATATTATTTTTTGGCTTAATTTTTGGTGCTCAGTTTGTATATTTTGAAAATCGATTCTTAGATGAAAAAGAAATAAATTTTGATGATATATCTGCTTCAATCGTCACAATAGAATCTTTAGACAATAGAGGTAAAAGTTTTGGCTCAGGAGTAATAATTTCTGAGGATGGATACATCATAACAGCATTTCATGTTCTTTCAGGCAATTTAAGTACAGTGAAAATTTCTGGTAAATCTTATCTAGCGAATTTGATTGGGTTTGATGAATATGCAGATCTAGCAGTACTTAAAATTAACGAGAGCAACCTAAAGCATATTAGATTCTCTGATGATGAAGAATTACAAATTGGTCAAACTGTATATGCTATTGGCAACCCTTATAACCTTGGAACTTCTGTCTCTAGAGGAATATTAAGTGCAACAGGTAGGAATTTTGGTAATCCTTATTTAAATATTATTCAAACAGATGCTGCTATTAATAAGGGTAATTCAGGTGGGGCTTTGATAAATAATAATGGTGAACTTATTGGTTTAAGCACGCTTATAGCATCTGCATCTGGAGGTTCAGACGGAGTAGGTTTTGCTTTGCCGTCTGATAAAGTTTTATCAATAACTAATGAGATTATCAAGTATGGAAAGGTTAATAGAGCTTGGCTTGGGGATTTTAGATTCCGAAGGGGTTTTTTTACACCAATTAATACTACGAATAGAATTCCAGCGCTATATGTCGTTGAATTGAATAATAACTCTCAATTTACTGAAGGCCTCAAAGATGGAGACATAATTATTGGTATAAAAGGTGCAGAAGCAAGATGGAATATTTTACTGGCTTCTGTGAATAGTGTTACTCCAGGTGAGATTTTGGAGCTTAAGGTTATTAGGTCTGACAAAGAAATAGATTTGAAACTTGTAACAAAGGAAAGACCTAATACACCACGGGCTCTCTAATTATTTCAGCTCCCAATTTATTAAGCTTTTCCTCAATACATTCATAGCCTCTATCAATATGATAGATGTCATCTATTTGTGTCTTATTCTTTCCTACTAATCCTGCTAAAACTAAACTTGCTGATGCCCTTAAATCAGAGGCGCTGACATTTGCTCCAACTAAATTTGAAACTCCTGTTACAGAAGCTTTATTTTTGTTTAATACAATATCAGCTCCCATTTTTCTTAATTGACTGACGTGTTGAAATCTATTTTCGAAAACAGTTTCTTCTATGGTGCAATTTCCTGCAGCTATCGTATTTAGTGTCATAAATTGGGCTTGCATATCTGTTGGAAATCCGGGAAAAGGCTCTGTAAATATATCCTGTGCTTTCAAATCTGAAGATGTGGCATCAACTTCAACAGAATCTTTGTCAATGTTTACCTTGACACCCATCTGTATCAGTTTTTCACTAATAATATTTATTGTTGATGGATTAATTTTGTTCACTTTCACGTGACCATTAGTTATTGCTCCTGCAACGAGATATGTGCCTGCTTCAATCCTATCGAATAACACATTCCATCTATCTGCTTTCAGGCTTTTAACTCCTGTAATTGTGATGTTTGATTCCCCTGCCCCTTCTATCTTTGCCCCACAACTATTTAGATAATTTGCAAGCTCAAGTACCTCAGGTTCTTTTGCACAATTTCGTAAAACTGTAACCCCATCAATAAGTGTAGCAGCCATCATTAAGTTTTCTGTTCCAGTTACTGAGACTTTTGGGAACTCAAAATCAATAGGAGTTAATTTTTTTGCTTTCAAATAAATATATTTTGAATCTGAAGTAATTTCTGCTCCCATTTGCTCTAATCCAGCAAGATGAAAATCTATAGGTCTTGTTCCTATATCACAACCACCAGGTTGAGATATTTTTGCTTTACCATATTTGGCAACTAGTGGGCCCATTACAAGAATTGAAGCTCTCATTGTTTTTACTAGTTCATATCTTGCTTCTGGTACAACTATATTTGAAGAATCAATTTCTATGAAACCATCTTCATGAAAATTAATTGCAGATCCCATTGAATTTAATAATTCAAGTTTTGTCGTTATGTCTTGAAGGTGAGGTAAATTCCCAATAAAAGCAGAACCATCTAACAAAATTGTCGAAGCTAAAATTGGAAGACCAGCATTTTTTGCTCCAGAGCAATCAACCTCACCAGTTAGATGATTTCCTCCTTTAATGATTAATCTTTCCATTTATTTAAAAAGTAGTAGGTTTCCAAGATTCTATGGCTTCGTCAAGATTAGAATTATTTTCTAAGTATGTATCTTGAAATTGATTTCTAAATGTTAGACCTAAATTTATACCGTCTATAATAATATTTACAATCCTATAATCTCCATCTTTATTTTTATAAACAGTAAATTTTGTGACAAATGAGCTTGAGTCTGAGTAAAAGTTCATTGATACCTCAAAAGTTTTCTTATTAACTTTTATATCTTCATTTGTTTCAATTTGGTAATTATCGAATTCTAAGAGGGTCGTTACATAGGTATCTAGAAGCAATTTTTTAGTTCTTTCTTCAAATAGATTCTTTTGCTCTTCAGAAGCAGAGGCATATATTTTTGATGAAAGAATTAATCTAGAAACAACTTTAATATCAACCATTGGCTCCCATATTGCTTTTAGCCTATCTTTGAATGCTTCTGGATCTTCCTCATATTTTGAACCATCTTCCTTAATTACTGTCAAAAAATACTGACCATTAGAGTCTATAAATTTATAAAGTTCAGGAATTTTATCTGCATGAATAAATTGTGATAATAGAAGCACAATTAAAATTTTTGATGCAAAAAATCGTATCATGTGTAGATTATAGTTTGAAATGAAAAAAAATATTTTCCAAAAAGAAGCAAAAAAAGCCTTTTTAATCGAATTAGATGAATTAAAGGCCTTTTCTGAGTCAAAAAACTTCAATGTAGAAGAATTATGCAAAAATATTTTCAATTGCAAAGGTAAGATATTTCTGACTGGAGTTGGTAAATCAGGACATATTGCGAATAAAATTGCTGCAACTTTATCAAGCACTGGCACTCCATCTTTCTTTATTCATCCTGCTGAAGCTCTTCATGGTGATTTAGGGATGATTGAAAAAAAAGATGCCATTTTAGCAATTTCAAAATCTGGAGAAAGTCAGGAAATTTGTGATCTTATTCCTGCAATAAAACTTAAGAAAATTAGTCTCTTTTCCATTACCGAAAATTTAGACTCAACAATAGCTAAAGCATCTAAGACACATATACTTGTAAAAGTTAAAAGAGAGGCCTGTCCAAATGATTTAGCGCCAACATCAAGCACTACCGTAACACTTGCTTTAGGGGATGCTATTGCAGTAGCCCTGCTTAAAGCTAAGGGATTCACCTCAGAAGATTTTGCAAAATCGCATCCAGGAGGAAAATTAGGAAAAAAACTTACATTAAGAGCTAAAGATCTAATGGTTCCAATGCATAAAGCTGCTGTAGTAAAAGACACAGATACGATAAAAGATTTAATTTTTGAAGTATCTGAAAAGAAACAAGGGATAGCTTTAGTGAAAAAGGGAGCAAAAATTATTGGTGTATTCTCTGATGGAGATTTAAGAAGGCAGCTGAAAAAAAATATAGATATTAATAAAGTTAAGCTTGCTTCAGTTATTGCTAAAAATTTTAAAACAATCAAATCAAATGATTTAGTTGTTGATGCTGCAAATATGATGAAAAAATTTAAGGTTTATACATTGGTTGTTCAGGAAGGTAAGAGTATTATCGGCATTTTATCAATGCACGATATATTGGAGGCAAATGTTTTATAAATTAATGCTTTTTTTCTTTTCTTTGAGCATATTTGCTCAAGAATATGAAATAACTTCGGAAAATATAGAGATTAATACTGAGCTTAATACTATAAGCTATGAAAACAGCGTAATCTTTAACTCAAAGAATATAAGCTTCACTGCAGACCAATTAAAACTTAATCAAAACAATGACTCATTCATTGCTTCAGGCAAACCTATAAAAATAAGATTTTTTGATGGCGTCGAATTTATCGATGGCCAGGCAGAAATCATCGAGATTGATTCACAAAACCTTGTTTTATCAAAAAACGTTTCAGTTATTAAATCAGGGAATAAAATAAACTCTGAGAAAATGGTTATTAGACTAAATAACAATGATTAAAGCTGAAGGCATCAGTAGATCTGTAAACTCTAAGAAATTATTCACAAATATATCCTTTGAACTGCCAAATAACAAAATTACTGGATTATTAGGTGCAAATGGTGCAGGGAAAACAAGTTTATTTAAAGCCTTGGCTGGCCTTACAAAAATAGATGACGGGAAACTCAGTTTTTTTGGAGAGAACCTGAACTTTATGAACCTAGAGGAAAGATCAAATGCTGGTTTAAATTATGTTCCTCAAGAAAATTCTCTTTTTGATGATTTAACTCTTCAACAAAATTTAGAGGCAGTAGTTGAATTAAAATTCGTAAAAATTTCAGAAAAAAAACGTTCTCAAATTGGAGCTTTGCTTAAATCAATGAAATTAGAGGATAGGGCCAACACAAAAGCAAAATTTTTATCAGGTGGGGAAAAAAGAAAAACCGAAATTCTTAGAGCAATTCTATTGGATGCAAAATATATATTGCTTGATGAGCCATTTGCAGGTGTAGATCCTATTTCAGTAGAAGAAATAATAAAAATGCTTAGGTCATTTAAGAAAGATCTTGGAATTTTTATAAGTGATCACAACTTTAGGGATGTCATGAATGTGTGTGATGAAATAATTTTACTAAATCAAGGCGAAGTCTTATTGAAAGGCACTCCTAATGACGTTAAAAATGATCCAGTAGCCAAAAAATTATATTTTGGCGAACTGAATTAAGATTTTTTCTTGTAGAATAGCCCAATGGCTAGTGAAAATTTAGACAAAAGATTTGAGCTAATACAAGAAACCTTCTCAAATCCAGAATTTAAAACAAAACTTGGAAGAATTTTGAATGAAATGACACCAAGTGAACTAGCTTATGTAATAGAGTCTTCCCCTCCTCATGAAAGAAAAATTATTTGGGACTTAATTCAACTTGATACTGAAGGTGAAGTTCTTGGCGAACTTGATGAAAGTTTAAGAGAAGATCTCCTTGCAGGCATGAATCCTGAGGAAATCTCAGCTGCAATTAGTGACTTAGAAGTAGATGATCTTGCTGATATTCTTCAAACATTGCCTGAGAAAATGACAAATGAAGTTTTGTCATTAATGAATTCTAGAGATAGAGGTAGAGTTGAAAAAATTCTTGATTACCCAGAAGAGTCAGCTGGAGGGCTGATGAATACTGATGTAATTACTGTGCGTGCTGAGAACTCCATAGAACTTGTAATGAGGTACCTAAGATTTTTAAAGGAATTACCTCAAAATACAGACGACATATATGTTGTATCAAAAAAAGATGAATATCTGGGCATACTTCCAATTACGAAAATACTAACTTCTGATCCAAACCTCACTGTAAGAGAAGTTATGGATACAGAATTTAGCCCAATAAGTATAGAGAGCAACCAAATTGATATTTATAACCAATTTAAAACTAAAGATTTATTTTCTGCCCCTGTTGTTGATGAACATAATCATTTGTTAGGAAGGATTACAGTGGATGACATTATTGAAGTTGCTGCAGATGAAGTTGAACAGGATTTCATAGGATTTGCACAAATCGAAGAGGATATTTTTGCATCCCCAAAAAAATCTATTAGGAATAGATTGCTTTGGCTATCAATTAATCTTTTAACAGCAATAATAGCTGCATTCTCCATAAGCATTTTTGAGGATGTTATAGAAAAAGTTGTTTACGCCGCAATACTAATGCCTATAGTTGCAAGTATGGGTGGTATAGCAGCAACTCAAACTTTAGGTATATATATAAGAGCTGAGGCAATGAGGCAATTGAATAGAAAAAATATACGTTATCTATTCAGAAGAGAGTTCATTGTAGCTGTAGCTAATTGTTTTGTTTTTTCTATTGCAATATATGCCATTACTAGTTTTTGGTTTGCTGACATGGCACTATCGCTAGCAATTTCCCTTGCTATGATCTTCAACTTGTTGGCAGCAGCTATATTTGGATTTTTGTTTCCGCATTTCTTAAGAAAATTTGGTTACGATCCAGCTATTGCAGGCGGAGTAGTTATTACAACTTTCACAGATATTATAGGTTTTGTTAGCTTTTTAGGAATTATAAGCTTTCTTATTGCTTAGTCTCGACGACTAGGTTTTCTGCATTACCAGTTATACCATATTTAGTCTCTGTAATCTGATTAATGCCATCTTCAAGAACTTCAGTTACTACAACTGCTCCTGCTGCAGCTGGAAAACCACCAAGAATAGCTACATACCATGGAATGTTTTGTGACAGTGTAGAATTAAAGATCATTTCTAAATTAAATGTATCAAAAGATTCTTTAGCTGATGAAATAGTTCCGGCTAATGTGGCGTTACCTACATCAAAATTCAAATTTAGATTATTTATGTTGGCATATCCTGCACTATCCGCGAAAAATTCACCCGAGAGAGAATTTATAAAAAAATTATTTTGGTCTAATTTCTCAAAATCGGCATTCAAAATATTTACAAGTCTAGATCGAATATCTATTAAGGATAAAACTCTTAGAGCATCAATACTAAATGTTGAGTCTGTGTAGGAAATGCTTTCTCCAGAGATATTAACCAAACCACCATAGTCAATTTTTGAATTTTGAAATTTTATATAGCTATTTTCTAAAGTGAAATCTAATTGGCTAAATTCAAAATTTGAATTCAAAATCTTATTCTCTTCGTTGTTTAAAAGAGAAAAACCTGCATTCAAGTTATTCAACTCCATATTGTTAAAATCAAAATCAAAAGAACTTATTGAAGTGTCATTAAGAGCGAAATAATTGGAATTGAATTCCTTTGGAAATACCCTGAAACTACCATTAATAATTTCATAAGCATCAAGCACATTAAATTCTAAATATAACTCATCTAGATTTACAAGCAGTCTGTCTTTGTTGAAAGATATCTTATATAGAGATTCGCTATCAGTCTGGATAGAACCCTCAATACTTTCAAGACTGCCTTCATTACTAAATTCAATAGCAAAACTATCATAGTCATTCAAAACTAAACTGTAATTACTATCATCGATAATTTTCTTTGATAGAAAGAATTGTCCTAAATCTACGTTTGAAACATACAGACCATCTCCAAAAATTCTTAGTGAACTATTATCTAAATATAAATTTGCTGATGAGCTTTTTATATCTAAATCTGAAATATTTAGTGCAAAATCTTTTGCTTTAATAATTGCATTAAAATTTGAAATATCATCCACATCTGTCAAGCTCAGCAACACATCCATCTCAGAAGATTCAAATTCTGATTCTTCAAGAAATAGTTTCGTCTCATCTGCAGTAATAGGTATTAAGCTTGCTAGATCGCTATCATTTCCCCTCATCCAGAGCTCTAGCTGGAAAGATTCGTCATATTGAAAAGAAGTATTAATGCTTTTATTTTGCGTACTTGATGAAAGTTGCGCAAAAGGTATTTTGAATCCATTATTAAAATCAATTTCTATAATTCCCTCTAAATTTTCAAATGTTCTTGAAGAATCATAGAATGCAAAGTCTATTAAACCCTCTTTTGAATCTAGGTTAATATTAAGTTTTCCAGATGAGAAATAACCTCTTCCACTGAATTGTTCTAAAGATTGAATGCTTCCTGGTAGTTCTATACTTAAATTATTGAAAGCGAATCCAATTTCATCTTCTACAAGCAAGAAATCGTTTAACTCAAGGTTTCTGAACTCTGTAATGCCGGCTTTGAATCTAGTGAGAGAAAGTTCACGAATATAAACATTAGGTTGGTTAGATGACTCGTCTGATGAAGCTTCATTAAGTTTTACTTCGCTGTTAGTCAGTTGAAGCTCAGGAATATAGATCATATTGCCTATAAGTGAATTAAGAAAATTTATTTCTAAGATAATGTTTTCACCTGAAAAATTTGCAGCACCTCTAAAAGAGAAATCATCAATTTCTACTCGCATGCCTAAAAGACTTGGTTCAATTGAAATGTCTTTAAAGTCAAAGCTTTCGCCAAAAAGCATGCTTGAGGTTTGTTTTGAGCCGTAATCCGTTGTAAGAAAAAGACAGAAACTGTAAAAACTTACAATTAATATCGCGATAAAATATAAAAAAAGCCTTATTGGCCAAACTAAATATTTTTTAACCATTTTTGTCTTTGATTTATAAAAATAAATGCCCATACGGCTGAATTAAGCAAAGGGTTAAGCAGAATTCTTGTACTCATCCCTTCAGCGTAGTCATTTAAAGAAAAAAGCATAATGTTCAATGCTAAAGAAATAGAGCCAATTAATATTATTTGTTCGAGCAAAGATCTTTGGATCCATCTTAAAGTAGAGAAATTTAAATACAAACCAATAGCAGTAAAAGTTAGCGTATATGGTGCAGTTACATTACTAAAGAAAAGATCGATCAAGAAGCCTTTAAATATAAAAAAATAGATATTTGGGACTTTTTTAACAAAGGTTGTCATCACCAAAGTTTGTATTAAGAAAACATCTGGTGTTATTGACCAAATATTTGCAGCTAAAAGAATCTGATTTAAAACAATCAATCCAAAAAGAATCAAGTACCTTAGCAGCTCATTCATGAAGGATCACCTTTTTATTAATTGATTGAAATGGGTCAAAAAACAATTCAATTTTTAGTTCTTGTTGAAAAATATTTGAATCTGCATTGGAGATATCAATTAATCTGCCAACAATTAGACCTTCTGGATATATGCCATCAAAACCTGTTGTAAAAAATGTGTCTCCCAGGTCATAACTTACGGCTTTTGATTCGTTGCTACAACTAATTAATCTTCTTTTACCTGATCCCTTTGCAATACAGAAAAAACCATTAATTGTTTTAATGGATACATATTCTTCTGGATCACTTAATAATCTAACTTCTATTTCATCATTTGAAATATTTTTTGTTTTACCTACTGCAAAATTACCTTGTGAAACAGCAAATACTCCATTTATATTTAAATCAGGATTATTTAGGTAAACTCTATGTTTATTGCAACATGTGAAATTCATTTGATCAAATGAATCTATTTGCAATTGAGTACTATTATCTTCAGTAAAATTATAGTCTGTGAAAGATTTTGAATTCTCTAATGACCTAATCTGAAGTTCATTCTCATAAATCTCATTTTGTAAATTGAGAATTTCTTCTTCAAGTGATGCGATCTTTGCATTTTCAAACTCTTGATACTCATCAAGAACATTTGATATAAATTGCTGTGGAACATTAAGAAATTTAACTAAGAATCTTTGTGATTTTGCATTCAATTCAAAGGATTCCGAGATATAAATAAGACAGCTTACAAATATAAGGCCTAGCAGGAGTAGCCTTATTTTCTTCTGTAAAGGAAGAATATTTGATGACATTACTCTTCAGCAAAAAGGTCGAAATCTTTATCCATCAAACCAAGAGCTATTCCACCACCACGAGCTACACATGTTAAAGGGTCTTCAGCAACTCTTGTTGGAATGCCAGTTGATTGCTCAATTAAGGTATCTAAGCAATGTAGAAGAGCGCCTCCACCAGTTAAAACTATGCCATCCTGTGAAATATCAGCTGCTAATTCTGGTGGCGAAAGTTCCAAAGCAGTTCTTACAGATCTTACAATTGCAGAAGTCTGATTCTCTAAAGCTCTAAACCCATCTTCTTTTTGAAATACAACTAATTCAGGTATTCCTTCAGCAAGATTTCTGCCTCTAAACTCATAAGGCTCAAAATCTTTTTTACAATTTAATGTTGCACAACCTACTTGTAGTTTGATTAGTTCAGCAGTTGATTCTCCAATTACAACTCCAAACTTTCTACGCACATATGTTTGAATTGCTTCGTCAAATTTATCACCACCAACTTTCAATGACTCCGAGTAAACAATCCCATTTAAGGATAAAATAGCAACTTCAGAGGTCCCTCCCCCAATATCTATTACCATACTTCCTCTTGGTTTATCGATTGCTACGCCAGCCCCTAATGCTGCTGCAATAGGTTCTTCTATGAGTTTAACTACACTTGCACCTGCTGATAAAGCTGATTCTCTAATGGCTCTCTTTTCAACTTGTGTAGCTTTTGAGGGTACACATACTAAAACTCTAGGGCTTGGTGAAAGAATCGAATTATTAGAAACTTTTTTAATGAAATGCTGAAGCATTTTTTCGGTCACATTAAAGTCAGCAATTACACCATCTCGCAAAGGTCTTATAGCTTCCATTTGTCCAGGAGTTCTTCCAAGCATTTTCTTTGCATCATGACCAACAGCAACAACAGTTTTTTGACCACTTCTTTCCTGAATAGCAACAACAGATGGCTCATCTAAAACAATGCCATCCTCTTTTGTGTAAATCAATGTATTAGCCGTACCCAAATCAATGGATATATCATTTGAAAAAAGACTACGTAAAAACTTAAACATTCCTAATATATCTCTATAATAATCAGAATCTTATAGAATAAGGCTTTTGATGGATAAAATCGAGTTAAAAAATCTTTTATTTCTGGCACGAATCAATGCAGATGAAAAAGAACACCCAGAAATAATTAAAAAACTACAAAATACATTCAATCTGATAGATGAAATGCAGGACTTAGACCTATCAGACCTTGAGCCACTAAATAACCCACTAGAGTTAAACAATGTTTCAAGAAAAGATGAAAATAATAATAGGAATAAGAAAAAGGAATTTCTCGATAATTCTCCTGAATCAGACGACGATTATTTCACGGTACCAAAGATAATAGAATGAATTTTAAAGACCAAAGAGAAAAATTTAGATCTAAAGCTATTTCCGCAAAAGAAGCGGTTAAAGAAGCTATGCAAAAGATCAAAAATGATAATCTAAATATTTTTATCAATGATTTTGAAACTCAAGCCTTAAAACAAGCGGACTACATAGATAATAATTTTGAAAAATTTAAAAATACACCATTATCTGGCGTACCTATAGCTCATAAAGATATTTTTTGTACAAATGGCCTTAAGACCACTTGTGGCTCAAAGATGTTGGAAAACTTTGTGCCTCCATACGACTCCACTGTTATTAAAAATTGCAATGAGGCAGGCTCAATAATGGTTGCTAAAACAAATATGGATGAATTTGCTATGGGCTCATCAAATGAAACAAGTTATTTTGGAGCAGTTTCAAACCCTTGGAATTCAGATTTAGTACCGGGCGGTAGCTCAGGAGGAGCAGCAGCTTGTGTAGCTGCAGATATTACATCTATTTCAACAGGGACTGATACCGGAGGTTCAATTAGGCAGCCCGCTGCACTTTGTGGAGTTACTGGATTAAAGCCTACATACGGCTTGGTATCAAGATGGGGTATGATTGCATTCTGCTCAAGTATGGATCAAGCAGGTCCATTTTCAAGAGATGCATTTGGCTGTGCTGCTTTGCTTGATGCAATGGCATCATATGATGAAAAAGACTCAACGTGCTCTAAAAGGATAGAGAAAAACTTTGAATCACTTTTAACAGAAAATTTTGGTTCATTGAAAATAGGCGTTATCAAGAATATTGATAGCCTCGGCATAAATACAGATGTAATGCAATCATATGAGACTTCTAAATCAGTTTTAACCGGTCTTGGACACAAACTAAAGGAAGTTGATTTTTCTGAACTTTCATCGGGCATTTGTTCTTATTATGTAATTGCTCCGGCAGAATGTTCATCAAACTTATCACGTTTTGATGGAGTTAAATATGGTTATAGAGCTTCGAATCAAAAAGATATATCTAATCTTTATATGGAAACAAGATCTGAGGGTTTCGGAGATGAGGTCAAAAAGAGAATATTAATAGGCACTCATGTTCTTTCAGCTGGATTTTATGATGCTTATTACTTGCAGGCGCAAAAAGTAAGGAGAATGATTAAAAATAAGTTTGAAAGTATTTTTAAAGATGTAGACCTTATTTTTATGCCAACAACTCTTGATCAAGCTTTCGAAAAAAATAGAAAAGACAGTGACCCAAATAGAATGTATAAAGAAGATCTTCTAACTATTCCAGCAAATTTAGCAGGCTTGCCAGCAATTTCTTTTCCAAATGGATTTAAAAATAGCTTGCCTGTTGGAGGTCAGTTTGTTGGTAATTATTTTAGTGAAGATTTATTACTTGCTACAACACATAAAATTCAGGAGGTGACAGATTGGCACAAAATGACACCCTAATTAAAGGCTGGCAACCTGTAATTGGTCTTGAAGTTCATGTCCAGCTTATGACCAATACAAAACTTTTCTCGCCAGCAAAAAACAAGTTTGGAGAGGATGCAAATACTCTTGTTGATTTAATAGATATGGGCTTGCCTGGAGTCTTGCCTGTTTTAAATGAAGGAGCTATGAGGCAAGGCATTAAATTTGGTTTAGCAACTTCAGCTAAAATTGCTAAAACTATGATATTTGATAGAAAAAACTATTTTTATCCAGATCTACCAAAGGGATATCAAATTACCCAGCTCCATTTTCCAATAGTCAAAGATGGAGTTGTTGATGTAAATGGTAAAGAAGTCCGAATACATCAAGCGCACTTAGAGGAAGATGCCGGGAAATCAATGCATGATAAATATGATGATAGGTCAGTTATTGATCTAAATAGATCAGGAGTACCTTTATTGGAGATTGTATCTGAGCCTGATCTTAGATCAGCTAGTGAAGCAGTAGACTACCTAAAGAAGATTCACCAAATTATTACCTATTTAGATATCTCAGATGGAAATATGTCCCAAGGCTCTATGAGATGTGATGCAAATATATCTATTATGCGTCCTGATGCTGATGAATTTGGGACTAGAGCAGAAATAAAGAATATCAATTCATTTAAATTTGTTGAAAAAGCTATTAATTTTGAAATTAAGAGACAAATAAAAATCCTTGAAAATGGTAATAAAGTCGAGCAAGAAACTAGACTATATGATGCAGTAAAAGACGAAACAAGGTCGATGAGAACAAAAGAATTTGCCAACGATTATAGATATTTCCCATGTCCAGATTTAGTGCCAACAAATATTTCTGATGAACTAATTGAAGATGTCAGAAAAAATATGGACGAATTGCCAGAAGAAAAGGAAAGTAGGTTTAGATCCCAATACAACTTGGATGAATATGAAGCAAAAGTTTTATGTGCAGAAAAAATAACAGCAAAATTTTATGAGGAAGTATGCGAAGTTACAGATCCAATTCTTTCTGCGAAATGGATCATCGGTGAAATAAATGCTCTTTTGAATAAACATGATGTTTCACTTGCGGAATCTAAAATAAATTCAAAAAACTTTGCTGGCCTCATAATGAAAATAAAAGATGGCACAATATCAGGAAAGATTGCAAAAGAAGTTCTTGAAGAGATGTGGCAAACAGGTTCAGATTCGCAAGAAATTATAAAATCTAAAGGTTTAGAACAAATTTCTGATGAAAGTGAATTGGAATCAATAGCCCAATCAATCCTAGATAATAATCCAAGTCAAGTTGAGGCATTCAAGTCTGGAAAAGATAAATTATTCGGATTTTTTGTTGGTCAAGTAATGAAGGAAACACAAGGTAAGGCAAACCCAGGGGCTGTTAACGCAATCCTTAAAAGACTTCTTTCCAACTAATAAATTTGCATAAGATCTGAAGCAACTAAAATCTCACCATCATAGTATTTTGCTACCTCATTCTTAATATCATCTTCACTAGAACCCCAATAAAGAATATGTGACAAAACTAACTTCTTGGGTTTAATTTTTTTTGCTATTGAGCCAAGTTGTTTAGGGCTAGTATGATGAGCAGCATGATAAATTTGCCAATCAGGCGTCTTCTTTAAAAAACCTGCCTCAGAGAAAACTTCATGCACCAATATATCGGCATCTTTAGATTTATTTAATAGCTTATTTGATGGTGCTGTATCTCCAGAAAAAACAATTTTTAAGTCAGCAGTAGTTACAACAAATCCAAATGATTTTTCTAGGTCGCCATGACTATTTTTAAAAGCTTCAAGTTTCATATCATCATTCTCAAATATATAACCATCATGGATTTCAAAGAAATCATACTTATAACCTGAGCTGTTTTGTGGTTGAGTACCATTTATTCTGTAATCAATATCAAAGGCGTAAGCATCGATTATGTTTTGAGCCATTAGATTTAATTCCTTAGGGCCATGAAGTTTCAAGGTTTGTGTTTTACCCATGATCCATGGGGTAATTATTAAATCACTAAGACCAAGTGTGTGATCTGAATGCATATGGGTAAGAAAAGCGTGTTCAATACTTGTTGTGTCTATTTCAAGTTCACCGCCCCATTCTTTTGTTAGGCCAGCAAAATTACGAACTACTCCTACTCCAAAATCAATAAGATATGGGGTTTTATCAACCATAATTAAATAAGATGAACCGCCTCTAACTGGATCAGGATTAGGAGTGCCAGAACCCAGGACAAACACTTTAGTTTCTGCATAAAAGTCAAAAATTATAAATACTAAAAAAAACAATCTAATCATTAGTTTTAAAGATCCCTATCCTATCTGATTTATAAGAACCAAGAATTAATTCATCTTCATAAGGGTAGACTACCGATAACCCACCAAAGGAAGTATTTCCAAATTCATATTGCTTAATTAAATTTAGGTATTTATCAGTCACAATAACCGAGTAAGGTGTAGCACACTGCACTTGAGATGAATCCATACAAGTAAGACCTCCCAAGTCTGTATTTTGAACAGCTATCCACAGCTCATCATCTTTAGCAATTATGTTATCTGACCCTCCTTCAAGATAATTTCTAAATTTAAAGTTGGTTCTTTGGTCATTTTTTATTGCTGAAACCACGCCATTCATTCTGTAACTTACAAATAAAGTGTCATCAATCATTTCAATTCCATTTGGCCATGCACCATAAGAATTATCTACAATCTTAAATCCATCTTTTTTGTTCCATTCATACACATATCCTGTATTCAATCTAAATGCGTTGTAGAGTTCTAATTTTGAAAAATTCCAATCCTTGTCGTATTGATGAGTTGCAAAAAAACCACCATACTCATCTTTTATAACAACATCATTAAAATATGTGTTTTTTCTTGGTGCCTCTACACAACCAACCCAAAATAAAGTTTTCTGAGGATCATCGGAAAAAATTATCTCCTCATTAAAGAATAAAAAAAATTCTACTCTATCAACTATTTCGTGATTTATAACTGCAAGTAAATGAGCTTCCTCTAAGAAGGGACTAAAATTTTTAGAATTTTTTAAAGAAACGGTTTTATGAGTATCAATACCATGTGGAAATAATTGTTTGTATGGCTTGCAATCCTCTTCACCAATTCCTAAACCATTATCTTCAATAAATCTTACATTGTAATTTTCAATATTTTTAGATTTAAGATCTAATCTTGATATTTCTCCGGTCTTTATAGATCCTTCATTTAGTTCGGCAAGACCTGCAAACTGAGAGACTATTAGGGCATCTTCACCAGGAATAACTGCAAAGTCTTCAGGGTTTTGTAAATTACAAATTAATTCAAGCTCGCCATTAGATTTGCACTCATCCTTATTTTCATAAACTGGAACAAAGGATTTTAAGATTGGGTCTAGCAAGAGCAGCCCTAAAACTATTAACAGAGCTGCCGAAGCTAGTATTTTTACAAGAATCTTATACAAATATCATTGCAAGGTTTTCTGCTACAAAACCTGGTTTTTCTTGGCCTTCAATTTCTAGTTCAATTCCAAATTTCATTAGCCATCTACCGCCACCTTTTTCAGTAACTTCTAATAATGTGCTTGTGTATCTGCAGTTTGAATCAACTGCAACTGGACTGATGAATCTGATCTTGTCATAACCATAGTTCATAGCCATTTTTGTTCCCTCAACTGGAATAGAAGTCTCATAGCCCTTACCAACTGATAAAGATAACATCAATGCTCCATGTGCAATTGTACTGCCAAATATAGGTGCAGCCTTTTCTGGATCAACATGAATAAACTGAGGATCGTCAGTTACATCTGCAAATGTATTTATCATCTCCTGATTAACTACAAACCACGATGTGCTTCGTGCATTTCCAATTTCCTTGTGAAGGTCTTCTGGTTTAATTGCTTCCATAATTTTTCTCCTATTTCATTAAATGGTCTTTGAACTGTTCTCTCAGTTCAATCTTCAGGACTTTACCTGTTGCTCCGATTGGTAGCTCTTCTACAAAAACAATATCATCTGGCTTCCACCATTTTGCAATCTTATCTTCTAGAAAAGTATAAATTGAATCTTTGTCTTTCTTGTCGTTAGCTGGAACTACCAATAATACCGGTCTTTCATCCCACTTTGGATGAGCAACGCCAATAACACATGCTTGCATCACATCAGGATGCCCCTGAGCTGCATTTTCTAAGTCTACTGAACTTATCCACTCGCCACCGGATTTAATAACATCTTTTGCCCTA
This sequence comes from uncultured Gammaproteobacteria bacterium, assembly GCA_913044115.1. GTDB lineage: Bacteria > Pseudomonadota > Gammaproteobacteria > Magnimaribacterales > TMED112 > TMED112. Next base: position 22,585 of record CAJWNO010000005.1, on the reverse strand, counting down.
TCAACTATAGTCATATAGCCATCAGGGTCTATTGAGGAAATATCACCTGTATCGAACCAGCCATCTGCATCAACTGCATCTGAATCATGTTTGTAATATCTTTTATTAATCCAAGGGCCTCTTATCATTAATTTGCCGTAAGCTTTACCATCTTCTGGAAGCGTTTTTCCGTCATCATCAATAATTTTTAACTCAACACCATAGATAGGTTTGCCTTGTTTAGTCTGCAGTTTATACATCTCGTCTTTTGACATTTTTTCCATTGCTTTGGTCTTTATATTTGCTGTTGCTAATGGGCTTGTTTCTGTCATACCCCAACCTTGCACAACATTAATATTATGCTCTTCATCAAATTGTTTAATCATTGAATAAGGCACAGCTGAACCACCAATGAGTGTCTGCTTAACTGTATCAAGTTTAATATTATTTTCTTTGCAGTAATTGAGTAAACCAAGCCAAATTGTTGGAACACCAAACGCTAAAGTAACTTTCTCTTTTTGAATTAACTCTACTAATGCTGCGCCATCCATGCCCATTCCTGGTAAAACTAATTTAATTCCATTCATTGCTCCAATGTAAGGTAACCCCCATCCCATAACATGGAACATTGGAACCACCATTAATATAGAATCATCTTTATCAAGTCCAAGGCCATTAGCAGAAGAGCCTGCCCAAGTATGAAGCAATGTAGATTTATGAGAATATAGAACCCCTTTAGGATTACCGGTTGTTCCAGATGTATAACATAAACCACATGGTGCATCTTCCTCTAATTCAGGCCACGCATATGACTCGTCTCCATTTTCAATAAATTCTTCATAAGAAATTACGTTCTTTAATTTTGTTTCAGGCATTTCTTCTTTTGAACATAAAAGAATATATTGCTCAACAGTTGGGCAATTATCTTGAAGTGCCTCTAGTAGTGGTGCAAATACAGTTTCTAAGAAAATTAATCTATTTTCAGCATGGTTTATAATGTAAGCAATCTGTTCAGGGTGTAGCCTGAAATTGATTGTATGCATTACAGCTCCCATTCCTGAAATACCATAGTACATCTCCATATTTCTGTATGTATTAAGTGCCAATGAACCAACGTTTTGACCATGTTTAATTCCATAAGTCTCTAATGCTGATCCTAGTTTCTTAGCTCTTTTTGCTACTTGCCCATAATTTGATTTGACTATCTCGCCACTAAGAGATCTTGATACTATTTCTACGTCTGGAAAGATTCTTTCGGCATAATCTATTATGCTTCCGATGTTTTGTTTCCATGATTGCATGTTACTCATATTTACTCCCAATTTTTTAGATTATGAAGATAAGGATACCATTCATTTTTTAATGGGTGAAACCATGTAAACATAATTTTATGAATTTTATCTTTTTCCTCTTTTTTAAGATTCATTTTATTTTTTGGATCAAAGAGCCCAATAAATTCTAAAAACCTTTCATCGACCCCATGTTTGAGCAAAATGCTTTCAAATGTATCTTTTTTTCCAGCTACAAATGAACCCAATAAATCAATGATTAAATTATCGTGTCTTGGCATTCCTGTAAGATTTACTACATAACATTTCTTTGTAGTAAGAAAAGTTTTGTCTAGATAATCAAAATAACTAATGTTCAATTTCTTTGGCTGCGAATCAATGGTGAAATAGTTATCCCAAATAGCTATATTCTCATTTTCAAATTGATGTAATTCTTTTTGGCATGATGCATCCATATTAGTGCTTATAACTTTTTCTCCTGTCCAAAAAAAATCTTCAGATCTAGGGAATCCTTGGATAAATTGTTCAAAATAATTTTTATGAATTGAATCTTTTTCAATTAATTCTTTTGAGTAAACAGTAGGACAAAAATCAAAATTCAAATTAGGAAATTCACTTTTAATTTCTCTGAAGATATTTAACTGATCATTAAAGGAAAATTTTTCTTCAATATCATCAAATAAAATAGAAAAGAAATTTACTCCCCTTTCTGTAAAATTATTTATTTTTTTCTTGAGAGCTGTGATATTGCTAGATTTAGTTGGGGCAAGACCAATACCTATTTCAATATTTAAATCTTTTGCGTAGCCAAGAAAATTTTCGAATTCATCAAACCAAGTATCTGAATGATCAATATCAATATGCGATCTCAAAAAAGGATCCTCTTTAGGGGCATACAAATAAAAATTTAAATTATTAGTGCTCAAAGTTTTTACAATGAGCTTTCTTTGTTCAAAAGTTGGTAGATTTCCATAGTATCCTTCAACTATTCCTAATCTGTTTAACATATTTTTCAAAATCACTTAAAACCCAAAATAAATCTATTGATTCCCTTAAGGTCTTTTATTAATTCTATCTTTTTATATGAATTAATGAGCATTTTTTCCTTGAGTCTTTTTTCTTGCCCAATGCCATGCTCCAAAATCAAAGCTCCATTTGGGGACAAGTATCTTGGAGCCTCAGAAATAATGTACTCAAGATCAAAAAAACCATCGTTTTTTGACACCAAAGCAGTTTTGGGCTCATGAAGTAGGCTTTTATCTAAATTTTCATATTCAGCTAAATAAGGCGGATTTGCGATTATAAGATCAAAAACTTCATTTATGTTTGAAAACCAATCAGATAAAAAAAAGTTTACTGGGTTATTTGATTGTGAGTTATTTTTATTCGCAACTTCTAAAGCTTTGTTAGATATATCTGTTCCTGTTAGTTTAGTTTTAATTAATTTCTTAGAGAGCTCGATAGCAATACAGCCAGAACCTGTACCTAAATCAAGAATTTTGTTTGTTTCTGAAAATTTTTTAATAATGAAATCAACAAGAACTTCAGTTTCAGGCCTTGGTATTAAAACGTGTTTATTCAGAAAATACTCACCATCATAAAAAAACCATTTTTGTAGTATGTATTGTATCGGTACCTTATTCTTAATCTGCAATAAAATGTTATCTAAATCTATCTCTTGAACTTGCAGTCCTTCAATTAAGAAATGAAGGCCTTCTTCATAGGTATTCTTATAAGTGTTTCTCCAAGTCTCTTTGATGCTTTTTATTTGATTTTTAACTTTCTTGTATTTCAAGTAGCTTCTCTGCATTACTTTGGGCTTTGAGTGAATCTATCATTTCATCGATATCGCCATCAAGAAAATTTTCAATATTATAGAGTGTTAATTTAAGTCGATGGTCTGTGATTCTGCCTTGAGGAAAATTATAAGTTCTAATTTTCTCACTTCTATCTCCTGTTCCAACTAAAGATTTTCTTTCACTTGCTTTTTCTTGTTCGGCTTTTTGTTTTTCAACATCATAAATCTTTGCCGACAATAGTGCTAAAGCTTTGGCTTTATTTTTATGTTGGCTTCTGTCATCTTGACACTCAACAACAATACCAGAAGGTTCATGTGTAAGGCGAACTGCTGAGTCTGTTTTGTTGACATGCTGACCGCCAGCACCAGACGCTCTGTAAGTGTCCACTCTTATCTCAGACATATCTAAATCTTTCTCCTCAATATCATCCATCTCTGGCATAATTGCTACAGTTGCTGTTGATGTATGAATTCTGCCTTGGGATTCAGTTAAAGGCACTCTTTGTACACGATGAACTCCTGATTCAAATTTTAGTTTTCCGTAAGAGTCATTCCCAATAATTTTTATAACTACTTCTTTGAAACCTCCAGGTCCAGAGACAACCTCTTTAATTTTTTCAGTTTTCCAATTATTTCTTTCAGCATATCTGCTAAACATTCGATAGAGATCACCAACAAAAATTGCAGCTTCGTCACCTCCAGCGCCCGCTCTTAATTCGAGAAATGAATTTCTTGCATCATCTTTGTCCTTTGGTAGAAGCTGAACCATTATTTCTGATTCAAGTTTTTCTAATCTAGACTCACAATCAGTTTTTTCTTCTTGAGCCATATCCTTCATTTCTTCATCTTTGAGTAATTTTTCAAGGTCTAGAATTGTGGTCTCAATTTTCTGGTACTCCAGCCAATTTTCCACCACATCCTTTATTTCTGAAAACTCTTTGTTAAGGCTTGTTAATTTTGATATATCAGAAGTAATGGTGGGATCTGCTAACTGTTTGCTAAGCTCATCTGCTTTTTCTTGCAGATTTATTAGTGACTTCCTTATCGAATCCTTCATTACTTTAACTTCCTCTTTTTTTTCCAGATAAAGATTCATCCAGAATTTTAGAAACATGAAAAGCATTTTTGGAAGCAATCTCATCAGCAAGCTCTTCAATAATTTTTTCAACCTTCTCACCGCTAGAAATCTTGTTCATCGCACTATCTATTGCTTTTTCCCTAATTTCAATTTGCTCTTGATGAAATTTCTTTTGAGCTGTATTTAAATTTTTTCTGTTTTTAAGTTTTATAAATTCCTGATCTGAATTAAGAGATATCAAATTTTCGGCCTTTTTTACTGCACTTTCTCTGCCTTTAAGGTTCTCGTCTACCATGCCACTCAATTCATCCAGTGTCAGCACATTTGTATTCTTTGAATCTTTTATCTCATGTGGCAAATTTCTTGGAATAGCTAAATCAAAAATTAAATAATTATTGCCAGGCAGATGACTTTCATCAAAAAATGATTGTTCTGATGCTGCAGCCACAACAATGATTTCAAAATTTCCTATATCTTCTTTAACACTAGAAAGTGGTTTAGATTTGATATTCTCAATTGATATGTCAGATCTGTTGTATAGATTTATATCATAATCTTTATCAGTCAACCTTTTAATTAAAGCTTTTCCGACGTCTCCAGCCCCTATTACTAATACTGGTTTTTTTTCAACTTCAAGGATTTTGTTTTCAACGAGAGAAGCAATTGAAAGAGGGTTCTTAGATAATTGAGTTTCTGATCTTATCTCTTTTGTTAATTTTATTGCTCTTGAGAATATAACTTCTAAATCAGAGCCTAGATAGTTAAAAGATTTTGAGTTTTGAAACGATTTCTTTACTTGGCCAAAAATATCTGGCTCGCCAACTATCATAGAATCTACACCAGTCATCACTCGTAGCAGATGTTTAAATGCATCATTATTGGAAAAGAGATATTGGTCGTTTTTTCTTAAATTTATGTCTTTTCCTGTAAGCCTCTCTAAAAAGGAGTCAAAGTTTTTAATTTCTGTTCTTTTGCAAAAAGAATAGAACTCAGTTCTATTGCATGTTGATAGAAAAACACCATTATCAAACGGAGTGATTCCTTTTAGATTAGCAATGATTTCATCAATCTTCTCTTTATTAAAAGCGAATTTTTCTCTAACCTCTAAAGAGGTAGATTTATGACTTATGCCCCAACAATGAAATTCCATAATTATTTTCCTAAAAACATACTTTATTCTATTTTTTTTATATGCATATTATCCAGCTGTGCAAGTTTAAATACATCTAACCAAACATACAATCTTGAAGGCAAGTTTTCTTATGTTTCAGAAGACTTCTCAGCAATACTCTCCACAGAAATAAAGGTTAAATCTGATAACTTAATAATTACACTCTATGAACCTATTAATGGGTCCTCAATTGCCAGTTTACAGGGCCAAGGTAATGATTGGAAAATTTTGAATGAAACTAAAATAGATTTTAGTTCAATTCTTCCAAAACCTCGTGAAATTTTATATAGCATTAAGGGTGACTGTTTAAACAAAAATGGGTGTCAATTTGAATTTATTGGAATAGGTTCTGAAAAAATTAAAGTGATCTTGAGAAATGTATAAATATAAATCTTGTGCAAAATTAAATAGCTTTTTGAATGTAACTTCTGTTTTAGATAATGGTTACCATGAGTTAAAGACACATTTTCAATTAATAGACCTTTTTGATGAAATTGAATTCCAAGAGACTGATAAATTTTTGATTGACTCCAACGTTAAACTGAACCCTGATGATAATTCTATCCTTGCTGCTATTAATTGGTTCAATAAGAAATTTGATCTTGACCAAAATTTTAAGGTTTTGCTCAATAAGACTATTCCTATTGGCGGTGGTTTAGGGGGCGGAAGCTCAAACTGTGCAACTACTTTAAAATTCTTGTGTGATTTTCATTCAATAGAAACAAGGCTTTTAGACTATGAAGATATTTGTTTTGAATTAGGTGCAGATGTTCCCATATTTTTGCATGGAAAAAGCTCTTTTGCTGAAGGATGTGGTCAAAAATTCACAAAAAACTTTTCCTATAAATCAAACTATGTGCTTATTGTCCCTGATATATTTATTTCGACTGAAAAAATCTTTAAATCAAATAAGCTTTATGTATCTCCAGAAATTAATGTAGATAAAAATTGTTTCTTTGACGTTGTGCTGCATGAAAATGAAGAATTCAGTAATTTTTTAAGTAGTTTTAAAAGAAACTACCCTTTAGAACTTGCACAGAAACTTAAATTAAGTGGAACTGGATCCACAATGTTCATAGAAAACCCCACCAATGATGAAATTAAATTAATTATGCATAAAAATGAAAAAAATTTTAGAGTTTTTCAAGTGAAAGCATTAGAATACTATCACTAGATTATTGGGGTGTCGCCAAGTGGTAAGGCAGAGGCTTTTGATGCCTCCATGCGTAGGTTCGAATCCTACCACCCCAGCCAGTTTTTTATTATGAATAATAGAGTTGTTTTTACAGGTAATTCAAACCCTAAATTAGCTAAAAAGGTTGCGGAGAATCTCGGCGTAGATTTGGGTTCTATTAAAGTTGATTCTTTTAGTGATGGTGAAATTAATATTCAAATAAATGAGAATGTAAGAGGCAAAGATACATTTATCGTTCAATCAACGAATTTTCCTGCAGAAAAAAATTTAATGGAGTTGATTCTCATAATTGATGCCTTAAAAAGAGCCTCCGTAAGATCTATTACAGCTGTAATTCCTTATTTTGGTTATTCAAGACAGGATAGAAGAGTAAGATCAGCCAGAGTGCCTATAAGCGCACGAGTTGTCGCGGATATGCTTTCTAATGCTGGAGCAACAAGAATTATTACTCTTGATATTCATTCTGAGCAAATACAAGGCTTTTTCTCCTTTCCAATGGATAATATCTATACAGCTAACCTTATGGTCAAAGGCTTACTTGAAAAATATGATGTGAATGACCTACAAGTTGTTTCTCCTGATACTGGTGGCGTAATAAGAGCAAGGTCTGTTGCAAAAACATTAGGAGTTCAAGACTTAGCAATAATTGATAAACGAAGAGAGAAAGCAAACGAATCTGAAGTAATCAACTTAATTGGAGATGTAGAAGGTAAAGTATGTATTGTTCCTGATGATTTAATCGATACAGCCGGTACTTTAAGTAATGCAAGCCATGCTCTAAAAGAGAAAGGTGCAAAAGAAATAATTGCATACATTACGCATCCTGTCTTGTCTGGAAATGCCATAGAAAATCTTAATAACTCGGCGATTGATAAGTTGGTAGTGTCAAACTCAATAGATATTGGTGACAAATCGAAAAAATGTCCTAAAATAGACGTCTTTGATATATCTCCTGTTTTGTCACAAGCAATTACTAGACTTATGACAGGTGAATCAGTTAGCGAATTATTTAGATAATGGAAAGTTTAAAATTAAAAGCAGAAGTTAGAGAAAAGGTCGGAGGCCTTAGCTCTAAAACAGCTATATATAAGGAAGATAAGATTCCAGGAATTATCTATGGAGGCAAAGATGCGCCTCAACCAATTCTCGTTAAAAATAATGAGTTACTAAAAATAATAAATAATGATGGGTTATTTAACTCCGTAGTTGAAGTTGAATTGGACGGAAAGGTAGTAAATGTTGTATTCAAAGAAGTCCAAAAGCATCCTGCTAAAAATATTTTCACTCACATAGATCTTCAAAGGGTTGTTAAGGGCACAAAAGTTAATGTAGTTGTTCCTGTTGTGCTAAAAAATCAAGATAAGTGTTTTGGTGTAAAGATTGAGGGAGGCGTTATTAACCATGTCTTAAAAGAAGTTTCTGTCCTTTCAAGTCCTGATTCCATACCAGAATCTATTGAAGTGGATATGGAAGAGATTAAATCTAAAGAGAAGGTAAGACTAAGTTCTCTAGGTGAAAATGATAGTTATGATTTTCCATCAAGTCTTAAAAGCCAAGACCCAGTTCTAGTTTCAGTTCTTACAGCTAAGGGTGGAAGTCTTGATTTTGAAGATGAAGAAACCGATGATGTTGAAGAGGGTGCAGATGGTGAAAGCACTGAATCAAGCGATGAAAAATCTTCTGAAGAAAATAACTCAGATAGTTCTGAGGAAAAATCCGAGTAACTTGCTTGATCTTTGCATAGTTGGTCTAGGCAATCCTGGCGATAAACATAAAAAAACAAGACACAATGCTGGCTACGACTTCGTCGATCTACTAGCAAAGAATCTTAATGTGGAACTTAAAGATACAAGCAAAATTGATGCCCTTTATGGTGAAATATCATTTGGCGAAAGCACAATAGCCCTAGTTAAACCAAATGAATTTATAAATAATTCGGGCAAAACTTTAAATCTTCTAAAAAAATATAAAGTTAAATCTTTAAAGGATGTTCTGGTTGTTCATGATGATATGGATTTAGAGCCCGGCGAAGTTAAATTGAAAGATGGCGGAGGACACGGTGGGCATAATGGCCTTAAAGATATTATTAACCGGGTAGGTAGTGATTTCATGAGATTAAGATTTGGTATAGGCCACCCTGCATTAAAAAATGATACAAATGCTTGGGTAATAAAGAAGCCTAACCCACAAGAAAAAAAAGGTCTTGATGAAGCTTTTGATAAAGCATTAAGATCTCTTGATCAGTTATTGCTCAAAGACTGGTTAATAGCTATGAATGATCTTCACTCAAAATGAGTATAAAATGCGGTATTGTAGGTTTACCAAATGTTGGAAAATCAACATTATTTAATGCCCTTACATCACAAAAAATAGATGCTGAAAATTTTCCTTTCTGCACAATCGAGCCAAATATAGCTAGAGTCAATATACCAGATGAAAGATTAAATAAACTTTCGAATCTTGTTAGTCCAGAAAAAGTAATTCCATCCTTTATGGAATTTGTTGATATTGCAGGTCTCGTTAAAGGGGCGCACTCTGGGGAAGGCCTTGGAAATAAATTTTTATCTCATATTCGCGAAACTCAATGTTTTGCACATGTTATTAGATGTTTTGAAGATGAAAATATTATTCATGTTGAAGGAAAAGTCTCTCCTATTAATGACCTTGAGACAATTGAGACCGAATTAATACTTGCAGATCTTGAAGTCGTATCAAAAAGAAAGGAGTCGGTACAAAAGAAGTTAAGAAGTGGAGATAAAACGACTCAGAAAGAATTTGATATTTTAGAAAAAATTCAAGCTAACTTAGATAGTAATCAGCCAGTTAGAAAAATTGATTTTGATGATAATGACAAAGTATTTCTTAAACAGCTTCAACTGGTTACGAGCAAACCATTCTTTTTTATAGCCAACATTCATGAAGATGAAGAAAAGAATATGCATCTAGCTGAGTTAGAGAATTATGCACGGGATCATAATCTTGAAATTTTGAAAGTTTTTGCAAAAGCAGAAGGTGAATTAATAGATCTGGAGCAGGAGGAAAGGAAAGAATACCTAGAAATGATGGGTCTAAAAGAACCAGCATTAAACTCGATTATTAGAAAAGGTTATGAGATGTTAGATTTATTTTCATACTTTACAGCTGGACCAAAAGAAGTAAGAGCATGGTCTATTAAACGAAATTCAACAGCGCCACAAGCAGCAGGTAAAATCCATACAGACTTTGAAAGAGGCTTTATAAAAGCTGAAGTTATAGGATTTGATGACTATGTTGAATGCGGTGGTGAATTAAAAGCAAAAGAACAAGGAAAACTTAGGCTTGAAGGAAAGGAATACATTGTTAAAGACGGTGATGTAATTCATTTCAAATTTAACGTCTAATGGTGTGTAAATACAATTATTTATTTATAATTGTCTCCTCGGCTATGTAGCTCAGCTGGTTAGAGCACAGCATTCATAATGCTGGGGTCGGTGGTTCAAGTCCACCCATAGCCACCAAATATTATTTATGGATTTAGCAATTTTACTTTCGGGAATAGCAGCAGGAGCAATACTCTTCCAAACTTCAATAATAGCTCCAAGTGTATTTAAGGTACTTGAGCCTTCGCAAGCTAAAGTTTTTTTGAGGACCATTTTTCCCAAGCTTTTTAACATGCTTGTAGTTCTGGGAGCTTTAATGCTTATTCTTTTTTTGCTGGGTAAAGGAAATATTTATGTTGCTATTATTACAATGCTATTGCCATTCATTTGTGGCAGATTAGTTCCTGCAACTAATAAAGCTCGCGACGAGGGCAATGATGAAATGTTTAAAAAGCTGCACACAATAAGTGTGGTTCTAACTGTTATAGTTCTTCTATCCAATCTTACCTGGATAGTTCATTCATTTATTTAAAATTACTTTTTGAGAACAGCAAATATTATTGCTACAGAAACTAAAGCAATAATTCCATTTTCACCAATGTTGGCAAGAATAGCTGCAAAATTTTGATACACGGATCCAACAAAAGCAGTGTCCGGACCAAAAAGAACGCCCATTAAGAGTGAAACAGAGATTACTAATAAAAGAACTTCTATAAGCTTTTCAAGAAAGCTTTTTAGGGCAGAAAAATTGAAATCAAAAAATTTCATATTAAATTGCATGAGGAGTAAAAACCCCTCATGCAGAAATTATACTTTATTTGATGTTAAGTACACCCATAATGATGAGCAATACGATTAGACCAGCTAATCCATTTTCACCCAACATTTCGACATACATCATGATGTTACCAATAACATCGCCAGCAAAATAAGCATCACCGATTACGATTTGAGCAACAATGCCTAAACCAAGAACGGCTACTAGAACTCCTGTAAGACCGTGTACGAATCCTACAACTGTTTTCATTAAACTATCCATAAATTCCCCCATGTAATAGTTACGAATATGGTACAAAATAGACCGTATTTCACAAATTATTTTAAATTTAGTTTTATTGAGGTTTTATAAGGCTATGGGGGGATATAAATTTGGCTTATATTGTGCTAATTCTTGTGTAAAACACTAGATATAGTATTTTCAGGTTATTCAATTATTCAAAAAAAACTTTTGGAGATAAAATATTCTTTGGATCCATTGATTTTTTAAGGGTTTTAAGCAATTTATACTTGTCTTGATATTCATTAAAATCTGTCCAAATACCTTTTTTTCTTTGGCCTATTCCATGTTCAGCACTTGGAGATCCTCCGCACTGCTTGAGAAGCTTATAAGTTTCCTCAATTAACTCAGATTGTTTTGTGGATGAAACAATATTTACATGAATATTTCCATCTCCTAAATGTCCAAATGAAAAAATTTCAGTACTTTCAAGTTTTTTTAGCTGCTCCAAAAAATCCTTAAGCTTATCTAGCGGGACTGATACATCCATTTTGTATGCACCTTTGCTTGCGAGAACTACTGGAAGATCTTCTCTTTTGCTCCAAATTTCTTCAGCTTGCTTAGAAGTTAATAACGCTAAATCTAGTTCTTTATCAGCCAGATTCTCCAGGCAAATTTGCATAGCTTGATCTTGCTGTGAAACTAACTCTATAACTATGAAATAGTTTTTCTTTGGGTCATCATCCAGTAAAGTCTGACAATTCCTATCCCAATATTCTACTGACGATATAAATTTTTTGATCTCAGGTGAAAGAATATGGTTTTTTACAGCATCTATATCGTCGCTTGTAAGAACTATTGTTTCTAAAAACTTTGGCTTTTCACAGGTATTAAAGACAATCTCAAAAATAATACCAAGGGAGCCTTCAGATCCAAAAAATAACTCCATGAGGTTTGGGCCTGTAGCATCTTTTTGTATTTCTTTTTGCAATGTTAATACTTCTCCATTGGCAAGCATCACTTTAATTTTTGCTACATGATCTTTTGTTGATCCGTATCTAATAAATTTTGATCCAGCAGCATTAGTTGCAACGTTACCACCAACAGAACTAGATGACGACGAAGCAAGAGAAATTGGCAATAACCGATCATGACTATTAACAAAATCTTTAACAACATCTGTAATAGCTCCAGCCTCACAGAAAACTTGTTTTTTATCTTCAGACCATTCAATTTTGTTCATTCTCTCAAGAGACACAACAAGCTCTTTATTGCCAGCAGTTGCGCCACCACATAAACCCGTACGTCCTCCTGAGATTACAAGTGGTTGATTTGCTTCATTAGCAAACTGCACAATTTTTTTGAGGTCAATTTCAGATTCAGGAAAAAAAATTGCTAAAGGGTCAGGTTTTATTTCCTTATACCAATCAGTACCGTACTTCTCAAAATATTCTTCAGAATATTTAACTTTTTGTTCACCAAATTCCTCTATCAGAACTTCTAAAGTTTTAGTCATCCTTAAATACTATGAAATTCCTATAAATGAATACAGTAGTGAAACTAAATATGCCAGCTATAATCTTTTGTATAAGAATATTATTTACTTCAACTGCAGCCAGCAAATAGAAAGCTACAGCCGTTATTACAGCTCCAATAACACCTCCTAAGAAATAAGCAGAAAATTCAACTGCAGGCTTATCTGCAAGCCAACCCCTCCCAAAAACAAAATTTTTGGCAAGTACGAAACTAACACAAGTTCCTAGCAGGTAGCAAAAGAATGCCGTGTAAGATCTATTTATATCGGTATAGTAATCGAGAGCTAATAAGACTGTGAAATCAACTATAAAAGCAGCACCATTAGTGCCTGCATACTTAATAATTTTAATAACCATTATTGCAAGCTCTGTTAGCCAGTGATTTTATCGAAAACTTCTTTGATCTTATCAAGACCCCAATCTAATTCCTCTTTATTTATAACCAAAGGTGGGGCATATCTTATTGTTGTTTCATGAGTTTCTTTGCACAAAATTCCATGCTCTAGACACATTTTGGACAAATCTTTTCCGGATATAAGTTCAGGATCAATTTCAACTCCAAGCCAAAGACCCTTGCCTCTTATCTCCTTTATAATTTTAGAATTCATATTAAGAAGAGATTCCTTGAAATATTGGCCCATGACTCTGCTATTTTCTATCAAACCATCTTCCTCAAGGAGTTCTAATGATCTTTTTGCAATAGCAGCAGCTAGAGGATTACCTCCAAAAGTTGAACCATGAGATCCTGGATTCATCCAATGTAAAACTTCTTCTGATGAAAGGAAGCATGAGACAGGCATGAAACCACCTCCCAATGCTTTACCGAGAATAAGCCCATCAGGCTGAATATTTGAATGTTGGTAGGCAAAAAGCTTGCCTGTTCTTCCTAAGCCTGATTGGATTTCATCTAGAATCATTAAGACGTTATGTTTAGTACATATGTCTCTTACTTCTGGCAAATAATTTTCAGGAGGAACAACGATACCTGCTTCCCCTTGTATAGGCTCTATTAGAACTGCTGCTGTATTTTCATTAATTGCAGATTCTATAGATTCTGAACAGCCATATTTAACAGCTACAAAGCCAGGTGTGTGAGGACCAAAGTCTTCTCTTGAATTCTCGTCTGTTGAAAAACTTATGATTGTTGTCGTTCTGCCATGAAAATTTCCATCTGCAACTATAATCTCTGCTTTTCCGGGTTTTACTTTTTTAGTTCTGTAAGCCCAACGTCTTGATGATTTTATAGCGGTCTCAACTGCCTCTGCACCTGAGTTCATCGGTAAGCACATTTCAAACCCACTCATTTTTGTAATTGTCTCGAGATAAGGGCCCAAGGTATCGGTATAGAATGCTCTTGAAGTTAGAGATAATCTGCTTGATTGTTCATGGAATACTCTTAAGAGTTCTGGATGAGCATGTCCATGGCTAACAGCAGAGTAGCCTGACATCATATCGAGATATTTTTTTTCGTTTACATCCCAAGCCCATACTCCTTTAGCTTTTGATAATACAACTGGAAGGGGCTTATAATTATCTGGTCCAAATATTGACTCTTTTTTTATTAGACTATTTTGAATATCATTTATCACTGACAATATTCTAATAGTAAATATTTTGTACTGCTAGCTAAAATATGAAAGATAGACAATCAACAAATAAAATTTTCATGGTGGAGCCAAAAGTTTTTTTTATGAATCCACAGACTGCTTCCAGCAATCACTATCAGATTAATGATACAAACGAAAATCCAGACAAAATTTTAACTTCCTCAATCGAAGAATTTAGATATTTTAGAGATTGTTTAAAGGAAAATGGAGTTGAAGTAATAACTATGAAGGGCTCAGCAAAATGCCCCGATCATATATTCCCAAATTGGTTTACAACATTTGAGAATGGTACTTTTCAGATATTTAGTATGCTTGCAGAAAATCGCAGGCTTGAAAAAACACCTGAGATGATTGATTTCCTCAAAAAAGATTATGAACTAACAGAAGATATGAGCAATCTAGAGTCTGAAAATAAATTCTTAGAATCAACAAGCAGCATGGTTTTTGATAGAACTAATAAAGTTGTTTACTTAACAATATCACCAAGGGCAAACTCCGATCTTGCAAAAGAATGGTGCGCTAGAAATGGTTATGAACTAGTTATGTTTGAAACAGAAAGCCATACAGGCAATCCGATTTATCATACAGATGTATTGATGTATGTTGGAACATCAGCAATTGGCATATGTCTCGACGTAATTAAACCTGACTATAGAGATTATGTCAGGGAAAAGGTCAGCAAACATCATGAAATTATAGAAATACATAAAGAACAACTTTTGGACTTCTGTGGAAACTGTCTAGAGATACCAAATAAAAATGGCGAGCTTCTACTCGCCATGTCTACAAGAGCTTTTAATGGATACTCAGAGGAACAGAAATTAGAAATAAATAGGCACTTTAGTAAAATTGTTCACTCAGATATTCCTACCATCGAAAAATTCGGTGGTGGCTCAGCTAGGTGTATGATTGCTGAGTTATTCTGAGTCTGAAAATTCTAGTTTTACTTTTCCGTCTCTTCTTATTTCAGTAACTTTGACTCTAACCTCATCGCCTTCATTAATAACATCAGTTAGTTGTTCAAAGTCTTGTTTAAATTGTGAAATATGAAGCAGGCCATCTTTTCCTGGCATAAAGGTAACAAAAGCACCAAATTCCATGATTTTAGCAACGACTGCATCATAGTCTTTGCCTACTTCAGGCTCAGCACACATAAGTTCAATCTTTTCTTTTGCAGCCTCAGCTACTTCTTTATTTTCACCGAAGACATTTACCTCGCCAGAATCTTGAAGTTCTATTGTTACACCAAATTCCTCTTGCAATCCTTTAATAGTTGAACCGCCCTTGCCTATTACAACTTTGACTTTATCTTTATGGACTTTAAATTTACAGAAATATGGAGCCAAACCTGTTAATTCATTTGGCTTAGATAAAACTTTATCCATTTCACCAAGAATATGCATTCTTGCATCCTTAGCTTGTGTTAAGGCTTTTTCTAAGATTTCTTCATTAATGCCTTCTATTTTGATATCCATTTGTAAACCAGATACACCGTTTTTTGTCCCAGCCACTTTGAAATCCATATCACCTAAATGGTCTTCATCACCAAGAATATCTGTTAACACTTCATATCTTTCTTCATCTTTAACTAGCCCCATTGCAACGCCAGCAATATTTTCTTTTATAGGAATACCTGCTGCCATCATTGCTAAACTTCCGCCACATACAGATGCCATAGAGCTTGAACCATTTGATTCAGTAATTTCACTAACTACTCTTATTGCATATGGGAAATCCTCTAAGCTTGGTACAGCGAACTGCAAAGATCTCTTAGCTAATGCTCCATGACCAATTTCTCTTCTTTTAGGCCCCATTGGAAAACCAAGTTCTCCAACACTATAGCTTGGGAAGTTATAATGCAGCATAAAATTATCTTTCACCTCGCCTGCTAGAGCATCAACAGTTTGAACATCTCTTCCAGAACCTAGAGTAGCAGTAACAATTGCTTGTGTTTCACCTCTTGTAAATAGAGCTGAACCATGCACAGATGGTAAAAAGTTAGTTTCAATATTTATGTTCCTTACTTCAGTTAAACTTCTTCCATCAATTCTCTTTTGTTCAGCTAAAATATTTTCACGAACAATATGTTTTTCAACTTCTTTGAACTGCTTCATATAACTTGCATGCAAATCTTCATCAAGATCACTAAGAAGCTCGTCTTTTACAACGCTTATTTTTTCGCCTCTCTCTTTTTTATCTGTGGTAGTAAATGCATCGCTAAGTCCTTTTGTACATTTTTCACTTACTTCAGCATATATTTTCTCTTCCTCTTCTTTATGAGGATTAACATGTTCCTTTCTTTCAGGTAATACTTCTTTTGCAAAATCATCTATCGCTTTTATCACTGGCTTCATTTCTTGGTGGCCATACAGTATCGCTCCAATCATTAAGTCTTCACTTAATTCATTAGCATCTGATTCAACCATTAAAACTGCACTTTCAGAACCTGCTACAACCATATCTAAATCGGAATTTTCCATTTGCATGAAAGATGGGTTTAAAACATACTCATCTTCAACAAAACCAACTCTTGCAGCAGCCATAGGCCCTTTAAAAGGAACATCAGCAATTGACATTGCAGCTGATGCTGCCATCAACGCCACGACATCTGGTGGGTTCTCTTTATCCAAAGATAAAAGCATACAATTTACTTGCACTTCATCTTTATAGAAATCTGGAAAGAGAGGTCTTAATGGCCTATCAATTAACCTGGAGGTTAACGTCTCTACTTCTGTAGGCTTACCTTCTCTTTTAAAATAACCCCCTGGAATCTTTCCAGCTGAGTATGTTTTTTCCATGTAGTGAACGCTCAAAGGAAAAAAATCTCTTCCTTCTGCACCTTCTTTTGTTACTACTGCACACATCACAACTGTACCGCCCATAGAAGCGATTACTGATGCTGTTGCTTGTCTAGCTATCTTGCCAGTTTCCAATACTAGTGTTTTTGATCCCATTTGGATCTCTTTTCTTACAATATTTTTCATAATTTAGTCTCTTAGATTTAATTCTTTTACGAGCTTTTGGTAAGCAGCAGAATCAGACTTTTTTAGATAACTTAAAAGTTTTTTTCTATCACTAACAATCTGCAATAGACCAGTTCTTGAATGATTATCTTTCTTGTGTTCTTTAAAGTGACTTTGCAATTCTTCAATTCTTTTCGTTAATAAAGCTATCTGAACAGATGCAGAACCTGTATCTGTTTCTGATTTTCCAAATTTTTTAATAACTGCTTGAGTTTGTTCTTTACTTAAGCTCATTTTTTTTCTTTTCTCCTTTCGTTAAAACTTTCAATGGATTTATACATAAATTCTTATCCACTAAACCTAATCCCAATAATTCCTGTTTGTTAAAAATAAAATGTTTTCCTGTCTTTTCTATTTCCCTTGCCTCTAATTGGCACCCATTTTGAAATTTCTTTACTTCAGAAGACCTTATTTCTACCTGTGGGATATCTATTAAAATTTCTTCAACCCGCCTAACATACTGCATTTTTTGGTTTTTGTCCAAATTTTTTAACTCTGTAAGAGAGATACAATCTTCTATGCTTAGGTGGCCAAATTTTGTTCTTTGTAGTTCGCACATTGAAACAGATTGCTTTAGTGATTTACCAATGTCTACACCTAGTGTTCTCATGTATGTACCTTTGCTACAAGATACTTTGATTTTGAATTTCGGATAATCGTAATCTATTAAACTAATATCAAAAATTTTTATTCTTTGTGCCTTTCTATCAAACTCTTTCCCTTTTCTTGCTAACTTATACATTGGTGTCCCATTAATTTTTTTGGCTGAAAATTTTGGGGGTATTTGTAATTGCTCACCAAGGAAAGATTGAAGAACTATATTTATTTCTTTCTCAGATGGCTCATTGCCCTTTTCCTCATAAGTTAAGATTCCTGAAATGTCTTCTGTATTTGAACTGATCCCAAAAATATATTCAGCAATGTATTCTTTTGTTTCTGTATTAAAGTATTGAAGGAACTTAGTAGACTGCTCAAAAAAAATGGGTAACAATCCTGTTGCAATTGGATCTAAAGTGCCGCCATGTCCAGCTTTTTTGAAACCCAGATCACGCTGTGCTTCTTTCAAAGCTGCAAAAGAAGTCATGCCCTTTTCTTTATTGAGAAGCAAAATGCTCATAACTATAATTTTTCAATTAGATCATCAATCTTTCTAACGTTATCGATATGATCGTCATAAAAGAATCTAAGCTCAGGCACTCTCTTCAGTGGCAATATTCCTGACAAGCCTTTTCTAATCATCCAGGCATTTTCATTGAGAAATTTTTGGAGATCTTTATTAGAGAGTTCAGAATTAATGGTAGAAAAGAAAACTCTTGCACCTGATAAGTCTCTTGCTGTTTCAACATGATTGATGCTTATGAAACCACACGAATCTTTTAACTGAGAGTTCTGAATATAAGAAGCTATTTCTTTTTTAAGGTTGTCATTGACCCTTATGATCCTATCTTTTTCCATTAGTTATAAAGATCTTTTTTCTTCTTTTTGCTCGAAGTTTTCTATTACGTCGCCTGGTTTAATATCCAGATAGTTTTTGATACCAATTCCGCACTCAGTACCATTCTGAACTTCTTTTACATCATCTTTAAACCTTCTTAATGAATCTAATTCGCCTTCATGTATAACAACGCTATCTCTTAAGACCCTTACATGTTTTTCCCTTTTAACTAGCCCTTCTGTAACCATGCAGCCTGCAACTAAACCAAACTCTGGTGACTTGAAAACTTCTTTAACTTCGGCAAGGCCAAGAATTTTTTCTGAATATATAGGTTTGAGCAACCCTGATAGTAATCTTCTGGTATCCTCAATAAGGTCATAGATTACACTATAGTAATTTACTTCTATTCCTTGCTCTTCCAATAATTTTTTGGCCTTGTTATCTGATCTAACATTAAAACCAAATATCCTTGCTCCTGTTGTTATAGCAAGATTAACATCAGATTCAGTTATTCCTCCAACACCCGAACTTACAATATCGACATCAACTTCTTCATTGCCTATTTTGAGAAGTGATGCATTTATTGCTTCGTTAGTACCGGCCACATCAGATTTCACAATTATTCTTAATTTATTAATTTTTTCTTGGTCAAGTAAATCAAAGGCAGTTGCCGAAGTCATAACATTCTTATCGGCTTTCTCTTTTAAAAATGCATTTCTTTCATCAATAATATTTCGGGCATCTTTTTCGGTTTTCATAACATTAAAAACTTCGCCAGCTGGAACACAATCTTCTAGACCTAAGACCTCGACTGGAGTTGAAGGTCCAGCTTCTTTAACCATTTCACCTGAACTATTAATTAAAGATTTTATTTTTCCTTTCTTTTCTGCAGCAACAATAATATCTCCTACTTTCAAAATGCCTTTTTGAATAAGGAATGTGCCTAATGGACCTTTAAACCTATCGAGTTCTGACTCAAGCACAACACCCATCGCAGGTCCTTGTTCTGGAGCTTTAAGCTCAAGTAACTCTGATTCAAGCTCAATAGCATCAAGCAATGAATCAATGCCATCCTTAGTTATAGCTGAAACTGGTATCATTTGATTCTTGCCACCCCAGTCCTCTGGCACAAGTTCATATTTTGCAAGGTCTCCTTTTACTTTGTCTATATCTGCTGCTTCTAAGTCCATTTTGTTAATAGCAACAATTATTGGAACCTCTGCAGCTTTGGCGTGGGTAATAGCTTCTATTGTTTGCGGCTTAACACTATCATTTGCTGCAACCACAAGTATGACTATGTCCGTTGTATTTGCACCTCTAGCTCTCATAGCTGTAAAAGCCTCATGGCCAGGTGTATCGATGAAGGTAATTTTTCCAGATTTAGTTTTTACTTCATAAGCTGCAATATGTTGAGTAATGCCTCCTGACTCACCATCGACAACATTTGAAGACTTAATTGCGTCTAGTAATGAAGTTTTTCCATGATCTACATGCCCCATAACTGTAACAACAGAGTGTCTTGCTTTAGGTGAAGACTCGTCTAAATATATGTTTTCAACATTAGGATAATCTGCTGTCTCCTCACTTAGGTTTTGTTCTTCTTCAAATTTAACAACAAACCCAAATTCTTCAGCAACCAATACAGCTGTTTCTTGGTCAACTTCATCACTCAAAGAAGCCATTTCACCAAGCTCCATTAATTTTTTAACGACTTCATTTCCACGTCTATTCAATTTCCTTGATAAATCGTTTACTCGTATTGATCCATTTATATTTACTGACTTCTTAGGTTTTTCTTTTTCTTGATCATTATCCCTTTTAGGCTCAGCTGGCTTTGGTTTTTCAGCAACTTTAGGTTTTTCAGCAACTTTAGGTTTTTCTGGGGTCTTGGGCTTTTCTTTTTGTGGCTCAAGCTCTTTAGGAACTTCAACTTTTTTTTCTGGAGCTGGAGAATCTTTAGCGCTCCTTATGTAAGAAAGAAGTTTTTGTTTATCTTCTGTTGAAACTAAATCTTCAAGGCTTGTTTGGGATAACCCCGCAGCAATCATTTTTTCAAGAAGAACATTAGGATCTATCTTTAAAATTTCAGAAAGTTTTTTTACTGATATATCCATTTATGCTACTCCTTACTCAAACCATGGCTTTCGAGCCTCCATTATAAGAGCGGATGCTTCTTTTTCAGTTATTTTATCTGAGATATCCATCAACTCTCCAACAGACATTTCAGCTAATTCATCAAGCTTCTTAATATTATTAGCACTAAGAGAGCTTAAAACATCGTTTGAAATGCCATTCAAATTAACTAATGAATCTTCCATGGTTGGGTCACTAAAATCTGCGTTAAATGCGTCTTGTAAGAGCAATTCATTAGCTTTATCTAATAATTCTGTTGTTCTTTTTTCGTCACCGAATAATTTAGAAATAGATGCTGCGTCTAAATCAACAATTTTTTCAAGACTATCTAATTCATTAGCCACTACACCTTCTTTTTCTTTATCAGAAAGTCCTAGTCTTGTTGCAAGCCCATCATACTTCTCAACTAATGTTGAGTCCTGATATTCTTTAAATTGTTCTTTATTAAGAACTTGGAAGGACCAGCCAATCATATGTGTCATTAATCTTAAGTTCTGACCATTTTTTCCTATAATTTGTGCTTGATTTTCTTCTTCAACTTCTAAGATAAGAGTTGAAGTCCTCTCATCGACAAGGATTGAATATATCTTTACTGGTGCTAGACAATTCACCACAAACTCAGCCGGGTTGTCACTATGTATAAAGATATCTATTCTTTCATTACCTATCTCATTTGAAACAGCTTGAACTCTAGAACCTCTCATGCCTACACAAGCACCAACTGGGTCAATTCTTCCATCGTAAGTTTTTACTGCAATTTTTGATCTATAACCCGGATCTCTTGCAATAGCTTTAATCTCTATTGTGCCTTCTGATATTTCTGGCACTTCCTGAGTGAATAATTGCACTACTAATCTCTCATCTGTTCTACTCAGAATTATCTGGGGACCTCTTGGTGTAGTTACTATTTCTTTAATTACTGCTCTCACCCTATCATTTAACTTAAAAATTTCACCAGGAATTATCTGATCTCTAGGGATTTGGGCGTTTAAATCTTCCTCAATTTCAAGTAACAAGAAATCTCTATTTATTCTTTTTACCTGTCCAGATATAACTTCTCCTACCAGGCTTTCATATTTTTTTGTGATTTTGCTTCTTTCAGCTTCTCTTACTTTTTGTATGATTACTTGCTTAGCTGCTTGAGCAGAAATTCGACCGAAATCTATATTCTCAATTTCTTTCTTTGCAACACCGTCGACAACATCATGGCCATCAAGATCTCCCTCAAGAATTTGAAATACTTCACTTTCATCAACTTCAGATACGACATCCCAGTTCCTGAATGTTTGATATTCTCCAGTTTCCCTATCAATTACTACTTCTATATTTGCTTCATCATCAACTAGTTTTTTAGTAGCACTTGATATAGCTTCTTCAAGAGCTTGAAAAATAATTGTTTTATCAACTCCTTTCTCCATTGAGACTGAAGCGACAACTTCTAAAATCTGTTTATTCATTCTTTTTTTTCTCTATTTGATCATCAAGATCAAGTTTACAAACTTCTATATTGCTTAATTCAAGCAATAAGGTTTCTCCTTCTGTTTTGACAGAAATTTCTGAATCCAAAACTTCAAGGAGAGTACCTTTAAATTTTCTAAGGTTATTAACCTTAGAGAAGAGTGATAATGATACTACATCTCCAACGAATTTTTTATATTGTTTTTGATTAAATAGTTTTCTATCTAAACCTGGTGACGATACCTCAAAAAAAGCAAATTCAGAAAAAATTGTTTCATGCTGAAAATGATAATCAATTTCTCTGCTTACTTTGGTGCAATCATCAATATCCACGCCTTGTATAGCATCAATATAAATCCTCAATAGTCGGCCTTTTCCTTTGGCAGAACCAAATTCTAACCCCCAGAGTTCACATCCAGTTTCCTCAATTATTGGGGTTAAAAAGGCTTCTATATCTCTCTTTATCATCGTAATTGGTAGCGGGGGATGGATTTGAACCATCGACCTCCGGGTTATGAGCCCGACGAG
>CAJWNO010000004.1 GCA_913044115.1 uncultured Gammaproteobacteria bacterium | reverse complement strand
AAAAAAAGGCAGATTTTCATCTGCCTTTTTAATAGATTTAAAATTCTTTATTCGTTTACTAAGTCTGGATATAAAACGTAGCTATTTGAATAAATTAAATTTTGTTCACAAGTTGAAAATTCATCAAACTTTTCTTGTAAATCTCCACCTGTTTCTACCCAAGCATTCAATCTTGCTCTAGCCTCATCATCATTTTCATAATAATTCATCCAATAAAAATCGTAATCCATATAAGGATCAGGATTTTCACCACTGTGAGTATAGACCCCAAAGTTATATGGACCTCTTTTGCCAGATTTTGACCAAATATGCCAGCTAGCATTTTTATCCTGCACATCTACATAATCCATGAACTCAGAATACATAGCTTTAAGTTGGCTTTTACCATCTTCTTTATCTTCCATTGGTGTTACTGTTCCGTCTTCTGCAGTAACTGTAAAGTTGCATTGATAAATAACAGATACTAATTCAGTATCTCCATCCCACTCACCTTGCTTATTCTGTGGTCTTGGCAAATCAACATCATAGTTTCTTCTGCCTTCACCATCACAAACCATCACCGATCTATGCTTATCAGCCCAAGCTTTGAAAGCATCAGTTGGACCAGCTTTCCAGAACTTGTCAGCTTTTTGTTTTGAATCCCAAAATAGTTGCCAAGATACTTGATTGCTACCTATAGCTTCAGCACTACCTTCATAGATTCTATGACCAAGTGCAAAAGACATACCGTCTACTGCCATATTATTCCATTCGTCCATCATCACATTTACATTTGACCAGTTTTCACCCATGTCGCATGTCATAAATTGTGAATATGTTGGAGTTTTTGGTTTAACAGGAGCTGTATTTTTGGAGTCATGGTCTATGGTTAAATAAAAAAATAAGCCAACTATGACTACTCCTAGAATATTTCCTACAAATTTCATTAAAATCTCCCCTTTTTTAAATTAATCTGTTACTTCATTGTAAGTATTTAGCTAGTCAAGGTCTACAAAAATAGGTTTTAAAAAAATCGCTATAATACTTATGAGGTTTATAAAGATTAATAATATGTTCGTACTAGGCTTAACAGGTGGTATTGCATCCGGTAAGACAACTGCTACTGATTTTTTCTCTAAAAAAGGCATTGATGTTGTTGATGCCGATGAAATTTCTAGAAATTTACAAAAAAAAGGTCAGGCTGGTTATCTTGAAATAGTAAAAAGATATGGAAAAGACATACTTGGAGCTGGTGATGAGATAGATCGCAAAAAACTTAGAGAGATAGCTTTCAGTCAAGAGAGTGAAAAACAATGGTTAGAGGATTTAATGCACCCTTTAATTAGAGAAACAACGATGAATGCTTTTAATAATGTTAAATCTAAATGGAGTATTTATAGTGCTCCACTTTGGAACGACCAAAATAAATTTGAACGAGTATTAGTCATTGATGCTCCAAAATATTTGCAAATTCAAAGAATTAAAGAAAGAGATTCAATTAATTTTAAAATTGCTGAAGGAATTTTAAATGCTCAAATTAGCTCAAATGACAGAATAAATTATGCTACAGATCTAATTATTAACGACGGAACTATTGATGAACTTAACAACAAGTTAGATTTTTATTACAACCTATACAACAAGCTTTTTAATGACAAATAAAATAAACATCACCTGTCCAAACTGCAAAAAAATAGTCGAGATAGATTCTAGGTTTAAGCCCTTTTGCTCAAAGACATGCAAAAGCATAGATTTTTTGCGATGGGCAAATGAAGAAGTCGCAATTGAGACTTTTGAAGAACCTAAAGAAGATTAATTTGCTTTATTCTGCTCTCTGCGCTTTTTATGCTCTTCAAACTCTTTTGGACTCATAGTTTGAATTTTTATATTAAATAGAATTTTAACTATATCGTCTTTAAATGATTCAATCATAGAATCGAATAAGTAAAATGACTCTTTCTTAAACTCATTGATAGGATTCCTTTGAGCGTATGCTCTTAAACCAATATTACCTCTGAGAGAATCAATGTTTTGTAGGTGTCTCTTCCATGCAGCATCCATAACTTGAATAGATATTTGTCTTTCTAACTCAGGTTTTCTCTCCTTAAGAGGGCCAAATTTCTCAAAGTAAAATTTTTGGTAAAAATCATTTAAATAATCCATTACTTTCCCAAAAGTTAAATTATCTCTATCAAGTAAATTAAAGTCAGGGCTCACACCTAACGACTGGGTAAGAGTCTTATCTAAGTTATCAAATTTCCAGTTAGATATTTGATCTTCAGGCAGAACTTTATCAGCTGTTTTTTCAAGAAAATTATCTAAATACTCAAAGATAAGTGTTTCAGAATCGTTTTCTTCAAGAAAATAATCTCTAAGCTTATAAATTGTTAGTCTCTGATCGTTGGATACATCATCGTATTCAAGAATCTGTTTTCGTATTTCAAAATTTCGATTTTCTATTTTTTTCTGAGCATTGGCTATTGCTCCATTTAATAAGGGGTGCTCAATGCTGCTATCATCCATCCCATCACTCAACCTCGAAAATAATTGTTTTCTGTTGTCATCAATAAATAGTCTCAAAACCGTATCATCAAGTGATAGAAAAAATCTTGAATATCCTGGATCACCTTGTCTGCCTGATCTTCCTCGTAGCTGATTATCAATTCTTCGAGACTCGTGTCTTTCAGTGCCGATTACATGTAATCCACCAGCTTCAATAACCTGTTTATGCTTGTCTTCCCAATCTTTATCGTTATCTTCTTGCTTTCCACCTAGAACGATATCTGTTCCTCTACCTGCCATATTTGTTGCAATTGTTATTGCGCCCGGTCTGCCTGCTTCAGCAATTATCATTGCCTCTTTTTCATGGAATTTAGCATTAAGCACTTGGTGTCTAATGCCTTCTTTCTTTAATCTGTTTGATAATTTTTCAGAACTTTCTATTGAGGCAGTTCCTACAAGAATGGGTGCTGATTTACTGTGAATTTCCTTTATTTCTTTTACTAATGCATTGAATTTATCTGATTCATTTACGTAAACCGTATCATTCATATCTTGTCTTATCATGTCTTTATTAGTTGGTAAAACTACGACATCCATCCCGTAAATTTCTTTAAATTCTGCTGCCTCTGTATCTGCTGTTCCAGTCATACCAGAAATCTTGTCAAAAAGTCTGAAGAAGTTTTGATATGTAGTAGAAGCTAAAGTCTGAGTTTCTTGTTGAATTGGAACTCTTTCTTTGCATTCCAATGCTTGCATAACACCTTCTGATACTCTTCTGCCAGGTAATTTACGTCCTGTATTGTCATCAATTAGAACAACTTTATTGTTCTCAACCATGTAGTGCACATTTTTTTCGAATAGAAGGTTAGCTTTAAGTGTAGCTTGCACATATTTTAAAAATTTTAAGTTGTTTGTTGTATATAAACTCTCGTCTGGCTTAATTAAATTACGATTTACTAAAAAGTTTTCGACCTTTTCAAATCCATCGTCTGTTAATTCTACTGATCTTAATTTTTCATCTATAAGGAAGTCTCCTCTCTCTTCGTCCTTAAGAGGATCTTCTTCTGTTCCCTCTCTCATTTGTCTGCTTAAATTTGGCAAAAGTTTAAGAAAAACTGGGTATGCAGAAGCATCATCATCGGTTGCACCAGAAATTATTAACGGTGTTCTTGCTTCATCAATTAATATTGAATCAACTTCGTCAACAATTGCAAAATTGAGATCTTTCTGTGTTTTCTGATGCTTGAATAGCACCATATTATCCCTTAAATAGTCAAAACCTAGTTCGCTACTAGTACAGTAAATAATATTGCACTCATAAGTTTCTTGTTTGTCTTTAAAATCTTGAGCGGAAGTCAGAGCACCTACTGTAAGGCCAAAATATTCATAAATTGGCCGCATCCAATTAGCATCCCGTTCAGCCAAGTAATCATTTACAGTAACTACATAAACCTTCTTTCCTGATAAAGCGTTAAATACTGCAGGCAGAGTGGCAACAAGAGTTTTACCTTCACCTGTTTTCATTTCCGTAATGTTGCCGCCGTTGAGAACAAGACCCCCAATCATCTGACAGTCGTAATGCCGTAACCCTATTGTTCTTTTGGATGCTTCTCTTACTGCTGCAAATACATTTATAAGCTTTTCATCATCAATATTTTTTTCACGATTGAAATCTTTGAATTCTTCAGCTGAAAGCTTTGCCACATCTTCTTCCAGCTCATTGATTTTCTTTACAACTTTGGCATAGCCATCAACACGTCTTTGGTTTGAAGATTTAAAAATTTTTCCTAGGAACTCAATCATTATGCTAATTCTTCTGCAACTGGTTTTAAGTAATTTATAGGAGCGTCTTTAATTTCATCAATTTCAATTATTTTATAAGCATTTTCGCTTTCAATCTTTTTCAACAATTGATTATTTAAAGCATGGCCTGATTTAAAGCCATAAAACTCTCCAATTAGGTTATGGCCAAGTAAGTATAAGTCCCCAATGGCATCCAACATTTTATGTTTTACAAATTCATCAGCAAATCTGAGGCCGCCATCATTTAGCACATCTTCATCTCCTATACCTATAGCATTATCAAGATTTGCTCCAAGTGCTCTATTATTCTTTTTTAGCATTTCCAGCTCGCTATAAACTCCAAAAGTCCTTGCTCTACTTACTTGCCTAATAAAAGATGTCTGAGAGAAATCTATCGAAGCCGTCTGAGGATATTTTTTATAAACAGGATGGTCGAATTCTAGACCAAACGATACCCTAAAACCTTCGTAGGGTTTTATTTTTGCGACTGCATCATCCCTCTGTACTTGTACAGACTTTGTTACATAAATGAACTTCTTTACCGCGCTTTGTTCAACAATTCCAGCTGCTTGAATAAGGAAAACAAAACGTGTTGAACTGCCCTCCATAATAGGAATTTCCGGACCATCACAATCTATAATGCAATTGTCTACACCAATACCTGCCAATGCTGACATGAGGTGTTCTATAGTAGCTATTTCTGCACCATCGTGTTCTAAAGTAGTTGATAAGGTTGTATCTCCAACAAAGTTTGCCTGAGCAGGTATTTCCACGACCTTGTCGCCATCTTTTCGCCTAAAAAGAATTCCTGTATTAGGGTCTGCCGGATGCAAGGTTAAAGTTGCTTTTTTTCCTGTATGAAGGCCTACACCTGTAGCAGATGTTTTATTTCTTATTGTTCTTTGAGCAAGCATAGGTTAGATATTTTAGTGTATTAAAAGATAATTTAATATCACAGTTTATTGCTAATATTATGCAGCCCAATTGAAACTGCTATTGAGACATTTAAAGATGATACTTTACCTTTCTGTGTAATCTTGAGTGTCTCATCACAATTTTTTTCTACTAAAGAACGTATTCCTCTTTCTTCATTGCCAAATATGATTGCATTTTTTCCAGAAAAATCTTTTGATTCAATTTCTGAATCAGCATGTTCAGAAAAACCTGAAATCCAATATTCATTGTTTTTCAATTCTTTTATAGCATTAGTAATGTTAGTAGCTTTGTAGAGATTGAGATCATAAACCCCACCTGTTGAGGTTTCTATAACAGCTGTATTAGCATAATCAGCAGAATTATTTTTTGGAATTATGACGGCATCAACACCAAAAAATGAAGCACTGCGTAAACATGATCCAAGGTTTCTTGTGTCTTGAACCTCATCAAGAATTAGAACTAAATTTCCAAGTTCATAGCCTGAGCTTTTAAGATCTTTTACATTTGGTGATTTACAAAGAGCAGTAATTTTTGTGTTTTTGGGGTATATCTTCACTCCTTCTTTATGAGCAATTTCAAGAACCTCTTGAGCTTTCATATTTTCTGCATTGCCTGTAATAGATATTACTTTTTCTCTATGGTTTTTTATAAGTGATTTAATTGTATGGATATTTTTTATCTCAACATTCATGATCTAATAATATAATGAAATCTTTCCTTCTAGTTCTTTAACGTCGCCTATGTAAACATCGATACGATCGCCTAGTGAGAATTTATTTCCCCTTCGTTTCCCTTCCAGACAGTTATGCCTTGCGTTGTATCTATAAAAATCATTGGGTAAATCATTCACATGCAACAAACCACTTGTAAATAGCTCAGGCATTTCAACGAATAAACCAAAATCTTTTACGCCCGTAACATAGCCAGAAAAATTTTTGCCTGAAAACTCTTTAACGTATGTGCATATTAGGTTTTGAATTACTTGTTTTGATGCAAACTCTGCAGATTTTTCTTTGATGGAGCAGTCTTCTAGAGTAAGCTGCAAGCCATCAAAATTGAAATCCTTTTTGGTCAGTGTAGCGATGATAAGTCTATGAACTAATAAATCTGGATATCTTCTAATTGGTGAGGTGAAGTGTGTATACCTATCAAATTTTAAGCCAAAATGCCCCTTATTAACTGTGCTGTATTCTGCTCTTTGCATAGACTGAAGGATAAGCATATTAAGTATTGATGCATCTTCTCTTTTGTTAAGCTTGTTTATAAATGGCGCAAGATTATCAATGTCTTCTCTATCTCCTTTCCAATTTATTCCTCTATTCCTTAATACTTGAGAAAGTCTTTCAACTTTCAATGATTCTGGATGCTCATGTATTCGATAAATGCCTTGTTCTGCGTGATGGCTTAAAAAGTCAGCAGCAGAGATATTAGCAGCCAACATGAATTCTTCTATTAGTTTATGAGCATTCAGTCTTTTTCTGTTTTCAATATTTTCAATTGCACCAACTTTGTTTAGTTTAAGAAAGGGCTCATTAATTGAAAAATCTAAAGCACCTCTATAACCCTTGTTTAAAATTAGTTTATTAAATAAGGCAAAAGATGCTTCAAGGGATTCTTTGTACTTCGTGTCTTTTAGCCCATTCAATAGCTGTGCTTCAACTTCGCTATAGGTTAACCTTGCAACAGATTTAATAACTCCCCTGTGAAATTTATAGTTTGTAATATGTCCTTCTTTGTCGAAATTAATTTCCACACAAAGACATCTCCTCCGTTTATCGGGTTGTAAAGAACATAATTCATTGGAAAGGCGTTCGGGAAGCATCGGTACAACTTTTTTGGGCATATAAACTGAGGTTGTTCTTTTTGCTGCCTCTTTATCTAATGGCGAATCTTCTTTAACAAAAAAAGAAACGTCAGCAATTGCAACTTTTAAATGGAAGCCTGCATCATTGAAAGTACAAAAAATTGCATCATCAAAATCTTTAGCATCTTCACCATCAATAGTTACAAAAGGAAATTGTTCTAGATAATCTTTCTCTTCAGTTAATTGATCTTTAGCAATCTTTGTTGCTTTAAGCACTGCCTCAGGCCAGGCATCATCAATACCGTAATCACTAAGTGCTTTGGTATGAAATTCTGTAATTGTTGGTATAAAAGACAAATTATTACTTGTTAAAAATTTCGTTATCGTTTCTAAATGATTTGAATTCTAGTGCATTACCAAAAGGATCCTTAAAAAACATTGTTTTCTGTTCTCCTGGCAATCCTTCAAATCTAAGGTACGGTTCTATTATGAATTTTATGGCCTGCTCTTTCAGGTTATTGGCAAATATATCAAACTGATTCCATTCAAGCACGATACCAAAATGTGGAATTGGTACATCTTTTCCATCAACCTCATTGGAGGCTGTAACTGAATCTCCAATATGACAAACTAATTGATGTCCAAAAAAATTATAATCAACCCAATGGTCATCTGATCTCCCTTGTTCGAACCCAAGCTTATCCCCATAGAAATCTTTTGCTTGATCAATTGAACTAACAGGTATAGCAAGATGAAATGGTCTCAGACTCATTGTTCAATCCTAGATTTTTTTTCTAAATAAGACTGCATGTCCTTCTTCCACTCCTCTAAGTACCAACCATCATTGCCAATCTTGTTCACATATGAAAAGAATACTCTCCCATTTTCATCAGTGAAACCTTGTTCAAACGGTTCTCCAGTTTGAGGGTTTGGTCTTTTATGTTGTTCTATTAATGTAACCATCTTTGAAGTTCATTTAAGCAAGTATTATAGTTTAGATATGAAAAAATTCTTATTAATTCTGGTTGCTATAACTTTCTACTCTCAAGCTGATTTGAAAGCATCACTTGATGAAGAGCTTGAAACACTAATGCCTAAGGTTATTGAATGGAGGCATGATATTCATCAATATCCAGAACTTGGCAATAGAGAATTTCGAACATCTAATAAAGTTAAAGTTCACCTTGAGAGTCTCGGAATAAAAGTTGAGTCAGGGATTGCATACACTGGAGTAGTTGGTCTTATTGAGGGAGGTAAGCCTGGGCCAACCATTGCACTAAGAGCTGATATGGATGCTTTGCCAGTTGAAGAGAAAACTGGACTTCCTTTTGCCTCAAAAGTCAGAACTCAATATCTAGGCAATGATGTAGGAGTGATGCACGCATGTGGTCATGATGCTCACGTTGCCATCTTGATGGGTGTTGCAGAATTTCTTGCAAAGAACAAAGCGGAATTAAAAGGGAATGTAATGCTTATTTTTCAGCCAGCAGAAGAAGGTCCTCCTGAAGATGAGGGAGGTGGTGCAAAAATGATGTTGCAAGAGGGAATATTTGAAAGATATGACCCTGAAGTAATATTTGGATTGCATGTTACTAATATTCCAAATGGTGTTTTATCAGTTAAATCTGGTCCAGCAATGGCAGCTGCATCAGCATATAGAATTACAGTTAAAGGTGTTCAGACTCATGGCTCTACTCCTTGGTCAGGTATTGATCCAATCATGGCAACTGCGCAACTTATTGAATCTCTAAATACAATTGTTAGTAGAAGAATTAATATCATCAATAATCCTGCGGTACTTTCTGTCGGCCTTGTAGAAGCAGGCACAAGAAATAATATTATTCCAGAAGAATCGATGATAATGGGCACAATTAGGACATTTGACCCAGTTCTCAGAAAAGAAATTTACGATGAAATAGAACAGATAGCCGAAGGTGTTGCACTAGGCACCGGCACAGAAATTAAAGTGGAATTTGATGTTGGCGGTTTCTATCCAGTTACTGTTAATAATCCAGAACTAGTAGAAAAAATGAGTGATTCTTTAAAGCAAGCATCACCAGGTAAATTTTATGAATCAAATACACCTGTGACAGGAGCAGAAGATTTTTCTTACTTTTCTCAAGAAATTCCCGGCCTATATTTTTGGTTAGGTATTAACAAACCAGGTGAAGGCCAATCAGCTAATTTTGGTGAAAGGACAAATGTTGCTGGTAATCACTCACCATACTTTTATGTTGATGATTCAGCTTTAGATGAGGGGGTGAAAGCACTCACTTATCTCGTTTTGGATTATCCTGAGAAAATTTAAAGCAAAACTCTGTTAACAAAATTCAGCATAAGGTTATGAGATTCAGGTGTTTCAACCAATGAATCCAGTACACTTTGAAATTCATCCTCACTATTTGTGTACTCTTCTTTGTATATTGCTAATCTCTTAAAGACAGTTGCCCTATCTACTTCAGGATGAAACTGAAAAGCCCACAAAGGTTTATTTCTCAGTTTAAAACTATGCAAACATTGATCTGTATAAGCTAAGAGATCTAAATTGGAAGGCAGTTCAATAGCATACTGCCTATGAATTGAGAGTGCGTTGAAATTATCTTTGGTCCCCTTGAAAACCGGATCAATTTCTGCAAGGTTGGTTAGTCTTATGGGTATGCTACCCATTTCATAATCACTATCTTTGCTTAGAATTGTTCCGCCGAATGCCAAAACGGCCAATTGAAAGCCAAAACAAGAAGCAAAAGTTGGAATACTGTTATCACCAGCATATTTAATTAGTCTGATACAGTCATTTACAAATTCGTACTTTTTAGGCTCGAGCACATTAGCTTCACTGGCACCACCAACATAAAGTGCATCAAAACCATTTAATTCTTCGCTATTAAATTTAGGCTTATCAAAAACATTGAGCACTTCGAATTGATCTAAGTCTAATTCACTATATTTAGCAAAGCTTTCAAGCTCCTCTTTTCTAACATTTGCATCATCTCTTATCTGTAAAAGAAGAATTTTTAAATCTTTTCTTTGCATAAAGCTTAAATTGACAATTTATTACAATCGTAATTACTGTATAATAAAAATATGGTTCAATACATAATAGTAGGCTTTCTAGGATGTCTTTCAATAATTTCAATGTGTCTATTCTTGTTCATTAAAGAAGGCACAAAAGGTATCAAAGCTAAACCATACAAGACAAAAAGCGGCATTGTTCATACAGCTGCTCGATCTCGAGAAAATCACATAGTTTAATCTTTAGGAAATGGAGCCACCTGTCAGAGTCGAACTGACGACCTACTGATTACAAATCAGTTGCTCTACCAGCTGAGCTAAGGTGGCTTGGATGATGATTCTACATTAATTCAAATATTCTTTAAAGATTAATTTTATTTCAGCGCACTCTTCAAATAAGAGAGGTTCGTTGCTAATATAAATTTTTTAAACACATATTCGGAAACCTTTATGAAAAAAATATCTTTACTAATTTTATCGTTATTTATGTTTGGACTTTTTGCAGATGAATTGCCTGCAAATTTTTCAAAGTATCAGGCTCATTATGCATTTAAATGTGATCACGGAGAAAAATGTTTTGCTGCTTTTGATAAGTACATGAACTCGCCTGAAGTTAAAGCAATGAATCTTGAAGTTGATTTATATGCATTACAACATCAAGGATGGAATGAAGCCACGCACCAAATTTCTTACTACTATAAAAATGCAGATGAGTATGCTGCAGCAGGAAATGTTTTTTCAACATCAAAATCAGGCTTAATGTTCAGAGATGCAATGAATAGGCTGGGCGCAGAATTAACTATGGCAACTATGACAAGACACATTGCTGCAAATGTTTCTGATGAAGCTGGCTCAGAGCTTGTTACTGTTAATTGGGATTTGAATGTATCTAATCCAGTTAAGTTTCTACCACTTTGGAAAGAGTTATCAAAAAGTACAGAGAAATACGATTGGAATGCAGATGCTTGTGGTGTGCAACAGCATATTTTGGGTAACAATGGAAATGGTATTACTCATAGTGTTTGGTGTACTTTTGCATCACCTCAACAAGCATTAAGTTTCTTAGATAACTATGCAACTACATCTGAGTTTGCAGAATACAACTCTAATGTCTCTGAACATAGAACTTTTTTAAGATCTCATATGGCTTATTTATTAAAAGAATATAACCCTGACTAATATTGAGCTTTAACATTTTTAAAAAGGAGGCATTAGCCTCCTTTTTTATTTATATGCGCATCCAGTTCCTTTGATGCCACAATAACCGCTCGGATTCTTTGCAAGATATTGTTGGTGGTAATCTTCGGCAGCATAGCTTGTATTTTGTATTGCTATTTCTGTAGTAATTGTCGAAAAATTTGATTCGTTCAAAATTGATTGGTATTTTTCTTTTGATTCTGATGCAATTTCAAATTGATGTGTATCTTTGCAGAAAATTGCAGACCTGTATTGACTACCAATATCATTACCTTGTCTCATGCCTTGGGTTGGATCGTGACATTCCCAAAAAACCCTTAGTATTTCTTCC
The DNA here is from genome assembly GCA_913044115.1 of uncultured Gammaproteobacteria bacterium. Lineage (GTDB taxonomy): Bacteria > Pseudomonadota > Gammaproteobacteria > Magnimaribacterales > TMED112 > TMED112. The sequence continues at coordinate 29,293 of CAJWNO010000004.1, read as the reverse complement.
AGATTAATCTTATCTTTTTCAAAAATGATGTTAACTGTTTCTGCGTGGCCCGTTACACCAGTACATACTTGGTCATAATTAGGATTAGGTCTATTGCCACCACAATATGAAGCATAGGTAACCCATATGCCTTCCAATTGCCAAAAAACTCTTTCAACCCCCCAAAAACATCCTGCACCTAGGATTATTTCATCTGTATTTTCAGGGTAGACACCCAATAAATCTCTACCATTAACAAAATGTTTCATAGTTGAATTATATATGTATTGACTAAAAAAATTCTAAGTTGATAATATCTTTTCCTACTTGGAGGGGTTGGGGAGCGGTCAAACCCAGCAGACTGTAAATCTGCCGCCTCGTGCTTCGAAGGTTCGAATCCTTCCCCCTCCACCATTTTTACCCCATTTAATAAAGGTATATAATGGTTGAAGCTTTACGTTTTAGGGTATATGATATGCGCTCATATAGCTCAGTAGGTAGAGCACTTCCTTGGTAAGGAAGAGGTCACCGGTTCAAATCCGGTTATGAGCTCCAAACAAAAGAGGGAAATATGGCTAGAGAAAAATTTGATAGAAGCTTACCACACATCAACGTGGGAACAATTGGACACGTCGACCATGGTAAGACAACGTTAACAGCTGCATTGACTAAGGTTTGTGCAGATACATTTGGTGGCGAAGCGGTAGCATTCGACGGTATCGACAACGCTCCTGAAGAAAAAGAAAGAGGCATTACAATTGCTACATCTCACGTTGAGTACAGCAGTAATGATAGGCATTATGCACACGTAGACTGTCCAGGTCACGCAGACTATGTAAAAAACATGATTACAGGTGCTGCACAAATGGATGGAGCAATATTAGTTGTGAGTGCTGCTGATGGTCCTATGCCTCAAACAAGAGAACACATCCTTCTTGCTAAGCAAGTTGGTGTACCAAATATTGTTGTTTATCTAAACAAAGCTGACATGGTTGACGATGAAGAGCTATTAGAGCTTGTCGAGATGGAAGTAAGAGAGTTGTTAGATAAGTATGATTTCCCAGGTGATGATACACCTATCATTAGAGGAAGTGCACTGAAAGCTCTAGAAGGTGATGCTAAATACGTCGAGAGTGTTGTTGAATTAGTAAAATCTTTAGATTCTTACTTTCCACAACCTGAAAGACCAGTTGATAAGCAATTCTTAATGCCTATCGAAGATGTTTTCACAATTACTGGTAGAGGTACTGTTGTAACTGGAAGAGTTGAAAGAGGTATCGTTAGAACCGGTGATGAACTAGAAATTGTTGGTATTAAAGAAACTTCAAAAACAACATGTACTGGTGTTGAGATGTTTAGAAAAACACTCGATGAAGGTAGAGCAGGTGAAAACTGTGGAGTATTAATTAGAGGTGTTGAAAGAGACCAAGTAGAAAGAGGACAAGTTCTTGCTGTACCAGGTTCTGTTACACCACATACTAAATTTACTGCAAAAATTACAGTATTAAGTAAAGAAGAAGGTGGAAGACATACACCATTCTTTAAAGGTTATAGACCGCAGTTCTATTTCAGAACAACAGATGTAACTGGTGAAGTTAATCTGCCTGATGGAGTTGAAATGGTTATGCCTGGCGATACTGTAGATGAGTTAAATTGTGAACTTATAGCTCCTATTGCTATGGAAGAAGGTTTAAGTTTCGCAGTTCGTGAAGGTGGAAGAACTGTTGGAGCTGGTATAGTACTTAAGATCGTTTCTTAATATTTTATTAAGACACATAAGGTTATATACTTAGGAGATCGCAAAGGCCTGTAGCTCAATTGGCAGAGCGGCGGTCTCCAAAACCGCAGGTTGTGGGTTCGATTCCCTCCGGGCCTGCCAGTTTATTATGAATAGCACGCTAAACAACATTTTATGGTTAGTATCACTGACTGCAGGGTTTTCTGCAGTCATTTTATTTACTTACCTTGAAGATCTTGGCTTGCTTTATAGGGTCCTGATACTTTTTGGATTACTTGCACTTTCATTGGGAATTCTTGGTCAAACACAATTTGGCAAGAATGCAGTTAAACTAATTTCAGACTCAAGATCTGAGATTGCTAAAGTTGTTTGGCCTAGCAGAGGCGAGACTACTCAAATGACAATAATGGTTTTAGTGATGATTTTGATATTAGCCCTTGTTTTCTGGGGACTTGATTCGTTCCTATCGTTCTTATCAAGATTCATATTAGGTTAATTTAATGGAATATTACGTAATACAAGCTTTTTCAAACTGTGAAAAAAAAGTCAAAGCAGCATTGGAAGAAAGAATAGACATGTCTGGTCTTTCAAAAATGTTTGGAGAAATAATGATACCGACTGAACAAGTAACAGAGCTCAAAAAAGGCCAAAAAAAACAAATGGAAAGAAAATTCTTTCCAGGCTATATGTTGGTTCAAATGGAAATGAATGATGATACTTGGCATCTTGTTCGCAAGACACCAAATGTTATGGGTTTTCTGGGCGGTTCAAAAAATAAGCCATTACCATTGTCTGAGAGAGAATTAAGCAGAATCACAAATAGAGTCGAAGAGACAACAGAACAGCCTGTTTTCAAGACTGTTTTTGAATCAGGAGAAACTGTAAGAATTAACGATGGACCTTTCAATGATTTTAATGGAATAGTAGAAGAGGTTGACTATGAGAAAAATCTTATTAGAGTTTCGGTTAGTATTTTTGGGAAATCTACACCAGTCGAACTAAATTTTTCCCAAGTAGAGAAGAATTAATATGGCTAAAGAGATAATGACAATAATTAAACTGCAAGTTCCAGCAGGCGGGGCAAATCCAAGTCCACCGGTTGGCCCAGCATTAGGCCAACATGGTTTAAATATTATGGATTTTTGTAATGCCTTTAATGATAAAACAAAGGAAATGGAGAAAGGGCTAAAGGTCCCAGTTGAAATAACTGTATTTGAAGATAGAACATTTACTTTTATAACAAAATCACCTCCAGCTGCAGTTTTATTAAAGAAAGCAGCAGGCATAGATTCAGGAAGTGGTGAACCAAACAGAGCTAAGGTTGCAAAAATTCCAGTATCAAAAGTTCAAGAAATTGCTGAAATGAAAATGGATGACCTGAACGCAAATGATATAGACGCCGCTATAAAGATTATTTCAGGCACAGCTAGAAGCATGGGAATAGAGATCAAAGAATAATGAAAGAAACAAAATACAAAAAAGAATTACCTCAAATAGATTTAGAGAAGTCTTTGTCAGTTGATGAAGCAGTTGAAATGCTCACCAATCAGCCGAAAAGAAAGTTTGTTGAGTCCGTTGACGTTGCTGTAAGTTTGGGTATTGATCCAAAAAAATCAGACCAGAACGTTAGAGGCTCTCTAACTTTGCCTCATTCATTGGGAAAAGATGTGAAAGTTGTTGCTTTTGTTGATGGTGATAAAGCAACAGAGGCAAAAAGTGCTGGAGCTGATTTTATTGGTACCGACGATCTTTTAGAAAAGTATAAAGATGGAAATATTGATTTTGATGTTGCTGTTACAACTCCATCAATGATGAAAGTTGTAAGTAAGCTTGCCAAAGTTCTTGGGCCAAAAGGGTTGATGCCAAATCCAAAATCAGGAACAGTCACAGAAAATATTGAAAAAGCAGTGAAAGATGTAAAGCATGGACAGGTGAGGTTCAAAACAGAAAAAGAAGGTATAGTACAAGGAACCATTGCTAATTCATCAATGGATAAAGCAAAACTAACCGAAAATTTACATTCCTTTATGGCTGAAATAAAAAGATTAAAACCAGCCTCATCAAAAGGAATCTATATTAAAGACATTTACCTCTCGACAACTATGGGTCCAGGGTATAGAATTGACGTTTCTCAATTTTGAGACATCGAAGACTGAAGGTGCTTAGGCTTAATTTCCTTCATAGATAGTTTCAGACATCTAAGTCTTCGTATTAAATTTTTAAAATTTTATGGCACTAAGTATAGAAGACAAAAAAAAGATCGTTTCGGATGTTAACGAACTTGCAAATAACGCTTCATCTCTAGTTTTAGCAGATGCAAGGGGTTTGAAAGTTTCTGAAGCTAATGAATTAAGGTCTGAAGGGTTTAAGTCTAATGTAAAGTTTAGAGTAGCTAAAAATACATTAGTAAAACTAGGTCTTAAAGGAACTAGCTATGAAGGTATAGACGAGTACCTTGATGGCCCAACTATGCTCGCATTTTCTTACGAAGAACCAGGTGCGGCAGCTAAAATTTTAAAATCGTTCGCAAAAAAGAATGAAAACCTCAATATTAAAGGGTTATCAATAGACGGAAAGCACTTTGAAGCAGCTGAAATCAATAAATTAGCTAATTTACCAACATTTATTGAAGCTATTTCAAAATTTGCTGGACTTTTGAAGGCACCTTTGGGTAAAATTGCTTCTCTTATTAATGAGGTTCCTTCTAAATTTGCGAGAACACTCACTAGTGTGAAAGAGCAAAAAGAATAAGGAGAATATAATGGCAACTAAAGAAGAAATATTAGAATCTATATCAAATATGTCAGTAATGGATCTTGTTGATCTTATATCTGATATCGAAGAAAAGTTTGGCGTAACAGCAGCAGCAGTTGCAGCAGCACCAGTGGCTGCTGGAGCAGGTGGTGGTGACGCAGGTGATGCAGCTGAAGCAGAAGAAAAAAGTGCTTATGATGTTGTGTTAACAGCAGCTGGTGATAAGAAAGTCGCAGTTATTAAAGCTGTAAGAGCTGCTACTGATTTAGGCTTAAAAGAAGCTAAAGATTTAGTTGATGGCGCTCCTAAAACTGTCAAGGAAGGCGCTAGTAAAGATGATGCAGAAGCACTTGTTGCAGCACTCCAAGAAGCTGGTGCACAAGCTGAGATGAAGTAGTCTCACTAATCAATTTTAATGACATACTCTTTTACCGAGAAAAAACGTATTCGAAGACAATTCGGCACTTTGCCGAATGTAATGTCTTTGCCTTATTTACTTAAGACTCAAACTGATTCTTATGCAGAATTTCTTCAAGTTGGCTCAGACCCAGCTAAAAGAGACGAAAGTGGTCTTGAAGAAGTTTTCAAGTCAATCTTTCCTATTAACAGCGCATCAAGCAATGCAGCTTTAGATTACATCAGCTACGAACTAGGCGAATGCCTATACACCCCTCAAGAATGCAAAATGAAAGGGATATCCTATGCTGTGCCATTATATGTAAATCTTCAGCTTCGCTTCATGGACAAAGCTACAGGCTACAAAACTGTTAAAGGGACACCTATGTCAGACAGAGTTTTCCTTGGTGAAATTCCTGTTATGACAAAAGACGGTAGTTTTGTCGTCAATGGAACAGAGAGAGTAGTTGTTTCCCAATTACATAGATCACCAGGTGTATTTTTTGATCACGATAAAGGCAAAACCCATGCCTCTGGAAAAGTGCTCTACGCAGCAAGAATTATTCCTTATAGAGGTTCATGGTTAGATTATGAATTTGATGCCAAAGATCTTATATATGCAAGGATTGATAGAAAAAGAAAATTCCCTGCTACAGCGATTTTGAAATCACTTGATATGACTGATCAAGAAATTCTTGATACTTTCTATAAAAAAATTGATGTAGTTACTAAAAATGGCAAAATATTCCTATCCATAACTTCCGATGAGCTGAAAGGCAAGGCTTTTGATTTCGATATAGAAGTTAGTGGCAAGAAGGTTGCATCAGGAAAAAGAATTAATGCAAAAGTTGCAGCAGACCACTCAAAACAAAAAAATGGATTAATAGAAGTCGAATTCGACGACTTTATTGGACAAACTCTCGGTCAAGACATAGTTAATAAAGAAACAGGTGAAATTTTATATGAATCAAACACATTGCTTGATAAGACTGCTCTTAAAAAGTTGTTAGATGAGCAAGTTGAGCAGTTCTCCATTCTATACGTAAATACCATAGATAGTGGATCATATATAGCTGACACTCTCAGAAATGATCCTAGCAGAACAAGAGCTGAAGCTCTTGTAGATATCTACAGAATGCTTAGACCAGGTGAGCCACCAACAAAAGAATCCACAGAGATTTTATTCAATAACTTATTCTTTTCTGAAGATAGATACGATCTTTCAGATGTTGGAAGAATGAAGCTCAATTGGAGACTAAAAATTGAAGATAGATCTGATACATATGTCTTAACAAAAGAAGACATTGTAGCTGTTCTAAGAAAGTTAGTTGATATTAGAAATGGTAAAGACACAGTCGATGATATAGACCACTTAGGTAACAGACGTATTAGGTCTGTTGGTGAAATGACTGCTAATCAATTAAGAATTGCTTTAGTAAGGGTTGAAAGGGCAGTAAAGGATAGGCTCGGAATGGCAGAAACTGAAGGGTACAAACCTTCGGATCTAATTAATGCAAAACCTATTACTGCTGCATTCAAAGAGTTTTTCGGTTCAAGCCAACTATCTCAATTTATGGACCAGAATAACCCATTATCTGAAGTAACACACAAAAGAAGAGTCTCAGCTCTTGGGCCTGGTGGGCTATCGAGAGAAAGAGCTGGTTTTGAGGTACGAGATGTCCATCCAACTCATTATGGAAGGGTTTGTCCAATTGAGACACCTGAAGGACCAAATATTGGATTAATTAATTCATTATCTACTTATGCCAGAACCGATAAGTATGGTTTTATTGAAACACCTTATAGAGTGGTAAAAGATGGCAAAGTTACAGAAGAGATAATTTATCTTTCACCAATTATGGAAAGCAACCACTACATTGCTCAAGCTAATATAGAAGTTGATAAGAAAGGTAAGATTCAAAATGAATTTATAACAGCAAGGCATCAAGGAGAAACAAGCCTCGTTAGTGTAGGTATGATTTCGCTTATGGATGTATCGCCGAAGCAAGTACTTTCAGTAGCTGCATCGCTCATACCATTTTTAGAAAATAACGACGCAAATAGAGCTCTCATGGGTTCAAATATGATGCGACAAGCAGTTCCAACACTTATCCCACAAAAACCATTAGTAGGAACTGGGCTCGAAAGACAAGTAGCAAGAGATTCAGGCGCTTGCGTAGAAGCAAGAAATTCTGGTGTCGTAGATTCGGTAGATGGTGGAAGAATTGTGATCAAAGTTTCTTCTGGTGATAACGTAAGTGTTGATATTTATAATCTTATTAAATATACAAGGTCAAACCAAAATACTTGTGTTAACCAAAGACCGCTAGTTAAGAAAGGAGATCATGTTAAGGCAGGAGACATTATCGCTGATGGTCCATCAATTGATCTAGGTGAATTAGCTATAGGACAAAACATGAGGATAGCTTTTATGCCTTGGAATGGTTTTAATTATGAAGACTCTATTTTAGTTTCTGAAAGAGTTGTACAAGAAGACAGATTAACTAGCATTCACATTCAAGAACTAACCTGTATTACCCGTGATACAAAATTAGGTATGGAAGAGATTACATCTGACATTCCAGGTGTGAGTGAATCAGCTTTATCAAAGTTAGATGAGAATGGAATTGTTTATGTAGGTGCAAAAGTAGAAGCTGGCGATATTCTAGTTGGAAAAGTAACACCAAAAGGAGAATCTCAACTTTCTCCTGAAGAAAAGCTTCTCAAAGCAATTTTTGGAGAAAAAGCTTCAGACATTAAAGACACTTCATTAAGAGTACCTTCAAGTGTTACAGGAACAGTTATAGATGTACAAATCTTTACTAGAGACGGTGCAGATAAGAATCCTAGAGCTAAAAGCAATGAGTCCTTAATGACTTCAGAATTTAGCAAAGATCTTGATGATGAAATGCGAATTGTTACAAATTCTCTTAAAAATACTCTTATCCAAGCTTTAAAGAAAGAAAACCTTATTACAACAAAAGGTAAAGTTACTTTAGAAGCTGTAAATGAGATGGATTTAGATGCCCTTCTAAAACTAAAAGTTAAGAATAAAAAAGTTACTGATTTACAAAAAAATATAGCAGATCAATTCAAGAAGTATCAGTCTGAAAACAAAGAAAAAATGGCAATCTTCAAGAAAAAAATTGAGGGTGGTAATGATCTTGCCCCTGGTGTCTTGTCTGTTATAAAAGTATATCTGGCAGTGAAAAGAAAAATTCAGGCTGGTGATAAGCTAGCTGGAAGACACGGAAATAAGGGTGTTATTTCAAGCATTATTCCTGTTGAAGATATGCCATATGATGAAAATGGTGAACCTGTGGATGTGGTATTGAATCCACTTGGTGTTCCTTCCAGAATGAATGTTGGTCAAATTCTTGAAACTCATTTAGGGTTGGCTGCAAAAGGTTTAGGAGAAAAAATCGATGGCATGCTTAAATCAAAACAAAAAATTGAGAGTGTTAAGAAAGTTCTAAATGATATTTATTCATTTGGTCCTCACGAAAAAGATGATATCAATTCATTGAAGGACCAAGAGGTAAAAGAGCTTGCTGACAACTTAAGACAAGGTGTTCCTTTTGCAACTCCTGTTTTTGATGGAGCAAATGAACATCAAATTAAAGAATTACTCAAATACGCTGATTTACCTGAAAGTGGTCAGTTTGATTTATACGATGGAAGAACTGGAGAGAAATTTGATAGGCCGGTTACAGTCGGCTATATGTACATGCTTAAGCTTAATCATTTGGTTGATGACAAGATGCATGCAAGGTCAACTGGTTCTTATAGTCTTGTAACTCAACAGCCGTTAGGGGGTAAAGCTCAATTTGGTGGACAAAGATTTGGTGAGATGGAAGTATGGGCTCTTGAGGCTTATGGAGCATCTTACACACTTCAAGAGATGTTAACAGTTAAATCTGACGACATAGCTGGACGATCAAAAGTTTACAAAAATATTGTGGACGGAAACTATGAAGTTGAGTCAGGCGTGCCTGAATCATTCAATGTTCTAAGTAAAGAAATAAAAGCATTAGGTATAAACCTAGAGCTAGAGGACTCAAAAGAGAAATAATATGCAAGATATCATCAAAAACATTAATCGTAGCTCAAAAAGAAACTTTGATTTAATTTCATGTGGACTAGCATCTCCTCAAATGATCAGATCATGGTCATGGGGCGAAGTTAGAAAGCCAGAAACAATAAATTACAGAACTTTTAAACCTGAAAGAGATGGGTTGTTCTGCTCAAGAATTTTTGGTCCTATTAAAGATTTTGAATGTTTGTGTGGTAAGTACAAAAGAAGAAAACACAGAGGTGTCATTTGTGAAAAATGTGGTGTTGAGGTCACGGCGACGAAAGTAAGAAGAGAGAGAATGGGCCACATAGAACTGGCTTCACCTGTAGCACATATTTGGTTTCTTAAATCACTTCCATCAAGAATAGGCTTATTTTTAGACATGACTCTTAGAGAAATCGAAAGAGTTCTCTATTACGAAAGTTTTGTAGTTGTTGAAGCAGGTATTACTGATCTAAAAAAAGGACAGCTACTAACAGAAGATGAATATTACGAGGCTTTAGACGAATATGATGATGACTTTACAGCCATGATGGGTGCTGAAGCAGTTCAAATTCTTTTAGCAGATGTTGATGTTGAAAAAGAAACTCAGTCAATAAGAGAAGAATTAAGCACAAGTAATTCTGAGACAAAAATTAAGAAACTACAAAAAAGACTTAAGTTAATGGAAGCTTTCAGAGAAAGTGGCCAAAAGCCAGAGTGGATGATTATGAATGTTCTGCCAGTATTGCCACCAGATCTTAGACCATTGGTACCATTAGATGGTGGAAGGTTTGCTACATCTGATTTGAACGATCTTTATAGAAGGGTTATCAACAGAAATAATAGATTAAAAAGATTATTAGAGCTTGGAGCACCTGAAATTATTGTTAGAAATGAGAAAAGAATGCTGCAAGAATCTGTAGACGCTCTTTTAGATAATGGAAGAAGAGGAAGAGCTATATTAGGTACTAACAAAAGACCTCTTAAATCTCTTGCAGATATGATCAAAGGTAAACAGGGCAGGTTTAGACAAAACTTGCTTGGTAAAAGAGTTGATTACTCAGGTAGATCAGTTGTTGTATCTGGCCCTACGTTAAAGCTTCATCAATGTGGGTTGCCTAAAAAAATGGCTCTAGAACTTTTCAAACCTTTTATTTTCAATAAGCTTGAACAAAAAGGAATTACCATTACGATTAAAGCTGCGAAACAGCTTGTAGAAGAAGAGACACCAGAAGTATGGGATTGTTTAGATGAAGTTATTCGTGAACACCCAGTCTTACTTAATAGAGCTCCAACACTTCATAGGCTTGGAATACAAGCATTTGAGCCAGTTTTAATTGAAGGGAAAGCTATTCAGTTGCACCCTCTGGTTTGTACAGCTTTTAACGCAGACTTTGATGGTGACCAAATGGCAGTCCATGTTCCATTATCAATTGAAGCGCAATTAGAAGCGAGAGCTTTGATGATGTCAACAAATAATATTCTATCTCCAGCTAGTGGCGAACCAATTATTCAGCCAAACCAAGACGTTGTTTTAGGAATTTACTATTTAACAAAGGAAGATTTCAATTTACCTGGCGAAGGCAGAATATTTGTCGATGTGCATGAGGTCAAAAGAGCGTTTTTAGAAAAACAAATAAATCTTCACACAAGAATTAAAGTCAGAGTTAAAGAAGGTGACGAAAAGAATCTATATGAAACAACTGTTGGAAGGTGTTTATTGTATGAGATTATGCCTGAAGGCTTACAGTTTGAAAAAGTTAATAAAACATTGAAGAAAAAAGATCTATTAAATCTAATTGCAAGCGTTTACAAAGATTTTGGTCTTAAAGAATCTGTTTTATTTGCAGACAAATTAATGTATTTAGGCTTTGAGTATTCAACTTCATCTGGAGCATCAATTGGGGTAAATGATTTTGAAATTCCTGATGATAAAACTTCAATAATTTCAAATGCTGAAAATGAAGTTCAAAGTATTGAGCAACAATTTGAATCTGGATTGCTAACAAAAGGTGAAAAATACAATAAGATCATCGATATTTGGTCAAGGACCAACGAAAAAGTTGCTAACTCAATGATGGGAGCTTTGGGTGATAAGGTCGAAACAGATAAAGATGGAAATGAAGTTGTCACACCATCATTTAATAGTGTATTTATGTATGCAGATTCAGGAGCAAGAGGTTCTCCTGCACAAATTAGACAATTGGCTGGAATGAGAGGACTAATGTCTAAACCAGATGGCAGCATTATTGAAAGTGCAATTACTTCAAATTTTAGAGAAGGACTATCAATGCTTGAGTACTTTACTTCTACGCATGGAGCTCGAAAGGGATTAGCAGATACGGCTCTAAAGACTGCAAATTCAGGTTATCTGACAAGAAGGCTTGTTGATGTTTCTCAAGATGTAGTTATTACTTCTGAAGATTGTGAAACAGAAGAAGGAATTACCGTAGAGGCTATCATAGATGGTGCATCAGTTATTCAAACTGTTTCGGAAAGAATACTTGGTAGAGTTTTACAAGAAGATATTAAGAAAGGTAAGAAAGTTCTATTTGAAAAAGGACACTTATTCGATGAAGAGACAGCACTTGAAGCACAAAACTCAGGCGTCAAAAAAATAAAAATTAGATCACCAATAACATGTGAAGCAAGTCATGGACTATGTGCTAAGTGTTATGGACGAGATCTTGCTAGAGGACATTTAGTTCACATAGGTGAGGCTGTAGGTGTCGTAGCGGCTCAATCTATAGGCGAGCCAGGCACACAACTTACGATGAGAACCTTCCATATTGGAGGAGCAGCATCGGGAACAGCTGAAGACGATTCTGTTACAACTTTAAGAGGTGGGAATATTGTATTCGATAGCTCACTAAAAACAGTTGAGAAAAAGAATGGGGAACTTGTTGTTGTTTCAAGAAATGCACATTTCACAATTCAAGATGACGAAGAAAATCTGCTTGAAAAGTATTCCATTCCATATGGTGCTGAAATTCTATACAGCAATAATTCAAAAGTAGAGCCAGGGACTCTCATAGCTAAGTGGGATCCATTAACTCTTCCAATTATTGCAGAGGTAGAAGGAACTGTATCTTTCAATGACTTAACAGAAGATGTCACAATGAAAGTTGAAGTTGATGATCTTACCGGCTCAACAACAAGGGAAGTTATCGATGCAAATGATAGACCTGTGAAAGGTAAAGGCATGACTCCATCAATAACTGTTCTTGATGCTAAAAAGAAAGTAATTGCTTCTTACTCACTTCCTTCTAAATCAATCCTTATGAAAAATAATGGTAATAAAGTTTCCACAGGTGAATTTATTGCTAGGGTTCCAGTTGAAGGAACAAAAACTAAAGATATTACAGGTGGTCTTCCAAGGGTAGCTGACTTATTTGAAGCAAGAAAACCAAAAGATGGTTCGATCTATGCAGAGGCTTCAGGAATTCTTTCATATGGTAAAGAGACAAAGGGAAGAAAGAGGTTAGTTATAACACCAGAAAAAGGTGAGCCTGTAGAAATGATGATACAAAAATATAGAGCTGTATCTTTCTTAGAGGGTGACTACGTTGAAAAAGGAGATATCCTTTGCCATGGTCCAGTTGATACACACGCACTTTTAGCAATGCATGGAGTTGAGGAACTTGCTAAACACTTAATTGCCGAAGTGCAAGATGTTTATAGGCTCCAAGGTGTTGTCATAAATGATAAGCATATTGAGACAATTAGTAGGCAAATGATGAAAAAGGTAACTATTACTGATCAAGGCGATAGTGAATATCTTGAAGGAGATGTTGTGGAGTTGACTAAAGTTAGAGCTGCAAATAAAAATCTTGTAGCATCTGACAAAAAGCCTGCTGTGTTCGATAGAATGCTTCTAGGTATTACTAAAGCAGCTCTTTCAACTGATTCATTTGTTTCAGCTGCATCTTTCCAAGAAACTACAAGAGTGCTTACAGAAGCAGCAGTAACAAGTAAAAAAGATACCTTACGAGGATTAAAAGAAAACGTTGTTGTTGGAAGGTTAATACCTGCTGGTACTGGTTTTGCAGCTAACCAAAAAGCAAGTGTATCTTCAGAAGAAATACAAGATATTGAAGAAGCATTGAAAAAAGAATTACTGGAGAGCTTCCAGTAAGCATTGACCGATGAATAGCACTGCTTTATTATTCAGTTTTTAAAAATGGCTACGATTAATCAATTAGTTAGGAAACCTCGTAGAACAAAACCTACAAAGAGTGATGTTCCTGCATTAAAAAATTGTCCTCAAAGAAGAGGTGTATGCACTCGTGTGTACACAACAACTCCAAAAAAACCTAACTCAGCTTTGCGAAAAGTTTGCAGAGTCAAACTTACATCAGGTTTTGAAGTAACTTCATATATTGGTGGTGAAGGGCACAACCTACAAGAACACTCTGTTGTCCTAATTAGAGGCGGAAGAGTAAAAGATTTGCCTGGTGTCAGATATCACACTGTTAGGGGAGCTCTTGATACTTCTGGTGTTTCTGAAAGAAAGCAAGGAAGATCAAAATATGGTGCGAAAAGAGGTAAATAATGAGAAGAAGAGCGGCACCAAAAAGAAAAATTATTCCTGATTCAAAATACGAAAGTGAGATAATCGCTAAGTTTATGAATCAACTAATGGTTGATGGAAAAAAATCAATTGCTGAAAGCATAGTCTATGGTGCGTTTGAGCAACTAGAAAAAGATAGTAAAGGTGAGGATCTTGTTGAAGTCTTTAAGAAAATTCTAGATAAAGTAGCTCCAGTAGTTGAAGTTAGATCCAGAAGAATTGGTGGCGCAACATATCAAGTACCTGTTGAGGTAAGAGCCAAAAGAAGAACTGCTCTTGCTATGAGATGGCTTGTTGAGGCAGCAAGAAAAAGAAAAGAGAAATCGATGCCAGCCAGATTAGCTGCAGAACTAAAAGAAGCTAAGGATGGCAAAGGCTCAGCGGTAAAGAAAAAAGAGGATATGCATAGAATGGCAGAAGCTAATAAAGCATTTGCACACTTCAGATTTTAATCATGGCTAGAAAAACACCACTTAATAGATACAGAAACATTGGAATATGTGCACACGTGGATGCAGGAAAGACTACTACTACAGAAAGGGTACTCTTCTACACTGGTATCTCTCATAAAATAGGTGAAGTTCATGATGGTGCAGCTGTTATGGACTGGATGGAACAAGAGCAAGAAAGAGGCATCACCATTACTTCAGCAGCTACAACATGTTTTTGGAAAGGAATGGAGCAGCAATTTGAAGAGCACAGAGTCAATATTATTGATACACCAGGTCACGTAGACTTCACAATCGAAGTAGAAAGATCTCTAAGGGTTTTGGATGGAGCAGTTGTTGTTTTTTGTGGTTCATCTGGTGTACAGCCTCAATCAGAAACAGTTTGGAGACAAGCAAATAGATACGAAGTACCAAGAATTGTATTTGTAAACAAAATGGATAGAGCTGGTGCTGATTTTGAAAGAGTAGTTGATCAAATAAGAGATAGATTAGGTGCTACAGTAGTTCCTATTCAGTACAATATCGGCGCAGAAGATGATTTCAAAGGTGTTATTGACCTCATAAAGATGAAAACAATAACATGGAACGAAGCAGATAAAGGCTCAACCTTCGAATATACAGATATACCTGAAGACCTTGTTTCTAAGTGTGAAAAACTCAGAGAAGATCTTGTAGAGGCAGCAGCAGAAGCAAACGAAGAATTAATGGAAAAATATCTTGAATCTGGAGATCTCGATGAGTCTGAAATAAAAAAAGGTCTTAGACAGCGTGTTTTAGCCAATGAAATTACACTCGCTCTTTGCGGATCAGCTTTCAAGAACAAAGGAGTTCAAGCAGTATTAGACGCCGTTATTGAATTTTTGCCTGCTCCTGATGAAGTTAAAGCTATTGAAGGTATTCATCCAAAGACAGAAGAACCAACATCTAGAAGTTCTAGCGATGAGGAACCATTTGCAGCTTTAGCATTTAAAATTGCCACTGACCCATTCGTTGGAAACTTAACTTTCGTAAGGGTATATTCTGGTGTTTTATCTCAAGGAGATGGAGTAATTAATACAGTTAAAGATGACAAAGAAAGAATTGGAAGAATGGTGCAAATGCACTCCAACAATAGAGAAGAAATTAAAGAAGTAAGAGCTGGTGATATTGCAGCTTGTATCGGTCTTAAGAACGTTACAACTGGTGATACTTTATCAGATGCGAAAGATTTAGTTGTTCTTGAGAGAATGGAATTCCCTGAACCAGTTATATCACTTGCTGTTGAGCCAAAATCAAAACCTGATCAAGAAAAAATGTCTATAGCTTTAGGCAAACTAGCTCAAGAAGATCCTTCTTTTAGAGTGAGTTCAGATGAAGAATCAGGCCAAACAATTATTTCTGGTATGGGTGAGTTGCATCTAGAAGTTCTTGTAGAAAGAATGAAGAGAGAATTTAGTGTAGAAGCTAATGTTGGTAAACCACAAGTTGCTTACAGAGAAGCAATTAAATCAAACGTTGAGGTTGAGCATAAATATGCAAAACAATCAGGTGGTAAAGGACAATATGGACATGTATTAATGCGAATGGAGCCATGTGAAGAAGAGTTTGAGTTTGTTGATGAGATCAAAGGTGGCGCAATACCTAAAGAATATATACCTGCTGTCTCAAAAGGTGTGCAAGAACAACTTCAGAATGGTGTAATCGCTGGCTACCCTCTACAAGGTGTAAAAGTAACTTTATATGATGGTTCATACCACGAAGTCGATTCTAGTGAAATGGCATTTAAACTTGCTGGTTCAATGGCAGCTAAAGATGGAGCCCTAAAAGCTAACCCTGTACTGCTTGAACCAATGATGGATGTTGAGGTTGTCACACCAGAAGACTATATGGGTGATGTTGTTGGAGACCTTAATAGACGAAGAGGACAGGTACAAAATATGGATGATATCCCGTCAGGAAAGGCTATTACGGCACTAGTGCCACTGTCAGAAATGTTTGGATATGCAACAGATTTAAGGTCAGCAACCCAAGGTAGAGCTACTTACACCATGGAGTTTAAAAAATACCTTGAAGTACCTTCAAATTTAACTGAAGAAATTATCAATAAGAATTAGATAAATTCTTTGACACTCCCTATTTAAAGCCTTAAAATCGTGGTCTTTCTAATCTAAAAGGCGATTATGGAACAGCAAAAAATTAGGATAAAACTTAAGGCTTTCGATCATAAGTTGGTAGACAAATCAACGAAAGAAATTCTTGAGACAGTAACAAAAACCGGCGCAAAAGTTGTCGGCCCTATTCCATTGCCTGTAAAAAAGGAAAAGCTTACAATCCTTACGTCACCACACGTTGACAAGAAAGCTCGTGATCAATACGAGACCAGAACACACAAAAGACTGTTCGATATCATTAATCCCACAGAGCAGACTGTAGACGCCTTGATGAGGCTAGATATTGCTGCCGGAGTAGATGTAAAAATAACCCTTAATTAATATGCTTGGAGTAATTGGAACAAAAGTTGGTATGACGCGCGTCTTTAAAGACAACGGTACTTCAGTGCCCGTTACGGTAATTGCTGTCGCAAACAGCAAAATAGTACAAAGAAAAACACCTGAAAAAGATGGTTATTATGCAGTGCAAGTTAACTTTGGTTCAAAAAAGAAAGTTTCAAAAAGTTTAGAAAAAAAATTCGCAGACAATAAAGCCGAGAAGGGCTACTTAACTGAATTCAATTTATCTGAAGAAGAGTTCAATTACCTTATGGATGCAAAAGAAATAACTCTTCACCCATTTAGCTCAACAGAAAAAGTTGATGTTTCTGGTGTTTCAAAAGGTAAAGGTTTTGCTGGTGTTGTAAAGAGACATAATTTTAAGACTCAGGATGCAACACATGGTAATTCACTTGCTCACAGAGCTCCTGGTTCAATAGGACAATGCCAGTTCCCTGGTAGAGTTTTTAAAGGTAAAAAAATGGCTGGTCATATGGGCGATAGAAATACAACAGTTCAAAACCTCGAAATTGAAAAAGTTGATATTGAAGAAAATGTACTACTTGTAAAAGGTGCAGTGCCTGGTTCAATAGGTTCTTTTGTAAAAGTAACACCATCTATTAAAGACGGTGCAAAGCTTTCACTAGAACCAATAGTGGATGAAGCAGCTGAAGTTAAAAATGACGTTCAGGATGTAGCTGAAAATACTGAATTAGCTTCTGAAGATAAAACATCTGTTGATTCAGCTGAGGCAGTTGAAGCAACAGAAAACGCTGAAGTTGTTGATGAAGCAAAAGACGAAATCAAAACAGAAAAGCCAGCAGAGACAGCTTCGGAAGAAAGCAAAGAGCCAGAAGCAAAAGCAGAAGTAGAAGCAGAACAAGACGAAACTAAGAAAGAGGATGATAAGGAATAATGGCTGAGGCTAAAACAACAAAAAAAGCAACAAAACCTAGACTTCCTAGTGAAGTCTTTTCAGTTGATTTTAATGAATCGCTAGTGCATCAAGCGCTAACAAGTTATTTATCAAACGAAAGACAAGGATCTGTCATGCTTAAGAATAGATCAGCTGTGAGAGGTGGTGGGAAAAAGCCATTTAAACAAAAAGGAACTGGTCGCGCTAGAGCAGGAACAATTAGAAGTCCTTTATGGGTTGGCGGCGGCGTCACCTTTGCAAATACTAAAAATTACACAAAAAAAATAAACAAAAAAATGGCAAAGAAAGCTCTTGCCTCAATACTTTCTAAATTTAAAACAGAAAAAAGATTAGATTTGGTGGATGATATCAGTTTCAAAGAACCAAAAACTAAGCTAGCTCATGATTTCTTTAAGAAAAGTGGCCAAGATTCTGCTTTACTGATTTCATCTGATTTAGATCAAAATACTATGCTAGCAATAAGAAACCTTAAGCATTACAGCTTTCTAGATGCTAAAGATATTAATCCTTATGATTTGCTAAAGGCAAAACATATCCTGCTTACTCATTCTGCAGTTACAGTGCTAAAGGAGGCTCTAAATGTTAAGTGAAAAGATTTACACAACAATTAAGAACCCAGTAATTAGTGAAAAAGCTGCAATTGAAAAAAGCACATCAAATACATATGTGTTTAAAGTTGCTAAAGAAGCAACCAAAGTTGAGATAAAGAATTCAGTTGAAGAGATATTTGGTGTCAAAGTTGAGTCAGTAAGGGTTCTTAATACTAAATTTAAGAATAAAAGAACAAGGTTTGGGAAATATAAGACAGGAACATATAAAAAAGCCTACATAAAGCTTGCTGAAGGCAAAGAAATAAACATGGAGAACCCATTTAAGTAACATGGCTATTATCAAAGCAAAACCTACATCTCCTGGAAGAAGGTTTAGGGTTCAAATTAGAGAAGAGCTTCACAAGGGTAGGCCTGAGAAAACCCTTGTTGAGTCTAAAAGAAGGATTTCTGGAAGAAATAATAATGGCCACATTACTGTCAGACACAAAGGTGGTGGACATAAAAGACTATACAGAATAATAGATTTCAAAAGACAAAAATTTGATGTAGAAGCAACAGTGATAAGAATTGAATATGATCCTAATAGATCAGCAAATATAGCGTTAGTTGAATATAAAGATGGCGAAAAAGCATATATTATTGCGCCAAAAGATTTAAAAGAAAAAACAAAAGTTATATCTGGCAATAAGGCTCCAATTAAGCCTGGAAATTGCCTGCCTCTATCTGAGATCCCACAAGGTACAGAGGTTCATTGTATTGAAATGAGGCCTGGTAAAGGCGCTCAATTAATTAGGTCTGCTGGAACAACAGCAAGATTGGTTGCTAAGGAAGGAAAATATGCAACTTTAAGACTAAGTTCAGGTGAGATGAGAAAGATCTTATTAACTTGCAGAGCTACAATTGGTGTTATTTCTAATCAACAACATAATCTAAAATCTTTAGGAAAAGCAGGTGCAAAAAGATGGAGAGGAGTAAGGCCAACAGTAAGAGGAGTGGCCATGAACCCAGTTGATCATCCACATGGTGGTGGAGAAGGTAAAACTTCTGGAGGAAGAAATCCAGTTACGCCGTGGGGTATGCCAACAAAAGGCTATAGAACAAGAAAACCAAAAGCGAGTGATAAATTAATTGTCAAAAGGAGATATAAATAATGGCTAGATCAAGTAAAAAAGGACCATTCGTAGATTTATCTCTTGAAAGAAAAGTTGCTAAAGCGAAGGCTAATAATGACAGAAAACCTATTAAAACATGGTCTAGAAGTTCAATGATTACTCCGGATATGGTGAATCTTACTATTGCTGTGCACAATGGCAGACAGCACATCCCAGTATTCGTAAAGGAAGATATGGTAGGACAAAAACTGGGAGAATTCTCAATCACAAGAACATTTAAAATGCATGCTGGCGACAGGAAGGTGAAAAAATAATGGAAGTAAGAGCATATTTGAAAGGTGCAAGACTTTCACCACAAAAAGCTTGTCTGGTAGCAGATATGGTAAGAGGTTTAGACGTTGAGAAAGCATTAGACGTATTAAGCTTCTCAAAACAAAAAGGGGCGAAACTAATAAAGAAGCTTCTTGATTCCGCTATTTCAAATGCAGAAAACAATGAGAATGCAGATATCGATGATTTAAAAATAAAATCAATTATCGTTAATAAAGGTTTAGTGATGAAAAGAATAAAAATAAGAGCGAGAGGTAGAGCAGATAGGATTAAAAAACCTATGTGTCATATTGAAATTAAATTAACAAATAAAATGCAGGAGGTTAAAAATGGGTCAGAAAGTTAATCCTGTAGGTTTTAGGTTAGGAACTTCAAGAGATCATGATTCTGTATGGTTTGCTAAATCTAAAGATTACTCAAAGCTTGTCATCGAAGACATTAAAGTAAGAGAAAGAGTACGCCAAATATTGCCACAGGCACCCATAAGTTCAGTTGTCATCAAGAGAACTATGGAAGAGGTAATTGTTGATATTAAAACTTCAAGACCTGGTGTAGTTATTGGTAAAAAAGGTGAAGAAATCGAGAAAATAAAAAAAGAGCTTAAGAAAATAATAAACCAAGATGTGAAGTTAAATGTAGTAGAAGTTAAACAGCCTGATCTTGACGCACAATTAGTTGCTACATCAGTAACACAGCAATTAGAAAAAAGAATAATGTTTAGAAAAGCAATGAAAAGAGCAGTGCAAAATACAATGCGTCAGGGCGCTAAAGGAATAAGAATAGAAGTTTCAGGAAGACTAAATGGAGCAGAGATAGCGAGATCTGAATGGTACAGAGAAGGACGTGTACCGCTTCATACACTTAAAGCAGATATTGATTATGCAACAAGCGAGGCTTTAACAACTTATGGAATTATAGGAGTTAAGGTCTGGATATATAGAGGAGATAAAGGTGCTTCAGCCTAAGAAAACAAAATATAGAAAACAAATGAAAGGCAGAAATAACGGTTTTGCTTCTGCTGGGTCTTCTGTTTCTTTTGGTGATTTTGGTCTTAAAGCTACAACTCATGGAATGTTGACATCTAGACAGATAGAAGCTGCTAGAAGAGCGCTTGTTAGACACATTAAAAGAGGTGGAAAAGTTTGGATTAGAGTATTCCCTGACAAACCTATTACAAAAAAACCACTTGAAACAAGACAAGGTAAAGGAAAAGGAAACGTTGAATATTGGGCTAGCCCAATTAAGCCTGGGAAAATTCTTTACGAAGTAGCTGGTGTTGATGAAAAAGATGCTAAAAGAGCATTTGAATTAGCAGGTGCCAAATTACCAATGAATACAACGTTTGTGAAGAGAGGTACAAATGGCTAAGAAAAAAATAAAAGATTTCAAAACAATGAAGGTTGAAGATTTAAAAGCTGAATTAATAGCTAATAGAAAAGTATTGTTTGAGAGTAATTTCAAACATAAAATGGGCCAACTTAAGGAAAGTCACACTTTAAAAGAAACTAGAAAAAATATAGCAAGAATTAAAACGGAGATTAACGGGAAAAATGGCAGCTAGAACATTACAAGGCACTGTAACAAGTCAAAAAATGAATAAGACAATTACAGTTGTGGTCGATAGACGTAAGAAACATCCTAAGTATGGCAAATACATTAGTTTATCAACAAAATACCATGTTCATGATGAGAAAGAAGTTTCAAACGAAGGCGATATTGTTCGAATTCAAGAGTGTAAGCCGATGTCAAAAACAAAAAACTGGACGCTTGTAGAAGTTGTAAAAAAAGGAGAATCAGAGTGATTCAAACACAAAGCATGCTAAGTGTTGCAGATAACAGTGGAGCAAGAGCTGTTATGTGTATTAAGGTTTTGGGCGGCTCCAAAAGAAGAACTGCCAACATAGGTGATGTAATTAAGGTTGCAGTAAAAGAAGCTCTTCCACAGAGCAAAATTAAAAAAGGCTCCGTAATGAATGCATTGATTGTTAGAAGTAAATCTGGTGTTAGAAGGCAAGACGGTTCAAAAATTGGCTTCGATGAAAATGCTGTCGTTCTACTTAATACAAATAAGGATCCTGTTGCAACAAGGATATTTGGACCAGTCACAAGAGAACTCAGAACAGCAAAATTTATGAAGATTGTTTCGCTTGCGCCGGAGGTACTTTAAATGAAATTAAAGAATACAAAGCTTAGAGAAGGCGATGAAGTGATAGTTATCTCAGGAAGAGAAAAAGGCAAAAGAGGCAACATTAAAAAAATTGTTGGTGATAAATGTGTAGTAAATGATTTAAATCTTGCTAAAAAACATACAAGACCCAATCCACAACTAGGTATTACCGGCGGTATTGTTGAGAAAGAGATGCCAATAAATCTTTCGAACGTGATGATTTGGAATAGCTCAACAAAAAAACAAGATAAAGTTGCTTTTAAAGACGAAAAAGGAAAGAAAGTACGAGTGTTTAGATCAACAGGTAAGAGTGTTAAATAATGAAGTTAAAAGATAAATATACAAAAGAAATTGTACCAGTTTTAAAGGAAAAGCTAGGCTATAAATCAGTCATGCAAGTCCCGAAGCTTAAGAAAATTACAATTAATATGGGTGTTGGAGAGGCTTCAAAAGATAAAAAAGTGCTGGAGCATGCTGTTAGCGATCTTGAAGCAATTGCTGGACAAAAAGTTGTAATTACAAAAGCTAGAAAGGCTGTATCAACTTTCAAAATTAGAGAGGAATATCCAATTGGGTGCAAAGTGACTCTTAGAGGCGATAAAATGTACGACTTTTTTGAAAGACTAGTTGATCTGGCTATTCCTAGGGAGAAAGACTTCAGAGGGTTAAGTGAAAAATCATTTGATGGCAGAGGAAACTACAACATGGGTGTTAAGGAACAGATTATTTTTCCAGAAATAGATTATGACAAAGTCGACAAGTTAAGAGGTATGGATATAGCAATTACAACTTCTGCAACAAAAGATAGCGATGCAAAAGAGCTATTAAAGTGTTTTAACTTTCCATTTAGAGGTAAAAATGGCTAGAAAATCAATTATAGAGAGAGAAAAAAAGAGAATTAAGCTTGTTGAAAAGTTTTCAACAAAACGTGCTGCATTAAAAGAAGAGCAAAGAAAAGCAGCAACATTTGAAGAAAAAATGGATATTCAAAGAAAGTTGCAAAAATTGCCAAGGAATTCTAACCCTTCAAGAGTTGTCCGTAGATGTGCATTAACAGGTAGACCTAAAGGTGTGTATAGAAAATTTGGCCTAAGTAGAACAAAACTAAGGGAATTAGCAATGTCAGGTAAGTTGCCAGGCATTAAAAAATCAAGTTGGTAGAAATATGACAGATCCGATAGCAGATTTATTAACAAGAATTAGAAACGCTTTAATGAGAAGCAAAGAGACGGTGAATGCACCATACTCCAAGCTTAAGCATGAACTTGCAAAACTTTTAGTAAAAGAAGGTTTTCTTGTAAGTGTTAAAAAAGTGAAAAAAGACTTTGATGAATTGGAAATTACTTTGAAGTACTTTGAAGAACAACCAGTCATAAAAGAATTAGTAAGAGAATCAAGACCTGGGCTAAGAAAGTACCTGAGTTATAAAGAGATTAAGCCTTATAAAGGTGGTCTTGGGCTCAAAGTTTTAACAACTAGTAAAGGTCTTATGACTGATAGAGAAGCCATTAAAAAACAAATGGGTGGCGAGGTAATTTGTAGGGTATTTTAATGTCAAGAGTAGCTAAAGATCCAGTCAGTATTCCAGAGTCAGTGAACCTAACTACTGAAGGTAAGACTATTAACTTCAAGGGACCAAAAGGTGAGATGAGTTTAGTTATTCACGAAACTGTAGATTTTGCAATTGAAGAAAATATGCTGCAAGTAAAGTGGAAATTAGATGAAGAAAGGGCTATGGCTGGAACAATGCGTGCACTTATTAATAATTATGTAAAAGGTGTAAGCGAAGGATTTGAAAAAAAGGTTAAATTAAATGGGGTTGGTTACAGAGCAAAAGTCCAAGGTAAGAAAATTACTTTTACTTTAGGTTTTTCTCATCCAGTTGATTATGATTTGCCTGAAACAGTTGAGGCTAAACAAGATAGCCAGACTGAACTGACATTATCATCATGTAACAAGCAATTATTGGGTCAAGTTTGTGCAGAGATTAGATCTTTTCGACCACCAGAACCCTACAAAGGCAAAGGTATATTTATCGATGGTGAGCAAATTGCAAGAAAAGAAAGAAAGAAAGCAGCAGCAGCAGGATAAAAAATGAGTAAAGAGTTAGCAAGAGTAAGAAGATCAAGAAAATTAAGAGCAAAACTGCAAAAAGTTCAATTGATGAGGGTATCTGTCTCAAGATCTCTAAAGAACATCACTGCACAACTTATAGACTCTTCAAATGGAAAAGTTCTGGCTACTGTTTCAACTCAGCAAAAAGATTTTAAAGGCAAAAGCGGTGGAAATATTGAAGCTGCAACAAAGATTGGGACAGAAATTGCAAAAAAAGCAATTGAGCTTGGTCATAAGAAAGTTACATTCGATAGATCGGGTTATAAATATCACGGCAGAGTAAAAGCTCTAGCTGATGGTGCAAGAGATGGAGGCTTAGAGTTTTAATGGAAAATTTACAGGCACAAAATATGGGACAGCAGGATACTTTAGTTGAAAAGCTAGTTCAGGTTAATAGAGTTGCAAAGACTGTGAAAGGCGGAAGAGTTATGTCTTTTACTGCACTCACTGTTGTTGGAGATGGGAATGGTAAAGTTGGCTATGGTAGAGGTAAAGCAAAAGAGGTACCTGTCGCAATCCAAAAAGCTCTCGACGAAGCAAAGAAAAGTTTAGTAAATGTGGAATTAAATGGTAATACAATCTGGTATCCAATAAATGAGAAGAGTTCAGCTACAAAGGTCTACATGCAGCCTGCTTCAGAAGGTACAGGTATCATTGCCGGTGGTGCAATGAGGGCTGTCTTAGAGCTTGTTGGCATAAAAAATGTCCTGGCAAAGTGTTATGGATCAACAAACCCAATAAATGTTGTAAGAGCAACAATTGAAGGCTTAGCTAAGATGGAATCACCTGAAAAAGTGAAAGAGAGAAGAAAATAATGGCAAAACTTAAGGTCACACAATTAAAAAGCCTTATAGGCAGAAAAAAGAATCATAGACTTTCAATAAAAGGTCTTGGTTTAAGAGGTATTGGTGATTCTAAAGTTTTAGAAGACACACCATCAGTGAGAGGCATGATCAATCAAGTTGATTACCTTATCTCAGTTGAAGAGGTTAAATAGCATGGATAAATTAACTTTAAATAATATTAGCGACTCTAAATCTAGATCAGAAAGAAAAAGAGTTGGTAGAGGCACAGGTTCTGGAGTTGGTAAAACAGCTGGTAGAGGCCATAAGGGTCAAAAATCAAGATCTGGAGGCAACGTAAGACCAGGTTTTGAAGGCGGCCAAATGCCACTTCAGATGAGGTTGCCAAAATTTGGTTTTACATCAAGAGTCTCAAGGGTTTCAGAAAGTATTAATGTAAAACATCTAGAAGGCGTTAAGAAAATAAGCATCGAGAATCTAAAAAAATTAGGATTAATAAAAAAATCAACACTCAAAGTAAAAATTTTTGGTGAAGGCAAATTAGCTGAAAAACCAGCTGATGAAAATATAAGAATTTCAAAAGGAGTAAAAGTTGGATAATTCAATGTCTGAATTATGGAAGAGACTAGGATTTCTAGCTTTTGCATTACTTGTTTACAGAATTGGAACACATATTCCTATTCCTGGGATCAATCCTGAACAAGTTGCAGCGCTATTTCAACAAAGCCAAGGCACTATCCTACAATATTTCAACCTATTTTCAGGTGGGGCTCTTGAAAGAATGAGTATATTTGCCCTCAGTGTTGTGCCTTACATTTCAGCTGCTATTGTTATGCAGCTTTTTTCTAATTCACTCCCATATTTGCAGGAACTCAAAAAAGACGGACAAGCAGGCAGAAATAAAATTACTCAATACACAAGGTATGGCACAGTTGTATTTGCTCTTATACAATCAACAGCACTAACAGTTACCTTGCAAACTGCTGGTCTTATAGAATCAAGCAGCATTTTTGGAGCTATAGTTGCTGTCTTATCAATTGTAACTGGTACTGTTTTCTTAATGTGGCTTGGGGAACAGATTTCAGAAAGAGGTATAGGTAATGGGATTTCCCTTATCATTGCCACAAGTATTATTACTGGAGTTCCTAGAGCTTTTGGACAAGCTTTAGAACAAACTCAACAGGGAGACCTAAACTATCTTATTTTGATTGTTCTTGGACTCTTAACTCTTTTAGTTGTAGCTTTAGTGGTCTTTGTAGAGAATGCACAAAGAAAAATAACAGTAAACTATGCTCAAAGACATCAAGTCAGAGGGATGGTTCAAGCTCCATCTAGCTTTCTACCACTAAAATTAAATATGTCTGGTGTTATTCCAGCAATATTTGCAAGCACCTTTTTGTTATTTCCAGCAACTCTATCATCTTGGTTTGGTAATATTGATGGGCTGGGCGGCTTACAAGAATTTGCACTATATTTAAACCCTGGCCAACCCCTTTATATACTTTTATTTGTTATTTTAATTGTTTCATTCTGCTATATTTGGCTTGCTTTAACATTCAGTTCAAATGATATGGCTGAAAACCTCAAGAGAAGCGGGGCTTATATACCAGGCATAAGGCCAGGAGATCAAACAGCAACCTTTATTGACACAATTTTGTCCCGTTTAACGGTATTTGGTGCATTTTATTTATCGTTAGTTTGTATACTTCCTTTGCTATTAATTAATAGTTTTGGGATTTCTTTCTACTTGGGAGGTACATCAGTTCTTATCGTAGTAGTTGTAATGTTAGATTTGCAGAGACAAATTCAGTCATATGTTATGAGCCAACAATATGCATCTATCTTAAAAAATGCTAATATTTCCGGCTCAAAAAAGAGTAGAAGAAGATGAAAGTAAGATCGTCAATAAAAAGAATTTGCAAGGATTGCAAAATTGTAAAGAGAACAGGCACATTGTTTGTGATTTGCAATAAGAATAAGAGGCATAAACAGAGACAAGGATAATTATGGCTAGAGTTGGTGGAATAAATATACCAGATAATAAACACATTGATGTGTCTCTTACGCATATCTATGGAATTGGGCGAAAAACAGCACAAGATATCTGTGACAAACTAAAAATTAAATATTCAAAAAAAGTCTCAGAACTCTCAGAAGATCAACTGGACAAAATCAGAGACGAATTGAAAGAGTTTCAGATTGAAGGAGATCTAAGAAGAGATATTAACTTCAATATCAAAAGGTTAATGGATCTTGGTTGTTATAGAGGAATCAGACATAGAAGAAGCTTGCCTTTAAGAGGCCAGAGAACAAAAACAAATGCAAGAACAAGAAAAGGTCCTAGGAAACCTATAAAAGCATAATGGCTGGAAAGAAGAAAACAAAAAGAATCGTTACTGATGGTATAGCGCATGTAAAGGCGTCCTTTAATAACACGATTGTAATGATCACTGATATGGGTGGTAATGCATTGTGCTGGGCAACTTCAGGTGGAGCAGGATTTAAAGGCTCAAGGAAAAGTACTCCATTTGCAGCACAAATTGCTGCTGAAAGAGCAGGAAACATGGCGAAAGAAATGGGTATGGTAAACCTTGAGGTTAGGGTAAAGGGTCCTGGAGCAGGAAGAGAATCATCAATCAGAGCATTGAATGGCTGTGGCTTAAGAATCAATAAAATTACGGATGTGACCCCGCTACCACATAACGGTTGCAGGCCACCTAAGAAGAGAAGAGTATAATGGCAAGATATAGAGGACCAAGACTAAGACTTTCCAGAAGAGAAGGCACAGACCTGATGCTTACTTCTGGCACTAGAGCTGTTGAATCAAAATGTAAATTTGATAAAAAACCAGGCAATGCAATGTCTAGAGGAAGGCTTTCGGATTATGGAACTCAGCTCAGAGAAAAACAAAAAGTTAAAAGAATGTATGGTCTTTTAGAGAGACAGTTTAGAAACTACTACTTAAAAGCTGCTAAATCACAAGGTAACACAGGAGAAAACCTTCTTAACTTACTAGAAACAAGACTTGATAATGTTGTCTATAGAATGGGCTTTGGTGTTACAAGAGCAGAGGCTAGACAAATTGTTGCGCATAAATCCATAAATGTGAATGGAAAAGTCGTAAACATACCTTCATATAACGTGAAGCCAGATGATGAAGTATCAGTTACAGATAAAAGCAAAGAACACTTGAGAATTAAAGCTGCAGTTGAGCTTGCAAAATCGAAAGAAAAAGCAAGTTGGCTGGAAGTTAATTTTGATGATATGTCTGGTAAGTTTTTAAGCTACCCAGATAGAAGTGAACTAAGTTCAGAAATCAATGAGAACTTAATTATTGAGTTGTACTCAAAATAATAGAGGAAATTATGGAAGATAAATTAAATGTATTAGCACCTGAAGTTGCGAAAGTAGATGAAGTAGATAAGAACAACCTTAGAGTTGTCTTAGAACCTTTTGAAAGAGGTTTTGGTTACACAATAGGACATAGCCTTAGAAGAATCATGCTTTCTTATATGCCTGGTGCTGCAGTTACTGAAGTTAAAATAGATGGCGTATCCCATGAATATGGAACTATTGAGGGAATTAAAGAAGACATACTCGATGTGCTCTTAAATCTTAAAGATATGGCGATTAAATTAGATGGTCCTTCAGAAGCTGAAATCAAATTAGATGTTAAATCACCAAAAACAATCACTGCATCTGATCTTGAACTTCCAGCAGGTGTCGAAGTGATGGATCCTGAACACGTAATTGCTACATTAGTTGAGCCTAAAAAAGTTTCCATGACTATGAAAGTTAAAACTGGTATTGGTTATGTTCCAGCAGAGCAAACTAAAGATAAGAGTATAGATTCTTTACATCTTGATGCTATATTTTCACCTGTAAAAAGAGTTAATTACAAAGTTGAAAATACAAGAGTTGAAAATAGAACAGATTTAGACAAGCTTATCCTTGATCTAGAAACAGATGGAACTATTGATGCAAAACAAGCAGTTAAGTATGCAGCAACAATTATGCAACACCAATTAGCAGTATTTGTTGATGAAGAATTAGTTTCTAGGAAAGAAAAGCGAAAAGATAAATATGATTTTGATCCATTGCTTCTAAGATCTATTGAAGAGCTTGAACTAACAGTCAGATCAACTAATTGTTTAAAAGCAGAAAACATTTTCTTAATCGGCGACCTTATTCAAAGAAGCGAAATGGATCTATTGAAAACTCCAAATCTAGGTAAAAAATCTTTGAATGAAATAAAGGATGAACTAGCTTCTAGAGGATTATCAATGGGAACAGTCCTCAAGAACTGGCCACCAATGTAAGTATGAGACACAGAAAGCTTAGCAGAAGATTCAGCAGAACATCATCGCATAGAATGGCTATGATGAGAAATCTTGCTGCCTCTCTGATTGAGCACGAAGTTGTAAAAACAACAGTAGAAAAAGGCAAAGAGTTGAGAAGGTTTGTTGAGCCTTTAATTACAAGAGCTAAAGAAGATACACTTCACAATAGAAGACAGGTTATTTCAGAATTACACTCAAAAAGTGCGGTATCAAAACTATTTTCTGATTTAGGCCCTAGGTTCAGTGAAACTAATGGAGGATATCTAAGGGTGATTAAAGCAGGTTTCAGAGAAGGTGACAAAGCTGATATATGTTTTGTAGAACTAACTATTAGAAAAGAATTAGAGGCTACAGAACAGGTAGCAGAGCCTGAAAATACACCTCTAGAAGAACCTATTGTTACAGAAGATGCATTGATCGATAACAAAGCTGAAGAAACAAAAGAAACAGAACCTGCTGAAGCCGAAACAAAAGAAACAAAACCTAAGAAAGCTGCTGCTAAGAAAACTGAAACAAAAGAAACAAAA
>CAJWNO010000003.1 GCA_913044115.1 uncultured Gammaproteobacteria bacterium | reverse complement strand
TTAGTGATGGCATCGATATTATCCATGCCTTGCTGTTCTTCAATCTTGGCAAAAATTTCTGGTTTGTTTTTTTCCTTTTTAATAATTGAAGCTAGTTCTTTTAAGTCTTTATCGGTTCGGGCGAAAGATAAAGCAATAAAATCAATACCACATTTCAAACCTTCTTTAATATCTCTTTTATCTTTTGCGGTAAGTGTAGGCAGATTAACTTTTGCACCTGGAAAGTTAACGTGCTTCTTGCCACCAATCTCTCCTGCATCTAGAACACTACATTCAATTCTTTCTTTGCCAATTTTTTTTATTTTTAAATCTATCTGGCCATTATCTAGAGAAATTTTTCCACCTCGCTTTAGACCCTTAACATAATTCAAATTTTCTACGAGCACTTCCTTTGAATTTTTATTCTTAGTTTTGCTGCACAGAGTAACAATATCCCCTTTGCTTAGTGAAATACTATCTTTAAAGTTAGAGGTTCTAATTTCTGGACCTTGAGTATCAATCATTAATCCAATTGATGATTTAAGTTTCTTATTAAGTTTGGATACTATGCCTGAAATATCTCTAAGATCATCTAGTGATGCATGAGACATATTTATGCGCACTACATTCATGCCATTTTGATGAAGTTTTTGAATTACTTCCGTTGATTTAGACGCTGGGCCTATAGTTGCGATAATTTTTGTTCTTTTATGCATAAGATAATAGTGGATTCTATTATAATCATATTGTGAGTGAAAGTTTTTACAATCTAATAGATAAAGAAGTTTCTCAGATAACAAAAGACAACCTATTTAAGGATGAGCGACTAATCGCTACCCCACAACAAGCAGCTATCAAATTAATTGACGGCAAAGAAGTGCTTAATTTTTGTGCTAACGATTATTTAGGCTTAGCCAATAATGACTTAGTAAAAAAAGCTGCTGCACAATCTATTGATGACGATGGTTTTGGTATGGCATCTGTACGTTTTATTTGTGGTACCAATAATGTACATAGAGAGTTAGAGAAAAAACTAAGCAGCTTTCTTGGTTATGAAGATTCCATACTTTATGTTGCATGTTTCGATGCAAATGGGGGTTTGTTTGAGCCGCTATTTGGAAAAGAAGATGCAATAATTAGTGACTCATTAAATCATGCATCAATTATTGATGGTATTAGGCTATGTAAAGCTCAAAGATATAGATATGAGCATAGCGACATGAAAAGTTTAGAGAATTGTTTAAAAGAAGCGATTGATAATAATGCTAGGCATAAAGTTATAGCAACTGATGGAGTCTTTTCAATGGACGGAACTTACGCAAAGCTTGATCAAATATGTGAATTAGCAAATAAATACGATGCTTTAGTAATGGTTGATGATTGTCATGCTACTGGATTTGTAGGGAAGAATGGAAAAGGAACCCCTGAACATTTTGGTCTGGAAGGTAAGGTAGACATACTAACTGGCACGCTTGGTAAAGCACTAGGTGGCGCTTCAGGTGGATTTGTATGTGCAAAGAAGAATGTTGTCCAGCTTTTAAAACAAAGATCTAGACCGTACTTATTTTCAAATGCATTGTCACCCTCAATTGTAAGAGCAACGCTGCAAGCACTTGAAATTGTTGAAAATGAGCCAGAACGAAGAGCTCGAATTAAAGAAAATACACTTTATTTTCGTGAAAGAATGGTAGAACTTGGTTTCACTTTAAAAGGCGACTCGCATCCAATAACTCCTGTGATGCTTGGTGATGCAGAAATTGCTCAAAAAATGTCTGCAGCACTACTTGATGAGGGGCTTTATGCAGTTGGGTTCTTCTATCCTGTGGTACCAAGAGGACAGGCAAGAATTAGATTACAATTAACCAGCGAACATACAAAAGAGCAATTAGATAAAGCTCTAGAAATCTTTGCAAAAGTTGGGAAGTCTATTGGGGTAATATGAAAGCATTAGTCAAAGCAAAACATGAAGTGGGATTAGTCCTTTCTGATGTTGATGTGCCAGAAATTGGTAATGATGATGTTCTTATAAAAGTTAAAACTACAGCTATCTGTGGTACTGATCTACATATTTGGAATTGGGATAAATGGGCTAGCAGTACTATCAAACCACCAATGACTGTCGGACATGAATTTATGGGAGAAGTATGTGAATTGGGATCCAATGTTAAAAATTTTAAAATTGGTGACAGGGTATCTGCTGAGTCTCATATTACTGGTTTAAATAGTAGAAATGCTAAAGCTGGCAAACTTCACCTTGATCCTGAGACAGTTAATATTGGTGTTGACAGAGACGGGGCTTTTGCAGAATTCATTTCAGTGCCGGCAAAAAATGTTGTTAATTTACCTAACAGTATTTCTGATGAAATAGGTTCTATTTTGGACCCATTCGGAAATGCGGTTCACGCAACCTTATCTTATGATCTTGTAGGTGAAGATGTTCTAGTTACTGGCGCAGGACCAATAGGCATAATGTCTGCAGCGATTGCAAAATATGTCGGTGCCAGAAAAGTGTTATTAACCGACATTAATGACCACAGACTTATGCTTGCCCAAAAAGTTTGTGATGTTGATGTTTTGAACCCATCAAATGAAAGTCTCGAAGAAAAAATGGCTGAAATGGGCATCAAGGAAGGCTTCGATGTTGGCTTAGAAATGTCTGGATCTGAGCAAGCTATAGATCAGATGATGGATGCAATGATTATGGGAGGCAAAGTCTCTCTGCTTGGCTTACCTGCTGACAAAATCCAATTTGATTTATCAAAAGCAATCTTTAAAGCTTTAAATCTAAAAGCTATCTATGGTCGTGAAATTTTTGAAACATGGTATAAAGGCATGGCACTAATTGATTCAGGACTGAATATAGAGAATGTAATAACACATAAATTTCACTACTCGGAATTCCAACAAGCCTTCGACCTACTCAATTCTGGTAAAGCAGGTAAAGTCGTATTAACTTGGGACTAATCTTCTACTAAGTCAAAGATTAAATTCTGCATCTTTGTTACACCAGGACAGTTATTTGGGCTTGTGAAAGGGCAATGATGCACTGATATTCCCTTAGCTTGTGTATTTGGAATATTTAAATTTGGATCATCGACTATTTCAGCATCTGGTTCAGCTGGAGCAGGCGCTAGCAGCTCAGTAATATAGCGAACCCAAGAATAAGGCAGCCACAATATATATGAAAGAGGTCCAAAATTTATTTGATAACCCTTTTGAGCATCATGCAGGTATTTTGTTAGTCGAACAACAACAATATCTTTTTCTGGTATAACAAAAAAGACTTCGCCATCTGTTACTTCTAAGCCAACGAGATTTTTTTGTTCATTGTATTTTCTAACAGACCAATGCAATC
Organism: uncultured Gammaproteobacteria bacterium; assembly: GCA_913044115.1. Classification (GTDB taxonomy): domain Bacteria; phylum Pseudomonadota; class Gammaproteobacteria; order Magnimaribacterales; family TMED112; genus TMED112. The sequence goes on along the minus strand of CAJWNO010000003.1, from coordinate 53,598 downwards.
CAAACCATTCGCCTGTTCCAGGTGAAAGAGGCTTAATTGATTCAGCTAGATAATTAGGATCGATCAGTTGAATACCATTCCAAGAACCACCATTGTTAATTAGTTGACCAAATTTAAGAAGGTCAGCTGGTTTTAAATCGATTCCATAGTAAGTCATATCGTTGCCAGAACTATCTTCCCATAAGCCATATTCAGTAATTGAAAGTGGCGTAAAAATTTCATCTATGAGCACCTCATGAACTTCTTTATCAAATATGTGTTCAATAATAGGGTTTAGAAGCATGGTATTGACGTTGTTATATTCATAAACTTCTCCTTGAGGTTTATCAATTTCAACATTTAAAGCAAAGCTCAAATTATCTAGTGAGAAGAACATTTCTTGGTTCTCATGTTCAGTAATTTCAAATCCTGATTTCATTGCTAGCAAATTACGAAGAGTGATTTTGCCTCTTTCATCTTTACTAAACTCAGGAATAAATTTTGAAAGATTATCTTCAAGATCAACATCCAAGTTTTTATGGATTGCTACTCCAATTAAAGCCCCATAAAAAGTTTTAGCTATGGACCAAGTCGTGCCAAGATCATTATCTGAGTATCCATCAGCGTAATATTCAGATACTACAACACCATTATGAGAAACAAGAAATCCTTGCGTTGCTGGATCTGCTTTCATCATATCTTCCAAGGATATTAAAACCTTTTCATTGATGGTGTCGGCTTGTGGTGCAAATGCACTAAAAAGAAGCAACAAAGTTGCAATTTTTTTAATCATCGATTTCTAAATCAGCTATGGAGTCGACTATTTTTACGTAGTTTTGATAGAACTCTCTAGATTCTCCATCTTCGTTGGTATATGGAGTTCTCACACTTCCATCATCGAGCCTTACCAAACCAATAGCCATTAAGAATCTTGAAACAGCGACTGCTCTATCTACACTTCCTAAGAACCTCAGGTAGCCAAGTGCACCCCACTGTTGAGCATCACCTGGTCCAGGATAATATTTGGTAATTCTTGTAAAAATAACATCTCGTTCTTTATCAATAAAAATGAACTGACCAAATTTTCCACTTGTATTATAAATTTTTGCATCATCATCATATTTTGATATCCACCACTGCAAACTGTATCCTCTGGTGTCACTATGGCTCCAACCCATGTCAGGAGTTTTACCCCAATAAAGTTGCAAAGACTCATCTACATAATTTTTTGAAATAATTTGTTTGTCTTCCCACTTACCATCTCTGGAAAACAGTAGACCAAATTTGGAGTAATCTCTGGCAGACATATCAAGACAGCAATAGGTCATTGTGTTGCCAGCTTCATCTTCCCAAGCGGTATAATTAGTTAAGCCTATTTGGCTGAAAATTCTTTCGTCTAAGAGTGTTTTAGCTGTTTTACCAGTTGCTCCTTTGAGAATTTCACCAATCATCATGGAATTAACATTGTTATATTGAAAAACCTCTCCTGGAGGATTCTCTACCCCAACGTTTTCTGCATACTGCAAATGATCAGATTCAAAAAACATCATTTCATGTTCATGTGAAGGAAATTCAAGACCACTCGTCATGTTTAAAATCTGTCTGATAGTGATATTTTTCTTCTCAGGAGCAGAGTAGGATTCAACGTATTTACTTACTGGATCATCTAAACTATCAATTTCACCTCTATCAAGTGATATACCTATAAGTGCGGCATAATAACTTTTTGCTGTTGACCATGAAGTACCAAATGAGTCCTGGTCAAAACCTTCAGCATACTGCTCTTTTACAATGTAACCATCTTTAATAAGCACTGCACTCATAGTTGCATCATCTTCGAAAGTCATATCGAATAATTTTTCAATTTTGCTCTCATCTAGGCCAACTTCATCTGCTGTAGCCGTAGCCCATTCTTCACCAGGAAAATAATCCTCCGATATTACAAGCAACGAAATAAAAAATAATATAAGAACCCTCATTTAAACTCCTTTTGATAGATTTCTACTGGTAAAATAATACCATATGAACAGGATTCATTTGTTATTAATTAATAGCAGTCCTGAATTTAATTTTTAATGGTTCTATATAAAGTCACAGATCTAGATTATGAGATTGATTCTAGAGTGCTCTTTTCAAACATAAGTTTTGATATTGAAGCTGAATCAATGTACGAGATAAGGGGCAATAATGGCTCTGGTAAATCAACTTTGCTGAAAATAATTGCTGGCTTGATACCTTCTGATTCAATAGTTCATTTAGAAGATAATGCTAATTCGGTATCTTACCTTGGTCATAAAAATGGCTTCGTAGAAGAAATCACGCTAAGAGAAAACTTCAATATTCTCGGCCTTAAAACAAATAAGGTAGTTTTTGACATCTTTAATATGAATAAATTTAAGAATCAAAAGTTTTTTAATCTATCGTTTGGAGAAAAAAGAAAAGCAGCATTATTGCGTATCATCGCTTCAGATACTAAAACTTGGATATTGGACGAGCCTTTTGCTGGGCTAGATGCAGAGTCAATAAACACTTTAAAGAAAATTTTTCAAAAACACTTATCAAATGGTGGATGCATTATATTAGCCAACCACCAAGAAAATATAGAGGGAAGTAATTTGATTTTACTGGATGATCATGCTTAAAGACTTAAAAAGAGAGTTTGGATTAATTTTTTTAATACCAAAAAATATTTATTTGCCCTTATCAATATTCGGCATAATCTTTTTAATATTCTTTATTTTGGATTTTGATGAAAGTTTTACTTACGTTAGTTCTTTTATAGCCTCATTTATAACGGTTTTTATTATTTCTGAAAACACCTTTAAAGACGATTACAATTCTGGATATATCGAACAAAAACTTTGTGAGAAACAAAGTTTAATTTTTTATTTGCTTGCAAAATATATTGCTAATTTGACTCTGGTCTATCTGCCTATGACATTGATTGCTTATTTAATAAATGGGTTTGGCGAAGAGTCACTTCATCAATTATTGTTGGCTTATATAGTAATGCTTAGTACTTTATATTTTTTCTTTAATTTGGGAAGTGCCATATCAATAAAGAGAAATAACTCATTAAATGCATTATTGATTATTCCACTTTTAATACCATTTATAATCCTTGTTGAAGAAATGTTTGTTGCTGGAAAGTTGGTGCCAAACTTTAATTTTTTAATGGCATATTTTATTTTTTCGGCTTCATTCATTAACTATGCAATTATCCAAATATTAAAAATCCAGAGTAAATAAATGTATAAATATATAGCGAAATATTTTTTAATAAGCAAAGTCTTTAAATTTTGCAGTTTAACTGCTTTTCCAGCACTCTTAATTGGTTTAGTTGCTTTTACAATTTCTGCGTATTTTGTCATTTTTGAGCTGCCAGCTGACGCTGAACAATATGAAATTTACCGTATTCTTTTTATTCATGTGCCTTCAGCAATCCTCTCAGAACTTATCTATATATTTTTAGCAGTAAATGGATTTATCTTTCTTGTTTGGCGAACAAAAATTGCTGCAATATTTCTTAATTCTGCAATTAGTATAGGGTTAGTCTACACAGCAATCGTCTTAGCATCTGGATCAATCTGGGGCAAACCAACTTGGGGTACTTACTGGGTTTGGGATGCAAGGATTACCTCAACTTTTATTCTTCTTATTCAATATATTGGCCTAATTGCATTACGTTCATCTTTTAATTCGAGGCAAACAGCCGATCAAATTCTAAGTATAGTTGCCATTATTGGTGCAGTTAATATTCCAATTATTAAGTTCTCTGTTAACTGGTGGAATACATTGCATCAAAATGCGAGTATCACTACATCTGGAAGCGCTATAGACTCTGAGATGTTAATTGGATTGCCAATGATGCTTTTATCGTTGCTTTTCATTTCATTTTTTATTTTTGCAAGGAATATTCAATTTGAGATTTTAAATAGGACTGGAAAAACAGCTATGATGAGGGAAATAATAAATGGATAGCATAGAGACAGTAATCTTTACCTATTTTCTGTCAATTTTTTTTATTTTAGTTTTATGTCTTAGTTCTTATATAAGATACATAAACATGTTAAAAAATTGCCAGGAAGATTTGGATGATTAGAAAAAATAGATTAAATAGAATTTATCTAATAGCATTCTTTTTATTATCGCTTGGGGCGATAACATTTTTTGTGCTTAGAGCTTTAGAAAATAACATAGATCTATACTTAACACCTACCGAGGTAAAAGCTCAACAAATCCAAGAACTTGAAGATTTTAAACTTGGAGGCATGGTTAAAGAGAACAGTGTCGAAATGCTCGAGGAACTAAATGTAAGCTTTGTAGTAACTGATTTTGAAAATGAGATTTCGGTTATTTACAAAGGAGTACTTCCTAATCTTTTTAAAGAAAATAGTGGTGTAGTTGCTTCAGGATTTTTAGAGGAAAATAAATTCATTGCATACGAGATTCTTGCAAAACACGATGAGAACTACATGCCTGTGAAATTAGAGGTGTCAGATTAATATACAACCTGACTTTTTTGGCAATATCTTATTGTCTTTTTCAGCTCTTATATGTGGATTGATTTTTTATTGTTCACTAAATAAAAAATTTATCCATTTGGGGAGCAAGTTATCTTATGCAAACTTTTCTGTATTGTTAATTGCTTGCGCCTATCTAGCTTACCAATTTTTACAAGATAACTTTTCATTTATATATGTATTTGAAAATTCCAGTAACTTACTGCCTGTTTTTTATAAATTTTCAGCTTTTTGGTCAGCACATGAAGGCTCATTTTTACTTATGATTCTTTTTCTGTCTGGAAGCTTAGCAGTAAATAATTTGTTATTTTGGGAAGAAAAGTGGATACCGATATCCAATGCAACAATTGCTTTTATTTTGTTCTTCTATTTATTATTTCAGATTTTTACATCAAATCCTTTCTTAACTTTTGATATTTTGCCTAAAAATGGAACAGACCTTAATCCTTTACTTCAAGACCCTCTGCTTGCTATCCATCCACCAGTCTTATTTGCTGGGTATGTTTTCTATGCAGTAACCTTTAGCCTTGTAATCGCAGGGCTGTTTAGAGGTTTTGATAAAGAGCTCTTTAAGAATCTTAAGCTATGGGCTGGAATATCCTGGTTTACATTAACACTCGCTATTCTTCTAGGATCAATCTGGGCATACTATGAGTTGGGTTGGGGTGGTTACTGGTTTTGGGACCCTGTAGAAAATATTGTTTTATTACCATGGCTTGCTGGAACAGCTTTTACTCACTCTTTAATTTACAGCCGAAATAAAATACTTCTATCTTGGATGGTATTTCTTGGTATCAGTACATTTCTTTTATCAATACTAGGATCATTCATAGTCAGATCAGGAATTTTGAATAGTGTGCATTCATTTGCATCAGACCCAAGTAGAGGAATTTTTCTTCTCAGCTTATTTGCTTTATTTGCCTTCGCCTCATTAGGTTTATTCTTTTCAAAAAGTGTGCTGCTTAAAAGTAATTGGCCAGAACTTATATCAAAACAATATTTATTGGTTTTGAATAATATAGTACTGGTAGTAATTCTTCTGATTGTATTTTTAGGAACGCTTTACCCAATTGTTACTGAAGTTTTTTACAATCAAAAATTAAGTATTGGACCTGATTATTTCTCAAGCTTAATCACCCCTCTAGTTTTCGTCTTAATTGCTTTATTTCTTGCTGAGCAGTTCTTGGGCTACTTAAAATCGAATCAAAGAAATACTTTGATAATTTCTATAATTATCGCGTCGGTATTTTTATTTCTTTTTATCAGTGAGCTTAATCCCGTAACTCTGGGACTTATATTTGTTGCCTTAGCACTAATTATCTTGTTACTTAGAGCATTGGTAGAATTTTTCTCCACTAAAGACATTAAGGTAATGCATAAAATACTTGGCCATTTGTCAGTAGTATTGCTTACTTTTTCGGTCCTTTTGAATCACGAATTTTCAGAAACTATTGATGTGAAACTCAAACCTGGGGATGAAATAGAATTTTCTGGAGCAACGCTTAAATTAGAGTCAATTAATGTCGAGGGGCAAGCCAATTTTGATAGTGTTGTAGCTAGCTTTTCAGTTCTAGAGTCAAATCTTAAGAAAACATTAGTTTCTGAAAAGAGAGTTTATAAGATCGGTGGAGTTATTACTGCTGAGACTGGTATCTCTTCATCATTGATAAAGGATTATCATGTTGTTTTGGGTGATAGGTATCAAGATGGTTCATGGTCAATTAGATATTCAATTAATTATGGCATCATGATGATTTGGATTTCATCAATTCTGTTACTCTTCGCAATGCTTTATGGGACAATAAGAAGACATGGCTACTAGAATTTTTTTAGTTTTAATAATGGCTATTCTAGTCCTTATGATTGCGACTTTTAGCCTATCTCTGGTGGAAAAAGAAGAGATAGCATTAATTGAAAATCAAGAAGGAAAAAGCCTCAATATTGTAGATGATCTTTACGATATAGAAGGGAATCAAATACCACTTGAGTCTTTGCTTGAAGGGAAAGTGCTTCTTAATGTTTGGGCTAGTTGGTGTATTACATGTTTAGTAGAGCACCCATTTCTAAAATCTATCACTCAATCAAAAGATGTAAAACTAATTGGAATAAATTATAAAGATCAAAGTTTTAATGCTGAGAAATACTTACTCGAAAATGGAGATCCCTATATTTTTTCGATATATGATTTATCGGGTGAATTTTCTCTTAAATTAGGTGTAACAGGGGCCCCTGAGACATTTCTATTAATTGATGGAGTTATAGTTAGCCACAGAATTGGTGAAGTAAATATGGAGATTTGGAATGAAAAATTTGCGCAATATTTTTAAAATAATAATAATCTTCATTCTGCCAATCTGCGCTGAAAGCCTTTATGAAAATTTAGATTCTGAGGAGTTAAAGCGCCTCAATTACTTATCAGATAATATCAGATGCCCAAAATGCTCTTATGGCAATATTAGCAGCTCAAATGCGCCAATATCTAAAGACTTAAAAGAAGAGATAGCTCAGTTAATAAATGATGGTTATTCTGATGATGAAATCTTTAATTTGATGGAAGAAAGGTATGGAGAGTATGTTATTTTGAAAACTGATATAGATGACAATAAAACGTTATTTCTAGTGCCTTTAATGGTTTTGATTATATCTATATTGCTTGTAACCACATATACTATAAAAAAAACTAAATGAGACTAAAAAGCTTAAAATTAGCAGGGTTTAAAAGTTTTGTTGACCCAATCGAAATTGATTTTCCGGGAATCATGTGTGGCATTGTTGGCCCAAATGGTTGTGGTAAATCAAACATTATCGATGCTATTAAATGGGTAAAAGGCGAGCTATCAGCTAAAAGCTTACGTAGTGAAAGTCTTCAGGACGTTATATTCAATGGCTCAGATTCAAGAAAGCCTGTAAGTCATTGCTCAGTTGAACTGGCATTCGATAATTCAGAAAATTTTTTAGGGGGAGAGTACCTTAAATTTGATGAGGTAAGTGTCAAAAGAGAGATGGGTCGTGATGGCCAGTCCACTTACTTTATAAATAATGCAGTAGCTAGAAGAAGAGATGTGCAAGACTTATTCTTAGGAACAGGGTTGGGCGGCAATAGTTATGCCATCATTGAACAAGGCATAATCTCAAGTCTAGTAGGTGCTAAGCCAGAAGAACTTAGAAGCTATGTAGAAGAAGCAGCTGGCATTTCAAAATATAAAGAACGTAAAAGAGAGACAGAATCACGAATTAGACGAACTTCTGAAAATATTTCAAGACTTAAAGACTTAGAAGACGAAGTAAAAAGATCCATTAGAAGATTAAAAGCAGAAGCAAACTTAACATCCAGATATAAGAAATTACGAGTCAAGGAGCAAGAATTCCAAAAATTCATTGTGAATGACGATCTTAAAGTTCTTTTAGCTTCAATGAATGAATCTCAAAAAGAAAATGATTCTATAGATAAAGATCTTGAAAAAATTGATGGCGACAGATTAAATTTTGTTGCAAAAAGAGATGTCGTAAAAACAAAGCTTATGGAAGGTTTGAAAGAATTAGAAGATGAACAAAGAAGTTTTTTTGAAGCTGGAGCTAAAATATCTCTAATAGAGGAAAAAGAAAGAACTGTTAATGTCAGAATTAATGATCTAATTAATGAAGAAAAGAAAAACATTACAAATTTAGACGATTTATCAAAAGAACTAGGTTCATCAGACAATTCAATGGATGACTTAGATAAAAAAATTCTTGAACAAATCAAATCTGACTCCCTAAAAGCAATAGCAAAACTTGAAGCAGATTTATCGAGTAAGGATGAAACACAATTAACAGCAAGTTTTCAAAACTTTTGGCAAAAAGGTTATGAATTTGGCCAAGGCCAAAGTGGTGATGCATCAGAAAAGATTGATTCACTAAAAAAACAGTTTGCTGAGAGGAATAAACAAATTATTAATGAAGTAGAAAGTCTAAAAAAAGAGCTTGGTAAAGAAAAATCTGAGCTGACAAATTTTATTGAGTTAAGAAAAAATCAAGAACTTAAAGTTATGGAGCTTAAAGCAAATCAAGATAAAGCGAATGAAGAGTTACGTAATTTTGAATCAGAGATTACAAAGCTAGAGACAGAAAAAGATCGAATTGTGCACCAAAGAAATGAAAAAGAACTAAACAAGAGAAGTATCGAAATAGAGGTAAAAGAGAAACAAGAAAAACTACATAGTTTTGAGGAAATTAAAGATATTGAGGGAGAGAGAGAAGAAATTATTGTTGACCTAGAAAAGTTACAAAAAAGAATAATGAACCTTGGGCCAATAAACTTTGCTGCGCCAGAAACTCTTGAAGCTGAAGTGCAAAGAAAAGAAGTTTTAAGTGGTCAGATAGAAGAACTTGAAGTATCACTTAATAAATTAGATGAGGCCATCAAAAAAATTGATCGGGAGTCAAATAAATCTTTCCATGATTGTCTTAATTCAGTGAATAAGCATCTAGAAGAGATGTTCCCAAAACTTTTTGGTGGTGGTTTCTGTAAATTAGATCTGCTTGATAAGACAGAAGACTCTGGATTAATGTTAATGGCAAGATTGCCTGGTAAAAAGAATACAAAATTATCTCAATTATCAGGAGGTGAAAAAGCATTAACAGCTTTAGCGCTTGTTTTTTCACTATTTTCAATCAATCCAGCACCTTTTTGTTTATTAGATGAGGTTGATGCGCCACTGGATGATGAAAACACAGCTAGATTCATAAATTTAGTAAATGAGATGTCTGAAAAAGTTCAGTTTATTTTCGTGACGCATAATAAAATTTCAATGGAAAAAAGCACACATCTACTTGGGGTGACGATGAGAGATCTAGGTGTTTCAAAAGTTGTATCAGTTGATGTTGAGCAGGCAATGGAGCTAGCACAATCTTGAACCCGATATATCAATATATTATCTATGCCATATTCGCCTTAATTCTTCTTGGAATACTAGCCTACAAACTTTATAAGACTTATCAGGAAAGAGGAGATATTAAGCTATCAAAAGATCTGGGTGATAGATTTAAATTTCTAAAAAAAGAGGAAGCAGAAGAAAAGAACGAACAAGAGGTAAACGAAATTCGTGTACCAAAACAAGCAGAACTAAACCTTATTGATGAAAATGAAGGCAAACTCATTGTTCTTCATCTAGCCGCAAAACTCGATAAGAAACCTAAACTGGAAGTGATTAAACAAAAACTTCAAGTTAATGAAATTATCTATAAAGATGGCTACTTTGAATCTGAAGACAGTGCCAATAATCAAGGTTTTAAAATTTTAAATGGTGAGGTACCAGGCAAATTTGATGGGCTTGAAACAGTATCTTTTTTAACAGTTGTCCTACATTTAAAGGGCCAGCGTAATGTAATGAAGACCTTTGATGAGATGTTAAAGGTAAGTCGAAAAGTTGCTGAAGCTTTTGAAATGAAGCTACTTGACGACAACGACAATCCCCTAACTGAACAGGCGATAAACAACTATAGAGATACGGCAAATAAAATAGATTTAAAGACAGGCTCTTATGTCAGTTAATGATGAAATAAAACAATTAAAGATTGAGATAGAGAGGCATAATCTTCTATATCACTCAGAAAATAGTCCTGAGATAAGCGATGAAGAGTATGATGCCTTATATCAAAGATTAAAGTCATTAGAGGCGCAAGTAGGAATATCTCAAGGCTCACCAACTGAGACTGTTGGAGCTAAACCCTCTAGAGGTTTTGAAAAACATACACATCTTAAACCAATGCTTTCACTAGCAAATGTTTTCAATAGTGAGGATTTTGAAAAATTTGAAGAAAGAATTATGAAAAGGGTTGCTGCCGATGAGATAGAGTATGCGATCGAGCCAAAATTTGATGGTATTGGGATATCACTCACATATGAAGATGGTCATCTTACTAAAGCTGTAACAAGAGGGGACGGGGAAGTTGGTGAAGTAGTAACAGAAAATATTAAAACTATTAAGAAAATTCCACACAGCCTAAAACATAATGTTCCTAAAGTTGTTGAGCTTAGAGGTGAGATATTTTTTAACTTAATAGATTTCAATGAAATAAATAAAAAAATTGAAATGGAAGGAGGCAAACAATTTGTCAATCCTCGTAATGCTGCAGCAGGCACCTTAAGAAACTTAGATGTTGAAATAGTAAAACAGAGACCCTTAGATATTTTTTTATACGCTCTAGGTGGCCACTCAGATGATCTAACCTTAAATAGCCATAAAGATTTTTTAGAATTTTTAGTTAAGAATGATCTTCCAATAAGCGATCAGATCACTTTTGGTAATAAAAATATTGCTGAAGAGGCAGTCAAAAAAATACTTAACTCAAGAGATTCATTGAATTATGAGATTGATGGAGCTGTTGTTAAAGTCAATGACGTAGATCTTCAGAATAAGCTTGGCTTTGTATCAAAAGCACCTAGATGGGCAGTCGCTTGGAAATTTCCTGCTGCAGAGAAATTTTCAAAAATTAATGATGTTTTATTTTCAGTTGGAAGAACCGGGATTGTAACACCATACGCTACGATAGAACCGGTCTTAATAGCGGGAGCAAATATTTCTAATGTATCACTTCATAATATGGACGAATTAAAAAGGTTAGATATTAAAGTAGGTGACACTGCACTAGTAAAAAGGGCAGGTGATGTAATCCCGCAAATTGTAAAAGTAAATCCTGATGTCAGAACTGGTTCTGAGCAGGAAGTAGATGTTCCTCAGAATTGTCCATCATGCAGTAATTCTTTGCGTTTAGATGGTCCATTCTTAAAGTGTGATGCTGGCATGAATTGCAAGAAGCAGCTTTTTGGCTATTTTGAACATTTCGTTTCTCGCAAAGCCATGAATATAGATGGGCTGGGCTACAAAATTAATACGCACTTAATAAATCTTGGTTTTGTTAAAAAAGTTTCAGATTTATTTAAATTAAAACAATATGAGTCAGAACTTAAAGAATTAGAGGGTTTTGGTGAAAAATCAATTGATAATCTTTTTCAAAGTATTGAAAGTGCAAGAGAACCTAAGCTTGAAACATTTATCAATGCACTCGGAATACCAGAAGTAGGAGAGACAACAGCATCCGCTCTTGCTAGGCATTTTAAAGAATTTAAAAACCTTAGAAATGCTACATTAGATGACTTGATAGAACTTGATAGTATTGGAGATGTTGTAGCTCATAATATTAAAGATTTTTTTCAAAATGATCCTGTTGGAATAGATGCTTTACTTGAGCAGTTAGAGATTCAAAAGTTTATTGTTGCAGAGGATAGTCATCTTGATGGTATAAAAATTGTAATTACAGGCTCTTTCGCAAACTTCAGCCGTGATGAGCTCAAAGATATAATAAAATCAAAAGGTGGGATACCATCCAGCAGCATAAGCGCAAAGACAGATTTTCTGTTGTACGGTGAAAAAGCTGGATCAAAATATAAAAAAGCTTTGGATCTTGGAATAGAATTAATTGACGAAACAAAATTAACTGAATTTTTAAAAATATGAGAAAAGTATTAATAATCTTAAATTTAGTAGTGCTAACTGCTTGCGCAAACAAAATCCCTAATAATCAAGACGATATTTGCGACATACTGCAAGAAAATCCAAAGTGGGTAAACTCCTTAATGAGTGCCAAGCAGAGATGGAATGCAGACCCAAGTACGGTTATGGCAATTATTAGACAAGAATCTTCTTTTGACTCAAAAGCTGCACCAGAAAGAGAGAAAGTTTTGGGCTTTATTCCTTGGAAGAGGCCAACTACTGCAAGAGGTTATTCACAAGCTATAGAGGGAACTTGGGAGCAGTATCAAAAGGAAACAGGTAAAAACCGAGCAAATAGATCGAACTTTGACAGTTCAGTTGATTTTATTGGCTGGTATTTATCTAAAGCATCCTCGGTAAGAATAAGAAACTATGAAGTTGATAAGTTATACATTGCTTATCATGAAGGCTATGGAGGCTACAAAAGAAAAAGCTATAAAGACAAAGATTGGCTTTTAGATGTTGCTAAAAAAGTTAAGTACAATGCTGTGAGATACGAAAGACAGCTTAAGACCTGCCCGCTAAAAGAAAAGAAAAGTTTCTGGGATATTTTTTAAATTCTTTTAATTAAGAAATCATGCTCTTGAGCAACTTTCTCTAGATTAGGATTAATAATAGAAAACACACTATAAGGTTTTGATTTTAGTGAAGTAGCAGCTTCTACTAAATCTTCTTTTGAAACTGAAAATATATTTTTTCTGTACTCTTCTCTCATCTTTTGTGTTTTATCTTCACTTGAAAGCCTGAAATCTTTGAAAGCTTCGCCTGCTGGAGAAGATGGTTTATCAATATCAGACAACACTGAAAGTTTGCTCTCTAAAATCATATTTTCATCGAAGCTGCCAAGCGATGCCCAACTGAGTGCGCTTTGGAAATCTTCAATAGTTTCAATAAACCTTGGATCTCTATATGAGAAGAATTTAAATGTTCCAGAAAATGGATCATATGAAGCGCCACCACCGTAAGCACCTCCCTGTTCTCTAACTCTTTTATGTAAAAATTCATTTCGCATTAAACTTGAGAGAATAAGGAATTTTGGTGAATCCTTAACATCATATAGTGGTGCATCAATTGACATAGCTGAAAAGTTAACCTGTGTGTTGATTGGAAAAACAACTTTATTGAAAGTTTTTATAAAATCAACGTTCACACTACTTGAGCCATCTTTCTTGAAATCTATTGATCTAATTTGATTAATTTGATCTTTGTTTAGCTTATTGTTTGAAACAAACAGCAACTCACTCTTCATTTCATCAAACTTGTTATACATATTCTCAACTTTTTCAATTTCTTTTTTCATAAGATCATCCTGTTGAGTAACAAAAGGAGCAAATTTAGAAATTGCACTTAGGCCACCAAGAGATTCTTGAACATGCGATAATTTATTGTGGCTTGCACTGGCTCCTAACATAGCGAATCTGTGCCCATTCTCAACTATTGATTGTTGAAAGCCCATAAAGTTTTGGAACATAAGTTCTTTAATTCTTTCGTGATGTGTAAAATCTGTTTTCTTGAGTATCTCAAAGATTAGTTTTGTTGTATCGACTGTATTTTCAGGAAGAAACTTGGAGGAGAGAGTAGTTCTGCCTTTCAGTTCTTCATTTTTATCGTAGAAAAAGTGATTTGAAACACTTATGCCACCAGATATACGAGATATTTCTTGTTGGAGCTGTACATGATCTTTATCGCCAGCTCCTACCTTTCCAAGCAAGGCAGATAGAATCATTAAGCTATTCAACTCATCTTGAGAGCTAATATCTAAACTTTTACTGACAGAATTATATGTAAGTCCATTGGTAGGTTGCTCATAGAAACTTGGAGAATAGCCAAATGTTGAAAGTTTTTTAGTTTTCGGAAAACTTATACTTTTCGGTACATCATTTAATTCAAGTTTTGGTAAAACTTCTTTGTTGGGTACAGCATTTTGTCGATCAGCTAGTTCTTTAGACTTATTCACTAAATCGAGTTTATCTTTGCTACTCATAGAAGACTTAATGTTGTCTAGGATCTTTTTGAGCTCGGATTCTTTTTTATTAATGAGCTCTGGGTCTGGAACCATTTCAAGATCAACTCTGTGATTATTCTTAACAAAAAATTTCTCGACCAATCCTGTTAAATAGCCATCTTTCTTAACATTTTCTCTTAATCTGATTAGAGCTTCATCAACGTTGGATAATTCTAATGGATTAGCCTTATACAATGCACCAGGGGCCATTGATAATAATATTTGTAGCCCATATGGCAGAGAATTAGATGAAATCTCTCTTCTATTTAACTCAAGCTGATAGAGTGCTGAAGATACTTGTTCATCGGAAAAACCATTTTTCAAAACATCCTTAAAAGTCTTTTCAAGGAGGCTATTGAATTTGTCTTGACTATTTTCTTCTGTACCTTCAACTCCACAAATAAAAACAAGATGCCTCATGCTATCTTCAAGGCCTAATATTTGAGCAGGAGATTTACTTATATCATTTGATTCTAAAGCTCCATATAGAGGAGATGATGAATTATCCATGAGTAATAAGGAAATTAAATGTGCTTCCAATAATTGATTGATATCAAAACTTTCACCCAAAACCCATGCTGTGTAATTTTGGTGTCCTGATTGCTCTTTGGATACCGGGTTAAAGAATTCATTCGCTACAACGGATTTTTTGAATGGTTTTTGTTCTTTGACTATTTCAATGTTTTTCTCTTCAACCTTTTTAAATTTCTTAGCTAGTTTCTTATTGATGTAGGTTTGAATCTCTTTAGCATCTAAATCCCCCCAAGTGAAATAAGTGGCATTTGAAGGATGATAGAACTTTTGATGGAAGCCCTTTAAATAGTCGTGTGTTAATGAGGTAATATCTTCTGGTTCCCCACCACTATTGTGTCTATAGGTTAGATCTGGAAATAAATTTCTAGTTAAAGCTTGCCATGTAGTATTTGTAATATTGCTCATTGAGCCTTTCATTTCATTAAAAACCACACCTTTGTATTCAAGGTCAGTACTACTTTTATCAAATTTCGAGAATTCAAGTCTATGTCCTTCCTGCATAAAGTCTTGCTCCTCAAGCAACGGAAAATAAACTGCATCAAGATATACATCCAGAAGGTTGTAAAAATCTTTCTTACTTTGAGTTGCAAAAGGGTAGGCTGTCCAGTCACTTGCAGTAAAAGCATTCATAAAGGTACTCATAGATCTTCTTAACATCATAAAAAACGGATCTCTTACTTTAAATTTTTCAGAACCGCATAATGTTGTGTGCTCAAGAATATGAGCTACACCAGAAGAATCTTCTGGTATGGTTCTAAACATAACCATGAAGACTAGCTCTTTTGAATTGTTTTTCAGGTGGATGTGTTCGGAGGCATATTCATCCAATAAATATCTTTCTGCATCAAAGCCCAGTGAGGGATTATTTTTTTTATCTATAAGTTTGTAGTTATTCATCTTGAATTATTTTAATTGAACTAATATATATAATTTAGGTCATAAATAAAGTATGTATAAAAAAATATTAGCACTTCTATCATTAATAGTGATTGTTGGATGTAGTTCCAACCCTGTAAGCGTAGAAAAAGTAAGCACTTTTAATCTAAACGATTATGAAACCTTTATGGTCTCAATATCTGATAAAAGTGAAGACGTAAAAGTTAGTCCATTCACTAATGCCGGATTAAAGAAAGAATTTAGTGAGCAACTGGAGAATCTAGGCTTAACAGAAGATGCAAAAAAACCTGGGTTTAAGGCTGTTATATCGTTATCAGTTGAAAATAAAAACAGAAGAAGTGCAAGAAGATATCCATATTACTACTATGATCCTTTTTTTGACGATAGTTTAAATGACACAGAAAGGTCTTATCTAAGACTTACCCTTTATGATGTCGAGAGCGGTGATCCGCTTTGGACTGGTCTTAGATCTACAAAATATGTTGATTCTGAGTTAAAACTTTCACAGGAAGAAATCAGCAAATACGTAGAGAGCTTTTTATCTGAGCTTGTTTTTTAAGGCACCAACCAGAAACTTCTAAGTTTCCCTTGTTTGTTCCATGTGAATTTACATCTTCTATGGCCTTGTCTCTGCAAGTATAAAAATTCCAATGAACTATAGTGAACTTCAATAGTACAGAAATTCTCATAACCTTCCTCAACCACAATGTCTTTCATGTGAAAGTCGTAAAGTTCGGGCTTTTCCATTTTGAAACTTGATCCATCTTTAACGGAATAGCATTTTTTTGAAATGGCTTGTGATTCATTCCATGCCTTTTTTGCCAAATTATTTTTATGATTTATTTTAGCTAATCCTGAAAGTCTTATTTGTGTCTTGAGATTTGGATCATATCCAATTACAGCAATATTTTTATTTATTTTTAATTCAGAAATTTTATCTGAACGAACATCTGAGTGAAATCTAACTATTCTTTTAGCAGCATTATGATCCCTTAAAACCATTACTCTTGAAGATATTTGCTTATCATTAAGTGTGCTTATTATTGGTGTATGAAATAAAGAATCTCTATTCTTAATTCCATCTCTCAATAGGAAGTTTGCTCTTTTGAGGATTTCATTCTTATTATTTAAATTCATAACCATCAGTCTAATCTAAGTTCATTCACAAGCGTAATTTTTGCTTTAGAATACTACTATGAGCCAACCAACCAGAATACCACCAAGAAGAAAATCCAAGGGCGATGGTCAAGTAATGTTTAGCGCGTTGCTAGTTGTTATCGTTATGGCTTCTCTAGTTGGTATGTATTTCTATATCGAAGAGCAGAAGAATAATAATGGTAATGCTCTGACTGAAATATCAGACAAGATTGAAGTGATAGAGGGCAAGCTATCAATTACCAATGAAGACTCAGAGCAGAATATGGAAACTATGACTGATCAAATAGCTTTTTTGGATAAAGAGGTAAGAAAATTATGGGGACACAGAAAGGGTTATTTAGATAAGTTCAAAGCCCAAGAGAATAAGTCCATTCAAAACGAGAAAAGCATTAAGAATTTAAAGGCTATTTCTACAGGACTTGAAGATCAACTGACTGCAATAAATCAAAAAATTCAGTTGGCAGAAGATCTACAGTTAAAAATAACTTTGGTCACTAATGAGCTAAACAAACAAAAACAGGTTATTGAAGATAATCAAGCATCAATTGATGCCGTTGATTCTTACAGAAGACAAAACAATCAGAAAGTTGCTGATGTCCTTAATAGGTTAAATGGTCTTACAAGAGATCTACAGGCAATTGAAAAAGAATTAAAAGATTTAAAAGAGGAGAGCGAGAGTGAACAATCTACTGAATGAGACTTTTTTTAAAGTACTTCTGGTTGTTTGTTTGATACCAGTAGCCATTTTAGTTGGTAAAGCTTTTTTGCTACTTTCTCCCATTGTTTTCTGGGTTTTAGCCTATATGGCCTTTAAAAAGGGCAATCAAAACGAAACAATTATGTGGGTTATTTTTGCTGTTTTAGGTTTAATACTCGCTTTTGTCATATAGAATATGCAATCTACCGGGGATGTGGTGGAACTGGCAGACACGCTGGATTTAGGTTCCAGTGCCGTAAGGCGTGGGGGTTCGACTCCCTCCATCCCTACCATTTTTAACAATGTTTAGATTTAGCTTAATATTATCATTGTTGTTAACAGCCTCTTGTGCTGTAAATACCGTAGATTCAGCCCCTGAAAAGAATAAGTTTTTGCACATTGATGGAACTCCTGCATATGTATTAATAGAGCCTAATAGTTCAGTAGATTTAATGAATGATGATATATACATCTGCTTAGCAGAAGTTGAAGGTAAAGCTAGAAGCATAAGAGTGCCAATGAAAGTTGTTGGTGGTTATTTTGGAGTAGTAGGATTGATAGCCTTAATTGATGTGGCGACAACCGGTGGTTGGGTCTCATCACTTTTACTACCAGGAGTTGCAATTTTTACAGCTGGTAGTTGGGCTACATATGCTTCTGCTGATGCAGTATCAGAGCTAGGCGAATATAAAAATTTAGAAGCTTGTCTTGAAAGAAAAGGGTATTCAGTCGTATTTTTTCTTGAAGAAGATAAAATTTAATTCTAGATCGCGAGTTGGTTCTCTTAATAATCTAAAATTATTGTAAAGTTTGCTTTACATTATATTAATGTTAAGTATACTTTACACTATGAAAGGAGAGCAAAAATGAATTTACAAGAAAAAACTCAAATACTTGAAGAATCTATCCTAGATCCGAACATAGATAGTAGCTTTGAAATTGAAACAGCTCATGCTGCTGATGGCTGGTTGCATGGTGTTTTAGCGCTTGGTATTCCTTATATGGGTATACTTTTACCGATTATTATTGTGTTTATAGTCTTTTACTTCCAAGCAAAAGAAAATCGAGATAAATACAACGCATTAATTGAAGTAAGTAAGAATGTTGAAGATCCAGATGTTGTTGAAGACTTATTAAAAAGTTTTAAAGAAGAGAAAAAGAGTCCGCGTGATTATAGAAGAGATGGGGTAACTACTTCTTTTACAGGGATCGGCTTATATCTATTTGGTGAGTTTTTCCTAGGTTCAATTTTAAAAGGTGTTGGTGCACTAGTTTTTACAATTGGCATAGGTTTAATTATTGCTGGCTACCTTTACCCAAGAGAGAGTGAAGAGATCAATAAAGCAGTTGAAGATTTTGAGAAAAGATAAACGAGCGCATTTTGGGCAAAGACCATAGAAAACTCCTCAATAATTTAGAAACTATCCGTATGTCTGCTGGCCTAACCCAGCAGGCACTTTCAGAAAAAGCTGGCGTTTCTAGAGTGAGCATCAACTCCATAGAGAATGGTGTTTATGTTCCATCTGCTGTTCTGGCTTTAAAAATAGCAAAAGTCTTGAAATGCTCAGTTGAAGATATCTTCCAGCTTCCCAAAATTTAAGGCCCTAAAAATTTGACACTTTTCTTGATTTCTTCGAGGATAAGTTATGGATAGAATTTTAAATATAGTAACTTTTACAGCCGGTTTTCTTTTCTTTATTAATGGGATTATGTGGCTTATTGCTCCAGCTGCTTCAGCAGAAGCATTGGGAATGTCATTGTTATCCGGAGCTGGCTTAAGCACTCAGATTGGTGATATAGGTAGTTTTTTTCTTGTTCTAGGAAGTTTCATACTTTTGGGAGCTTATACAAAGCAGAAGCATTGGTTTTATGCTCCTATAGCATTACTAAGTTTGGCAGCAGTTTCTAGAACTATCGCATACTTGTTTCATGGTGCCGATTTTTCAGCTGACAAAATTATAGTTGAGTTAGTTGTTGCAGCATTCTTATTATTTATTGTGAAGAAGGCTTAGGCTTTCTACTTAGACTTAAATTTATTGTTGTCATAAGATTGATGGCGGCCAACCTTGAACCCTCTCAAAGATTCGTGTTTAGTTTTTCTTCCCTTTACTCTCTTTTTCCATGCTAGAAAAGACCCAGAACTTAGCTCTTTTTTTAAAAGTTTTTTAACTTGAGATTGATTTAAGTTGAACTCCTGCATTATTGCTTCAAAAGGAGTTCTATCTTCCCATGCCATCTCAATGATTCTTGAAATATCTTCTTTGTTAAACTTAGTCATACAATTGAAAAAAATTATTATCCTTATATATATACCTATATGAAGTATGTTGTAGCAGGTTCAACAGGACTTATCGGAAAAAGTCTTATAAATATAATCCCTCAGGAAAATAAAGTGGTTGCTTTAGCTAGAAGAAATTTTAGTTTCGCAAATAACGTACAAGAAAAATTGGTCGATTTTGATAGCGATTATGACTTACCACCTGCTGATCATTTATTCATATGTCTTGGCTTTCCTGTAGAACTCTTAGATCTTGTGATTATGCGCAAATCAGTAAAAAAACTTTTTTACAAAGTCGACTATGAATATGTAACTAGTCTTGCTGAAAAAGCAAAAAAAATAGGCGTTAAAAGTGTCACAGTTGTTTCAGCAGTTGGGGCAAACAAAAACTCTTTTAATTATTATCTTAAGATTAAAGGTTTAATGGAGGAGAAGCTGAAAGATCTAAACTTTGAAGTACTTAATATTATTCAACCAAGCCATTTATTGGGAGAAAGGGAAAAGCCAATAGGCCATGATGTGAAACTATTTGAAGACATTACTAATGCTACTGGAAATTTTTTAGTTGGCCCCCTAGCAAAATTTAAAAATGTTAAAGCAACTGATATTGCAAAATTAATGCTTGAAAAATCTAAAGACTCTAAGAAAGGAATAAATTATTTCACTAGAATAGATATATGACTGTTTTAAGAACTCCTGAAGCAAGATTCGAGAATCTAAAGGACTTTGACTTTAAACCAAATTATTTTGAATCTAGTTATAACGGACAAAATCTGCGCATGCATTTTCTAGATGAGAATAAAGAATCTGATGATGTGGTATTGCTTTTACATGGAGAGCCAACTTGGTGTTACTTATACAGGCACATTATTCCAATACTTACCAAAGCGGGTAAAAGAGTTATTGCACCTGATCTTATTGGTTTTGGTAAATCAGATAAGCTTACAGACAAGGATGATTATACTTACGCAAATCACATTATGTGGGTTTCACAACTTTTTGAATATTTGCAGCTAGATAATGTTGTTTTGTTTGCACAGGATTGGGGAGGTTTAATAGGATTAAGGATATTGGCAGAAAATCCAGAAAAATTTTCTGGACTAGTGGTGTCTAATTCCGGTTTACCTGTTGGATCTGGAGCATCTGAAGGCTTTAAACAGTGGTTAAATTACAGCCAAACGGTAGAAGATTTCAATGCAGGAAAGATTGTCTATCAAGGAAGTCTTAAAGCATTAGATGATTTTGAAATAGATGCATATAACGCTCCTTTTCCAGACGATTCATTTAAGGTTGCAGCAAGAGTATTTCCTACAATTGTGCCTATTACGAAAGAACACGCTGAAGTAGAAGAAAACATTAAAGCTTGGGAAGTTCTAAAAAAGTTTGATAGACCTACAGTAGCAATATTTGGGGAACACGACGCGTCTTTTAAAGATGGTGATAAATATATTATTGAAAAGATTGCTGGAGCTAAAGGTATGAATCATCAAAGAATTAATGCTGGTCACTTCTCTCAAGAAAATCAGCCAACATTAATAGCCAAAACAATACTTTCTATAAGTTAAAAATAATCAGGCATTTCTCTCAGAGCTTCTTTACCCCAAAACATTTCTCTATCAATAAAGAAAGTAGGAACACCAAAAGCTCCCATTGCTACTGCTTCTTCTGTATTTTTAATAAGTTTTTGCTTAATTACATCATTCGAAGTTTGTTCAATAATATCTGAACCTTCCAAACCATTTTCATTTAAGTAATTAATCAATATATCTTTATCACCTAAATTAAGCTTTTCTTCCCACATACCTTTTGCAATAACATCGACATAATCCATAAGAATGCCTCTTTCCTCTGCCACAAGGGCAGCTCTTTGAATAGTTAGTGTGTTAATTGGAAAATGAGGATTCATCTGAAAATTTTCAATTTTATGAAACTTCTCAAATCGTTCAATTTCCTTCATAAAATAAGAACTTTTATTTGGTATTTCTGCATAAGCAATTAGAGGCGGTGTGTTGTTGGTCAATTTATGAATACCACCAAGCAGACAAATGAAATAATCAAACTTAACTGAATGTTTTGCTTCAAAGTCAGGAATAACTTTGTGGCATAAATAACCGTTAGGGCTTGCAATGTCATAGACAAATTTTATTTTCAACATTTTGTATCAACTAGATTAATATAATCTTAGACGAAATTTAATTTTTGGAATAGTTTTGAAAGGATCAGTGATTATTATCGGTGCAGGGCCAGGACTTGGCTCTAGTTTAGCCAAAAAATTTGCAAAAGAGGGCCATCATGTTTTTGCTGTAAGAAGAGAGAGGCATTCCCAAGAATTAAACTCTCTTTGTGATGAAATAAAAGATAACGGGGGCTTAGCAACAGCAATACCAGCTGATGCAAGAGATGAAGAACAGGTTAAAAATCTATTTTCTGAAGTATCAAAATCAGGTTCAATTGATTGTGTTGTTTTCAATATTGGAGCTAATGTATTTTTTTCTATTGAGGAGACCACTTCTAGAGTTTTTAGAAAAGTTTGGGAAATGGCTACATTTGCAGGTTTCCTTGTTGGAAGAGAGGCTGCAAAACATTTGAAAGACAAAGGAACAATAATATTTACGGGAGCTACTGCATCAAAAAGAGGAGGAGCTGGCTTTGCCGCTTTTTCTTCAGCTAAATTTGGTCTAAGAGCAGTAGCACAATCTCTTGCCAGAGAATTAGGGCCTAAAGGCATTCATGTTGTGCATACCATCATTGATGGAGCTATTGATCATCCTTGGATTAAAGAAAATTTCCCTGATATCTATAAGCTTAAAGAGGTTGATGGGATATTAAATCCTGATCATATTGCCGAAGCATATTACAATCTACATTTACAGGAAAAAACTGCATGGACTCATGAATTAGATTTGAGACCTTACATGGAAAAATTTTAAGGAAATTATATGAGCAAAGAAGTAAAAGAATTCTTTTCAACTTATAGTGATTTTGTTACTAAAGTTACAAGCGAACCAAGTTTAGATTTAGAGGCTCTAAAGGATAGCTTGCAAGATATTGAAAAAAATTCACCAGTAAAGTCAGCAAGACTGCTTACAGCTGCTCTTGGCTTAGGAAGTGAATCTGGTGAATTCGTTGAAATAGTAAAAAAAATGTTTCTTCAAGGTAAGCCACCTTCAGAAGAAAATATTTTCCATATGAAAAGAGAGCTTGGTGACATTATGTGGTACTGGGTAACGGCGTGTGCTGCATTGGAGCTTGACCCATTTGAGGTTATTAGCGAAAACCAAGAAAAATTAGAAGCCAGGTATGGAGAAAAGTTCGAAGTTACTAGAAGTGAAGTAAGAAAAGAAGGCGATCTCTAAAATTCTTGTTTAAATTATTGGGTGTAATCTTCAAAAATCCAAAAAAGAGCATAAATCTCTTAGAAAGTTTATAATTTAGAAGCTTAAATATGGTTTTCCATAGGAGTAAAAGTTGCAAAAGAAAATTTCTCTAAGCGATAAGTACACCCAAAGGGAAGGAAAAATCTTTCTCACTGGCATACAAGCACTTGTCAGGCTTCCACTCATCCAAAAAGACCTTGATGCTAAAAATAATCTTAATACAGGTGGCTTTATATCTGGTTATAAAGGCTCACCTCTGGGTGGGTATGACTTGGAACTTAGCCGAGCACAGAAATATTTGCAAGAAAAATCAATTTTTCATCAACCCGGGCTAAATGAAGAGTTAGGTGCTACCGCAGTATGGGGTTCACAACAAGGCGAATTTAAAGATAGGGGAGAAAAAGATGGTGTATTTGGTATCTGGTATGGTAAAGGCCCAGGTATGGATAGAACCATGGATGTGTTTAAGCATGCTAATGCGGCAGGTTCCTCTAAGCATGGAGGTGTTTTAGCAATAGCTGGTGACGATCATGCTGCAAAATCATCAACTTTGCCCCATCAATCAGACCATAACTTTATGAGTGCTTTCATGCCTTATTTATATCCATCTGGAGTTGAAGAAATCATAAGGTTTGGCCTTCTGGGCATTGCAATGAGTAGATATAGTGGCTGCTGGACAGGCTTTAAGATAGTTTCAGATGTAGCCGACTCCGGTAAAAGGTATGATACCGAGATTGAGAATTCACCAATTATTATTCCTAGCGAAAATTTCCTTGGCGAATACAAAGATCTTCCAAGAAATATTTTATATACCGATACACCGCGAGAACAAGATTATAGATTGCAACGAGCTAAAGGGTTTGCAGCTCAAGAGTTCGTTAGAGCAAACAAAATTGATGTCCCTTTATGGAAAGATAGTAATTCAAAAATGGGGATTATTACTGCAGGTAAATCTTACAATGATGTCCGAGAAGCCCTTAGATGGTTGAATATAAATGAGGAAAAAGCACGTGAGCTTGGCATCTGTATTTACAAAGTAGGCATGCCTTGGCCACTTGAACCACATGGTGTGAGAGAGTTTTGTGAGGGTCTAGATACTGTATTAGTTGTTGAAGAAAAAAGAGAACTAATAGAACACCAAGTTAAATGGCAGCTTTATAATTGGAAAGAAAATGTAAGGCCTACCGTAATTGGTAAACAAGATGAATACGGTAGTTGGTTATTGCCCGCAGAAAATGATCTCCCACTTCAGACAATTGTTGAAGCTATATCAACAAGACTTCATGAAATAACTGGTGATCCTGAATTACTCAAAAATCTTGAGTGGTTCAAGAAAAGAGCAGAAGAGCAAAAAAATCATGAGGCTCCAATCATTAGAAAACCATTCTTTTGTTCTGGTTGTCCACATAATTCTTCACTGAAACTACCAGAAGGCAAAAGAGCTCTTGGAGGAATAGGTTGTCACTACATGGCAGTTGATTCAGTAGAAGGCACAGAATTCTTTACTCAAATGGGGGGTGAAGGAACACCGTGGATAGGTATCGCACCTTTTTCAAAAGAAAAGCATGTATTTGCAAATCTTGGTGATGGCACTTATAAACACTCAGGAATATTAGCTATCAGAGCATCATTAGATGCAAACGTTAACATTACTTATAAGATCTTGTATAACGATGCTGTTGCTATGACCGGTGGACAAGAGATAGGTGGAAACTGGGATGTTGAAGGTATTGTGAAACAAGTACAAGCAGAAGGTGTCAAAAAAGTCTCAATCCTATCGCAAGACCCAAAAAAATATAATCATTTAGTTGGTAACGGTGTTAAAAGCCTTCACAGAGATTCTATAGTTATTGAGCAGGAAGAATTAAGTAAGTTTGAAGGAGTAAGTGTACTAATTTTTGATCAAACCTGTGCAGCTGAAAAAAGAAGAAGAAGAAAAAGAGGATTGATGGAAGACCCAAAAAAAAGGGTTGTGATCAATAAGGAAGTTTGTGAGGGTTGTGGCGACTGTTCAATTCAATCAAGTTGTGTCTCAATTGAACCTCTCGAAACAGATCTTGGCAGAAAAAGAAAAATTAACCAATCAAACTGCAACAAGGACTATTCATGTATAAAGGGTTTTTGCCCATCATTCGTAACTGTTGATGCTGAAATAAAGAAAAATACTGATTTTAAGGATTTAGGAGAATTTCCCGAACCAAAAATGCTTAATGATAGTGAGGTGGCAAATATTATGCTTACAGGTATCGGTGGAACCGGGGTTTTAACAATATCAGCAATTCTTGCTTATGCGGCTCATTATGAAGGTAAAGATTCATCAGTACTTGATATGACAGGCCTTGCTCAAAAGGGTGGCGCTGTTTGGTCACATATTAAAATTTATGAGCAGGGAGTTACACCATTTAGTCAAAAAATATCTCCAGGAGCAGCCGATATATTGCTTGCATGTGATGGTGTAGTAGGAACAAAACCAGAGATTCAAGAAGTTGTTTCAAAAGAGAAGACACTGACAGTTTTAAATAGCAATACTATTCCAGTAGCAGATTTTGTTACCAAAAGAGATCTAGATTTCAAAAACAACGATGTACTTAAAATGCTTGAGAACACAACTAAAGATATAGTTTCATTTGTACCGGCTATAAAGATATCCGAGGAGCTATCCGGTGATGCTATTGGGACTAATATGCTTATGTTAGGAAGTGCTTATCAAAATGGGTTAATTCCAATCAAAGCTGAAAATATCATAAAAGCAATAGAATTAAATGGGGTAGGGATAGAAAGAAATGTTTATAACTTCAACCTTGGAAGGCTCTTCACAATAAATCCTAATCATGAAATTTTTGAATTTTTAAATAAAGATGCAGTAAAAAACTTAAATTCAGTTGAGCTTTTTGAAGATAGGTTAGAAAGAATTACTAAATATGATAAAAAAGTAGTTGCTGATTTCATAAATAATAAAAATCTTATTGATCAAATTTTGTCACAAGAAATAGAAACAGAATCAATAAGTAAAGACGCAATAAAAGAGCTTTATAGAGTTTTTGCTATAAAAGATGAATACGAAGTTGCTCGAATGCATATAGAAAATACAGAAAAGATATTAAATGAAAATTTCTCGGCTTGGAACAACTTAAAATTCTATTTATCGCCTCCTATGATTTCTTTCATAAAAGATAAAAGAACTGGCCGACCTATAAAAATTGCAATACCAGCATATGTAGCAATGCCAATATTTAAGATCCTTAAAGCTTTGACATTCTTAAGGGGTACAATTTTTGACCCATTGCGTCTTACAGCTGATAGAAAACAAGATATAGAACATAAAGAATTATTTAAGAGAAAATTAAAAGAGATAGACAATCTAATTGCAGGACAAAAAAGCAAAAAACTTATTGAGCTGGTGGCAGCTTCAAGAGATGTAAAAGGCTATGGTCCAGTTAGAGAAAAAGCTTACTTAAATTTTAGAAAAAAAATTAATGCGCCTAAACAAAAAAGGGCAAGAATAATAAGTCGATTATTTAGTTTTGAATCTGATAGGAATATCAAAGCTAAAAAGGTAACATCTAATCAGGAAAAAAACCTGAATGATTAAAGTCACTGATAGTTTTTACGTTTCATCTCAAATTAGCGAAGAACATATAAATTATTTCAAAGAACAAGGTTTCAATTTAGTTATATGCAATAGGCCTAATGGTGAGGAGTCTGGTCAAACAGATTTCGAACTAATCGAGGCATCATGCAAAAAAGCTGAGATTGATTTTGTAAATTTGCCAATGATCCCAGGTAGCTTATCTACAGAATTAATTACTGAAACAAAGGTTTTAATTGATAAGAATGTAAAAACTCTTGCTTACTGCAGAACTGGCACACGCTGCATTAATATATGGGCATGCGCAAATGCTATTGATAGCGATGTAGATGAAACAATTGAACTGGCAACCGATGCAGGCTATGACCTAGATCATCTTCGTCCTCTACTTGTGGAGTTAAATTCTACTTCTTCTTAAATAAGAGAATAAACCAAACTATTGGTATAACGATTAAACAACCAAACGTAATGTTTAGCGCTAATAAGATTGGAAAGTCTACTATGGCGCCAAGAAAATCAGAAAGAGAGTTACCTATGAGTGCACCATATAGAGCACCATTTACACCAGAACCTTTGAAATATTTATCTATATCAATACCTAGCAATGTAACAAAAGCTAGCACCCCATTATCTATAAGTCCGTACAGTATTCCTTCTGGCATTAGAAAATTTTCCTTTTCATATTTTTAAGGGTTACAAATAAAAATATAAAATAGACAATCTCGAATGCAGTAAAGCCAACGAGAAAGGCTGATGTGAATTCCCCATAAATTAATGTTACTACTCGACCAAGTAAGATACCTGAGATTATAAACATTAGAACCTTAAAGAAAATTTCTTGATGTTTTGTTTTAAAAATAGCTATTAGTGAAAAGATACCAATCAAAAAATTAATACCTCCATATACAGATCTAATTTCAGCTGATCCTAAATTGGAATTGATACTTAAACCTACATCATCAACATAAGACATTGGATCAAATAAAGCCCAACCACCTAACCAGCCGTACATTATTGCAGTAAATAATAGGAAAACTTTGTTAATCATTATTCGTTATTTTTAGTTAGCAGGTCTATATTACCACCTGTTGCCATAACATTGTCAGTGAAGGTTTTTTCCGTTACAAAACTATGAAGGTAATTTGGTCCACCTGCTTTAGGACCTGTTCCACTCAAACCTTGTCCACCAAATGGCTGCACACCAACTACTGCTCCTACAATATCTCTATTCAAGTAGAAGTTTCCAACATTTGATTTATCAAAAATTTGTTTAGCCTTTTCTAATATTCTGGAGTGGACTCCCATAGTAAGACCAAATCCAGTTGCATTAATTTCGCCAATAAGCTCATCAAGGTGGGCTGGATCATAACTAATGAAATGGAGTACAGGACCAAACTTTTCACCATCAATTTCTTTTATTGAATCGATTTTAAATGCTATTGGATTCATGAATAAGGAATCTTCCTTAATACTTCCTTTGGTTTCGACAAATTGTTTACCAAGTTTTTTTAGTTTAGCAATGTGATCTTTTAATTTAGAAATTGATGATTTATTAATAATTGGTCCAATATCTGAACTTGGTTTCATTGGATCGCCAACTTCAATCTCTTGCATTGCTTCTTTAAGATAATCCCAATACTCCTCAGCAACGTCATTCTGTACAAATACTACCCTAAGCGCACTACACCTTTGTCCAGCACTATAAAATGCCGACCTAATAACATCATCAATGACTTGTTCTTTGAGAGACGATGAATCTACGAACATAGCATTCTGTCCGCCTGTTTCTGCAATAAGGGTTTTGATTGGTCCTTCTGACTGCGCAAGATTTATATTGATAGATCTGGCAGCAGCAGTGGAGCCTGTGAATGCTACTCCACTTAGGTTGCTCATTTTAGTTAATTCATTTCCAATTTCTTTTCCGCCTACAACTAATTGCAGTACAGACTCAGGAACACCTGCTTGGTGAAATAATTTTACTATTTGAAAAGCAATAAGTGATGTGTCTTCAGCAGGTTTCGCTAAAACGTTATTTCCTGTAACTAGTGCTGCGGCTATTTGTCCTACAAATATAGCCATTGGAAAGTTCCAAGGACTTATGCAAAGAAAGTTTCCTTTGGGTGCATTTGTGAGGAAATTTCGCTCACCTGAGGGACTTTCAAGCTCAACTTCTGAAAAAAGTTTTTCTGCATGCAAGTTATAGTAATTAATGAAGTCAATTGATTCCCTTATTTCAGCATCACAATCTTTGAGTGATTTTCCAGCCTCATTTATCAATAAGGCAAAGAACATATCCGAATTTTCTTGAAGGAGTTCAGCTGCCTTTTTCATTACTGATACTCTTTCGCTGGCTGGCATACTTCTCCAGGCATTTTCCATAAAAGAAATTTTGTTCAAGTTATCTTTTGATAGATATGAGACTTCACCAATTTTTGTTCTTGTATTGCTTGGTGAAAATTTATCTTCATAGGAATCAACAATTTCCTCACCGTTTAATAATGAGCAGGCATAAAATCTATGACCATCATATGCTTTGATCTTTTTTTGTAGTTCTTCAATTTTCATTAGGTCTCCGAAATCAAAACCTAATGAATTTTCTCTATCTGAGAAAATTTCTTTTGGTCTTGGTACTTGTTTTAAATAATTTTTTTCTTTCAGGTTTTTAGTTGCAATATCAATTGGATTTTTTACAACATCTCTTATTGGGATATCTTTTGACAGATACTTGTTAACAAACGAACTGTTTGCACCATTTTCCAGTAGCCTTCTAACCAAGTAAGGTAATAGTTCTTTTTTAGAACCCACAGGTGCATATACTCTCGTTAACGGGAATTTATCGTAAACTTTTTCTGCATTTCTATACGTTAAATCTCCCATGCCAAATATTCTTTGAAATTCGAACTCGTCTTCTCTGCCTTTATAAAGGTTCATTATCCCTGCTATTGTGTGCGCATTATGTGTAGCAAAATATGGTCGTAGATTTTTTGTCTCTGAAATAACCTTAGCGGTTGCCAAGTAATTAAGGTCTGTAAAAGACTTTGAGGTATATACGGGCAGATCTTCAGCCCCTTTGACTTGATGAATTTTTACTTCTTGATCCCAATAAGCACCTTTCACTAACCTCATCATTAAACCATTTCTATCACCACCAAGTTGATCTACAAATTTGACTACTGTTGGAGCTCTTTTGCCATAAGCCTGAATTGCTAGACCAAGACCACCCCAGTCTTTAAGGTCTTTTCTTTTCGCTAAATTCTCTATTAAATGCAAACTAAGTTCTAATCTATCTTGCTCCTCTGCATCTATGGTTAAGGCGATATCATGTGCAGCGGATTGAATACAAAGTTGATATACTCGCTCAAGCAACTCATCCATCACACGATCTTTTTTTGTCGCTTCATAACGAGGATGTATAGCTGATAATTTAATTGATATTTCATGAAAAGATTTGGACAGTAGAGCATTTTTCTCACCAACTTTTCGAATCGCTTCTTCATAGGCGTTAAAAAAGAAATCTACATCCGACTGTGTTCTGGCAGCTTCACCTAACATATCAAACGAACATGGGATTTTAGGAAAATCAAATTTGTTTAATGCATCATCAATATCTATCCCAGATACAAATTCCTCACTAAGAATTTCCATGCCTTTCTTTATAGCCTCTCTAAGAATTGGATCTCCAATCCTAGAGGTAAGACCTTGGAACCAGCTGATAGGGTTTGCACTGATATTCTTATCTAACTCAACGACTTGTTCGGCTAAAAAAAGCCCAAAAGTTGTTGCATTTACAAACAAAGAAGGAGAGCTATTAAAGTGATCTAACCATTTTTTTCCACCAATCTTTTCTTCAATAATTTCATCACAAGTTGCATTATCTGGAATTCTTAATAGAGATTCAGCCAAGCACATTAAGGCTATGCCTTCTTGGTTGCTTAAGCCATATTCCAGAAAGAAATTATCTAGTCTGGTTTTGTTTCTATCTTCCCTACATTTTTTGACAATTAATTCGGCATTGTCATAGATTGAAGAATCATTGATCCAGCTATTAGATTCTATTAAGTTTTTTACAAGACTAGACTCGTCTTGGTATTTAAGTTTTTGTAAATCTTTAAAATAGCTATCAGTACTCATTTTGTTTGGCTATTTTACCTCTTATTAGTCGGATTTAGAATGAATTTTTAATGCCATCTAGACTTAGCTTCAGCAAAAGATTCTTTAATTAATTCTTTGAGCCAAAGGCAGCCTGGGTCATTGTCATTTGAAGAGTGCCAAGCTAAAAAGAATTGTGATGGTGCAACTTCAAACGGCAGAGTTTTGTAAGCTAATTCATGTTTATTAGCAAAAGACTTGGTACAGGTAAGCACCATATCTGTGCTATTAAGTATTTCAGGTGTTACAAGGTAATGTTGTGCTCTTAGGACTATTTTTCTATCAAGTTGTAGTTTAGCTAGAGCATTATCTACAAGCGCTCCACCTCTTTTTCTACCTGAAATATGTATATGATCTAAATCCAAATATTGCTCTATGCTTAAGCTTTTCTCATCAGCTAATTTGTGATCTTTTCTAAAACCACAAACAAACTCATCTTCAAAAATAAGTTCTTTTTTAATATCTGAATCTGAAGGTGGAAACGGGTCAACAGCAAAACAAACTTCATTTGCTGCAAGAGCATGTTGAAGATCATCTCTTCTTGTGTAGTAACTACTAAGACCTACTTTAGGCGCAACTTTATGAACTTTATCCATTAATATTGGCAATACTCTGCCTTCACTAACATCGTTAAGTGAAAGTTTAAAAGTTCTGCTTGATTCTGCTGGATCGAAAGCATCCGGAGTTTCTAAACTTTTCTGCAATATGGCTAAGGCCTCACGTACATGAATAATAATATTCTCTGTTTTTGCTGTAGGCTGAACTCCTTGTCCAACTCTAATAAATAGAGGATCATCGAAGTAATCTCTTAACTTAGATAATGCACTACTGACAGCCGGCTGAGTAATGCCAACAATTTCACCAGCCTTAGTTAAACTCCCTTCTGAATAAATAGCATTGAAGACAACTAGCAGGTTTAAATCGAGATTATTTAATTTCATAAATGGCTTATAATTGTATGAGACTATTATAAATATTATTTATAGTATTTTAGAAGTTTTTTTTATATATAGAAAATTATGAAATTTGAAAGCACTGAAAAAATTGATTTTTACCTCCCGAAAGTTAAGAGCTTCATAGATGAAGTTGTAATGCCTGCTGAGATAGATATTCTCAAGCAAGAAATCCCAGCTGAAAAGAGATGGGAGCCACATCCAGAAATTGAGGACTTAAAAAAAGAAGCTCGTGATAGGGGTCTTTGGAACCTTTTTCTGCCAGACAGTGACTATGGAGCTGGATTGACAAATTATGAATATGCTCATTTGGCTGAAGTCATGGGCAGAACCCATTTTGCTTCTGAAGCAATGAACTGTAGTGCACCAGATACAGGAAATATGGAAGTACTAGTACGCTATGGTTCAAAGGAACAGCAAGATGAATGGCTAAAACCCTTACTGGATGGAGAAATTCGTTCAGCTTTTGGTATGACTGAGCCACAAGTAGCATCATCAGATGCAACGAATATGGAAGCTACGGCTGAGTTAGTTGATGGTCATTGGGTCATTAATGGAGAAAAATGGTGGACTTCTGGCGCTGGGGATCCACGATGCAAAATTATAATTTTCATGTGTGTAACTAATCCTGAAAATGAAAGACACCAAAGACATTCAATGATTTTGGTTCCCATGGATACACCTGGGGTTGAAGTTAAAAGAATGATGCATGTTTTTGGTTATGATGATGCGCCTCACGGACATGCACATATGAAATTCGATAACGTAAAAGTTCCTTATGAGAATGTAATTTTAGGAGAGGGCAGAGGTTTTGAGATTGCGCAAGGAAGATTAGGACCAGGCAGAATTCATCATTGCATGCGATCCATTGGAGCAGCAGAGGTTGCTTTTGAATTGATGTGTAAACGTTCTATGGAAAGAAAAGCTTTTGGAAGAGAACTAGCCAGACTTGGTGGAAACTTCGATGTAATAGCTGATTCAAGAATGGAAATAAACCAAGCAAGACTTCTAACACTGGATGCTGCATGGAAGATGGATAAATACGGTAACAAAGTTGCTGCAAGTGAAATTGCACAAATTAAAGTCGCTGCACCTATCATGGCATGTAACGTAATTGATAGGGCCATTCAGATGCATGGTGGAGCAGGCGTTTGCCAAGATTTTCCTCTTGCAAGTATGTATGCACATATGAGAACTTTAAGACTTGCAGACGGTCCAGATGAAGTTCATAGGAGAAGTATCGCAAGATTAGAATTAGCAAAATTATTTGGCGATAAAAAATGAAATTCGAAAATAAAATTTTTCCAAATGAAGAGCAACTTAAAGGCTTCGATGATAACCCTGATTTAGGACCAATAAAGATGCTTAACTTAGTTAAATTAAAAGATAATGCTGAATATTCTGATGGTCGAGAAACTAAATTATCAGGTCTTGAAGCTTACATGCTTTATGGAGAGGAAGTAAAAAAACATCTTGAGAAAGTTGGTGCCAAAATAGTCTTTAGTGGCCCAGTTTCAAGGCTCATGATCGGTGAAATTGATGAACTTTGGGATCTAGTTGCTGTGGCTGAGTATCCTAACAGAGCAGCGATGCTTAAAATGATGACTGATCCAGAATACATAAAAACTAGCGCTCATAGAGAAGCAGGCATAAAAGGCCAGCTCAACATTGAAGTTTTGTGAAAAGATTTCTTCCTCCAGTAGCTGATAATCATTTTCATGGACCAAAAATAGCTTTATATTTTTTTATCTTCTTCATGGTAGTGAATACTGCTAGAAGCCTTATTCATTTATTAGCAGAAGATGCTGGCTTAAACTCTATTGCGAATATTATAGTTTTTGAGGGGGATCCTGATCCCAATAAAGTCGTTTATCTATTTGGTTCTCTTTGGGGACAGATGCAATTATTGTGCTGTTTAATGAGTTGGATTGTCATCTTCAAATATAAAAGCTTGATACCACTAATGTATTTTATATGGCTGTTGGAATGGATTCTGAGAGAAACAATTATTAAATTTCAGCATGGTTTAGATCTTATTTATAAGACAGGACCAACTCCAGGGAGTGATTACGCTCCTTTTGTTATTGGATTCCTGCTTATCTTTTTTATAATATCGCTTAAGGAGAGGACCTAGTGAAAATCATCAAATACGTATTTATTACTCTAATAGTAATTGCACTATTGGGTTTTCTATTAATACAGAATCATGCGGTTCAAGATAGATTATTTAAAAATGTTGTTAATGAAATCCTATCTTCAACTTCAAATGAAATTTTTTTAGATGATGCTCTATCAGTGGCAGTTTGTGGATCACGAGCGCCTCTGCCTAGCCCAAATCGAGCAGAAACTTGTTTATTAGTCCAAGCAGGAACTTCAAAATTTATTATTGATTCAGGTGAAGGTAGTGCAGCAAACCTACAAAGTTGGGGCATTGATTTTACTGATTTAGAAGCATTAATAATTAGTCATTTGCATTCTGATCATATCAGCGATGTGCCAGAAATTCAGTTTCAAACTTGGTTAGGGGGAAGAAAAGAACACCTGCCAGTACTAGGGCCAGTTGGTACAGCCTCAACAATAGAAGGATTTAGATTAGCTTACGAATTAGATGCTTCTTACAGAAGTGAACATCATGGCAATATTCTGCCATTAGAAGCATACGGTTATGATGTTGTTGAATTTGATGGTGATAGCACAATAATTTTTGAAAATAAAGATACAAAAATCACTGCTTTTAGAGTCGATCATCACCCAGTAGATCCATCCTACGCATTTAAAGTTGAGTATAAGGATAGGTCTATGGTCATAAGTGGAGATACGGTTGCATTGGATGTCATGGTTGAATATTCAAAGGGAGTAGATGTTTTACTACACGAAGCTCTTGCCAAACCGTTGATTCAATCTATGGAGAAGGTTACAGATGAATCTGGTAATAAGGTACTTTCAAAAGTTTTGTTTGATATTCAGGATTATCATGCAACTACAGTAGAAGTTGCCGAAATTGCAAAAAAAGCTGATGTAAATTTACTGGTTTATTATCATTTGATACCAGCTCCCAGGAATTATGTTAGTGAGCAAATGTATGTTCGCGGTGTAGGTGAGATCTTTTCAAACTACTATGTTTCTGATGATGGGACTTTAGTTTCAATGCCTGCTGGTTCAGATGACATATTAATAGATACTATTAATTAACCTTGATAAGTAACTCTAAAAATTGAATCTGACTTGTCATCTGAAATTAACATGCTTCCATCTTTGAGAAAAAGTGGAGATACAGGTGTTCCCCAAGATTCTTCTCCTTGCAACCAACCATCAATGAATGTTTCTGAAGAAACAACTTCTCCTTTCTCAAATTTCATAAATAACACTTTATAGCCAACTTTTTTTGAGCGATTCCAAGATCCATGCTGAGCTACAAACGCTCCGTTTTTGTAATACTCTGGAAAGGCATCACCAGTATAAAATTTTATGCCTAGGGGTGCTGTGTGTGCCTGAAATTCCCAAACAGGCTCTTCATATTTAAAACCATCTGGTTTTTTGTATGCGTCATCTTGAATATTTTTGCCATGCACGAAAGGAAAACCAAAATGCTTCCCAGCTGAACTAACTCTATTTAATTCACAAGGAGGAATATCATCACCCATCCAATCTCTACCATTATCAGTAAAGTACATCTCATTAGTTACCGGGTGCCAGTCAAAACCAACACTATTTCTTACACCATCAGCAAAAATATCAAGCTTGCCATCTGCTAATCTTAAAATAGTCCCATACCTTTCATCAGCCTCATCACAGACGTTACAAGGAACTCCTTCTGAAATATATAATGCCCCATCAGGACCAAAATCAATCCATTTCCAGCCATGCCATGATTTTTTTAACGGATTCCACATTGTTTGTCTTGGCAAATCGTCAAAAACTACCTCAGAAATGATTTCATTACCACTACTTAAATTCTCTTCGATGTTTCTGATTACATGAATGGCATCACTTTCTGCAATATACAGATGACCATTTTTTATAGCTACACCAGTTGGCATATCAAGTCCTTCCACAATCGTTAGAACTTTGTTTGTTTCTGCTTTGTTGATCGCATAGACCTTTCCTGCACCTTTTGTACCAACAAATAGAAAATTTTCTCCTTCGACCATCTGTCTGGCATCATCAATTTCTTGCGTGAAGCTTGAAACAACAAATCCCTCAGGCACGTTTAATTTTGAAATATCTGCAGAGATGTTAACCGCAGCTAAAGTGGTTGTTATAACGAATAATATTTTTTCTAATTTTTTCATTTTGTGATAGTCTAATTTCCCATTGATTTTAAATGTTAATGCAACATATATGGTAATAATAAAAAACTATACAAGGAAAAACTATGAATAGAATATTGCAAATTATCTTACTTTCATCTTTGATTAATGCATATCCAGATATGCAAAATATCCCTCCAGAAGTGCTCGAAAGAATGCCTCCAGAAATGAAAGAAAAAATGGGACTAGATGAAGAATCTGCAGATTATGAAACTATTCAGGAATTTCTTGAAGATGGTGAATATGAAACAAGTGAAGGATTTTTAAAATTATATAAAAATATTGAGGACGATGAATATTTTCTTGAGCTGTCAGTGGAAGATCTCAATAAAGAATTTATCTATTTTGCTTATTCCATGAATGCTCCGCAAGCAGCTGGAACTAGAGGCGGCGCTCTAGGAGATGGCTCGATATTAGAATTTAGAAGGTTTAAAGACGGGCTAAGCTTACACAAAAAGAATACTTATTTTTCAAATGAAACTGATAACAACATCGGTAAAGCTGATCTTACAAATGTCTTTGAAGCTTTTTTAGATAAATTTGAAATTGTGGTTGAGGAAGATGGAAGAATAATCATTTCTGTTAATGATTTATTTGTATCTGAAACTTTATCAGCAGTATCACCAAATCTTCCAAGACAATATAGAGAGTTTATTGACCTTGACCTTGGAAGATTAGATAGTAGCAAGACATTCATAAACCAGGTAAGAAATTACCCTAAAAACACTGCTGTAGAAGTAACTTATGGATTTGCTAATGCAACACCAAATCAGAGAAGTGCTGTATACGCAGTGGCTGATGCAAGATTCACGTCAATTGTTGCCAGACATTTATTTGTCGAGATGCCTGATGATAACTTTGAACCAAGAGTAGCTGACCAAAGAGTAGGTTATTTTTCTCAAAGAGTTACAGATATGTCTACTTATGACAATTACCCACAAAGAGACCTTATAAATAAATGGCGATTAATTAAAAAAGACCCAAGTGCTGAACTATCTGAACCTGTAAAACCTATTGTTTTTTGGGTTGATAAAGCTACGCCCGAAGAAATAAAACCAATGATAGTGAAGGGTATAGAGGCTTGGAATATTGCCTATGAAAGAGCTGGTTTTAAGAATGCAGTAGTTGCAAAGATTCAGCCAGATGATGCTGAATGGGATGCTGGCGATGTGCAATATAATGTTGTTAGATGGTCTTCATCTCCAAGACCTGCATTTTCTGGGTACGGCCCAAGCATTGGAAACCCTAGAACTGGAGAATTAATAGCAGCAGATATTGTCCAAGAATTTAATGCAATAAAAAGAGGCTATAACTACAGAAAATTATGGGGCTGGACTCCTGAAAACGATCCGCTTGAGCAGTGGATGATAAGCCTTACTATGCATGAAGTTGGTCATACCATTGGTTTGAGACATAATTTCAGTGCTAGTTATCTTTATGGCCCAAGGGAAGTTCACGACACGAGTATAACTGGCGGCGCCACAATTTCCTCAATAATGGATTACGACCCAATAAACATTGCTCCTCCCGGTGTAGAACAAGGAAATTATTTTCCCACTGAGCCAGGTGAATATGACAGGTGGGCTATCGAGTTTGCGTATAAGCCTAATTTATCTGATGAAGAGAGAGCTGAATTATTAGCTTTATCAGTTTTGCCAGCATACACATATGGTACTGATGGTGATGCCATGGGCACACCTGGAAGAAATATAGACCCTAGAGCTAGAAGAGGTGATATGTCTAATGATGTTGTCACATACACAGCGGATAGGTTTATTACACTTGATAACAAAATAGCTGAACTTCCTGATATATATGCAGATGAAGGTGAAACCAAAAACGATTTCACTAATTCTTTTTACAGTCTTGTGGGTGATAAGGGGAGATTCATGGATATTGTTGCTGGTCAAATAGGTGGTGTTTATGTAACAAGACTTGTAAATGGACAGGATGAAGAAAATGCATATGAGCCTGTACCTTATGAAAAACAAAAAGCTGCCATGAACTTAATAACATCTAAATTCTTTGCTAATGGTGTCTGGAGTTTTGATCCAAAAATCCTCAAAAACTTACAAAGAGAAAAAAGAGCTACTGGTTACTCAACTAGAGGTAATGAAGATCCTCAATTACATGATATGGTCCTAGGCATGCAAGGTAGAGTGTTAGCTTCGTTATTGCATCCAAATGTTATGACCAGACTCGTTGATTCTGCTCAATACGGCAATACTTATATGCCGGCTGAAGTCTTACAAGATTTATTTGATGGAATTTTTGTTAAGGGCGAAATGCCTGATACATACAAAAGAAATCTTCAGTCAGCTTATGTAGAGGGACTAATAAGTGTATTTGCTGAAGATAGTACTTACGACGATATAGCTAAGGCTTCTGTTTTTAGTTCTTTAATCGATATACAAAAATTTACCAAAGGAACATCAAGAGATCCTGGTGTAAAAGCTCATTATCAATATTTAAATTGGAAAGTAACAAACTTCCTTGATGGAAAAGTTTTTACATTGTTAGAAGAATAAATTTAGACCCGTAGCTCAGTTGGCTAGAGCGCTGCCTTGACATGGCAGAGGTCGTTGGTTCAAGTCCAATCGGGTCTACCATTTGACATAATATAAATATCTATTATATTACTCCATAAATATATCTTATATTTATGAAAAAATTACTATTTATAACACTATTAACGTTTTCAACCCTGTCATATAGTGCTGAACATGATGTAAAAATGCTTAATTTCGGTACTGATGGTGGAATGGTATTTGAGCCAGGCTTTCTCAAAGTTAATGTAGGTGACACGGTCAACTTTAAAGTAGTTGATCTTACACATAATACTGAATCTGTAGCAGGCTTAATTCCTGAAGGTGCAACAGGTTGGAAAGGTGAAATAAACGAGAATGTCAGCGTTGTAATAGACAAAGAGGGTGTATATGTATACCAATGCACACCACACGTTATTCTTGGAATGGTTGGAGTAATCCAAGCTGGAAACCCAATTAATAAGGATAAAGTAATGTCAGAACTAGGAAAAATTACTATTGCCGTTAATGCGGAGCGCTTAACAAATTATATGGCTCAAGTTAATTAACAAAAATAATTTCAGCAGCAGCTCTAGACATCCTGGAGTTGCTGTGAGCCACCCCATCTACCACTAAGAAACTCCAGTTATAACTCAACTCGTTTTCTTCAACTATTTTTGTTGTATATTTGAAAAAATTATTAGCTCTTTGAAATCTATTTAGACCTTGATTATTAGCGCCTTCTGATTGATTAACTGACGAAGTAATATCAGTGTCAGCCGACCCAATAAGTATATGAAGATCCATATTAAGAAAATTAATTACATTTTGTGAGCTAAATTCAATAGGAGGTTTATTAATACCATAAGGAAAATTAGACCCATCAAGAAATGTATACCATCCTGCATTAGCTGCTATTGCTCTATTTACCTTAGGTTCGTCTGAAAACAGCAAGTATCTATGCACAAACTGAGCACCAGCAGAGTGACCATATATGTTATATTTTTTTTGATTCAGACCAAATAAGGGCTTTATATAATCAAACAAAAGATCTATTGAATTATTTAAATATAAATTCTTATCATCTCTTATTCTTCCACTAGATGTCGACATTTGTAGAGTATTAAAGCTTATAAACTGAGATCTTTTAAAATGGGGGGCAAATAGAGCATAATTCTTGTTTTTAGCAAGTTTAATCCAGGTTTCTAAGTAATTATCAGCATTCCTTGAATTTCCATGAATAACGAATAAGACCTTTGTTTGGTTATTGATGGTTTCAGGAAGGTGATAATAGACGTCTAAAGCAGGTTTATCCCATTTATCATATGTAAATTTATCTAATTTCGCAGAAAAACTAGAAAACGATACTAGTAATAAAAGAACAGGTAAAAAACTTTTCATAATAGAGAATACATTGTAACAATAGATAAATAATATGAAATGATTAATATATTTTGAACACTATATAAATCATTTAAATCAATAAATATAAGGTTATTAAAGGTTAAATAGAATATTTTGAACACCAAAAACATAAAAAATTAAGATAAATTACAGATTTGAACACTAAATAACCCAATATTTTGAACACTATCATTAATTTGAACACCATTTTTTATATTTTGAACACTATATATTCTATTTAAACCTTGTAAACAAAGGATTTCAGAAGAATATAATTTACGGGTAATACTATAATAATTGCGAATATTATCTTAATTTGATCACTTATTAAAATAATTGTCGAAATATTATCTATTAACAGAGTTACAAGAACACCTCCAACTGATAGTATCAAAAACCTTTTGAATGCATCTAGATTTACTGGTTTATTAAAAGTAAAAATTGCGTTTGCATAAAATGAATTAACCAAAGCGCAGGCAAAACCACCTAAATTGCTTAAAAAGAATGAATACCCTGATTTTAAAAGGGTTATAGCTAAAAAATAATGTATAAATGTATTGAGAAAGCCAATAATACAGAATTTTATGAATGTTTTACGATTCTTTCTTATGTATTCTCTTAACAACATAAATTGGTCTTTCCTTTACTTCCATATATATTCTGCCTATGTATTCTCCAATAAGACCTATGCTTATTAGCTGTAAGCTACCTAAAAATAGAATGAATACCAATATTGATGCATATCCAGGCACATCTATACCAAACAGGAGAGTTCTCGTAATAATAATAAGAGCATAAATTAAGGAAATTATTGCAATTATGACACCAATATAAGTCCAAATCTTGATTGGTAGTGAACTAAAGCTTGTTATACCATCCACAGCAAAATTCCATAATTTACTTAATGACCACTTAGTTTCACCTTTTTCTCTTTCAGGCCTTGCATAATTTACAGTGCTTGTTTTAAAGCCAACCCAAGTAAAAATACCTTTCATAAACCTATTATTTTCTCTTAAGCGTCTGATTTCTTGGACTACCTGTGATGTCATTGCTCTAAAATCACCAACATTTTCAGGAATTTGTATGTCAGAAAAGGAGTTATGAGCTTTATAAAACCACTTAGCAGTAGTTCTCTTAAAGAAACTATCTTGAGATCTATCGGTACGAGTGGCAGTTACAACTTCAAAGCCTTCTTGTAACTTTTGCAATAGCTCAGGTATGAGGCTTGGAGGGTCTTGCAAGTCAGAATCCATTATTATGGCTACGTCCCCAGAGAAATTATCTAAACCAGCTGTAATTGCTGATTCTTTGCCAAAATTTCTGGAAAATTCAACTATTTCCATATCCCTGGCATTTTGCTGTTGTTGTAATGTGCTTAATGTTGAATCAGTAGACCCATCATCAATACATATGAAGGAAAAATGGTATTCCTTTAATTCATTGAGTGTTTTATCTAGGTGCTCAAAAAAAGTATTTACACTTTCTTCTTCATTGTAAAAGGGCACTATTATAGTTACAGTTTTCATTGTTGAATCTAATTAATGAACATTATAACTAATAAGAGTATTTGGTTGAGCGCTTTAATCAAAGTAGTTGCTACACTTTTATTTTGTAATCTAATTATTAATCATAGCTACGATAAGCCTTACTACAATTATGACTCAATCCCATACGTAGCATCTGCGAAATACCTTCAAACTCAAGATCATGAAATATCTCACAATTATTCTTATGATCTTCTGAAAGAAAAAGCACCTCAATTTTATAATGGTCTTTGCTGTTCAAGCGCTTATAGAAAATCAATGTCTAGTGACTATGAAGCATTTGCGTCACATATGCCGGCATATCAAATCAAATCCTTGTACGTTCAACTTATAAGAATCACAAGTGACTTTTTAGGTGTAGATGAATATAAGGCGATAAACCTAATATCTTTGAGTTCTGTTTTAGGAATAGTTTTTCTTTTTGTTAGCTTCTTCTTTCAACTTAATATTTTTGGTTTTTTATCAATCTTTGGAGTACTAGTGCTTTCTCAGGTTCTTCATCTTTCAAGGCTAATGACTCCTGATGCTTTATCTAGTCTTGTTTTCTTATGCTCAGTAGTTTTAATTTTAAGAAATTTAAAAGTAGCTGGGTTCTTTTTGCTAATACTCGCTTTATTGGTCAGACCAAGCAATATAGTTTACACAGGACTTATCCCACTCTTTCTGCTTAAAGATAAGAAATTCATATATTTCCTACTATTATCATCAGTTTCATTATTTGTTTATTATCTAAATGCAAAAATAATCGGTGGATTGGGGTGGTGGAAGAGTTTTCACTCTAGCCTAATTGGTATGCCTACTACCTTCATAGGTTATGATCCGCCATTTGATTTCAACCAGTATCTTGAGTCACTAAACTACTGGTTTTTCTGGACTTTGACAGATTGGAATTATAATCGCTGGCTTGCAATAGCTTTAAGTTTTTCAATAGGGTCAATTTATTTGATGCAGAAAAATAAAGGATATTTAAAAAATGAAGTACTAATTTTTGCTTCTTTCTCTTTTGGAGTGCTGATTAGTTTTATTTTGTTTCCAATAGCTGACCATAGAATTTATTCCAGTGGGTTGTTGCCAGCAACATTCCTATTCTTGTTGTTTTTGTTTAAACCTC
Organism: uncultured Gammaproteobacteria bacterium; assembly: GCA_913044115.1. Lineage (GTDB taxonomy): Bacteria > Pseudomonadota > Gammaproteobacteria > Magnimaribacterales > TMED112 > TMED112. Next base: position 11,030 of record CAJWNO010000003.1, on the reverse strand, counting down.
AAAAAAATTGATGATATTTTTCTGTTAAAATTGTATCTTTAATAACCTAATTATGAAAAAACTTACTCTACTTATTATCGTTAATCTTCTGATGCATTTTAATGTATTTGGTTCAGACACACCTCCAACAGAACGTCCAATTGCGGACAGTTCAACTGTCATTGATTCTAAACCTGATAATCACACAAAAGGCTCTGTATCAGAAGGAGTGCAAAAGAAAAGCAAGTATTATCAAGCACAATCAAGTGGTTCTGGTTACGGATGGGTGGAAGATATTGTCGGAATAGATGAGGACGTTTTCAATTATGTTGAGGGTTCAGACGAAGACTTAGAACTATACTTAAAAAGCAGTTTCTTTTCTGACGTTGCACTTTCTCCTGATGGAAAACACCTAGCATTTCAAAGTAAGAGTGATGAATTTACAGAAGGTTTGCTAGTAGCAAGGACAGATGACTTTCTAGATCCTAAAAAGGGACTTGAAAAAGCAACAGTAGCCAAAGCAGCATTAGAAAAAACAGGAGATGATGTTCTGCGTGTCAAAGAATTATTCTTATGCAGGTTTAACTGGGTTTCAAATACACTAATCTTAGTTGAAATATGTGGTAAAAACTTTGATAGGCTGAGAGGTGAGGTCTTCCAAGCTCTTGGGGTCTTTAAGTTGTTCAATATAGAAACTAAAGAGTTCAAAAATTTTCTATACCCATTAGAGCCTGCTCCAAAAAAAGGAAGCATGACATTCGCTGACAGATACAGACCAGCAACATTCATTTCAAAATACGATGATGAGTCTGTCTTGATGTCAGTTGCAGAAAACAAAAGGGGTTTTAGGTATGCCCATTTAAGAAGAGTTTTCTTCGATAAAAGAGGCGTTAAACCTAATGGAACTGATCTATATGTATCAAAACAGCCTTGTCAGTTTAAAGTTGGTTACAGAGCAAACAGTGCTTGCAATATTCCGTACATTTACATTCTCGACAAAGATAAGAAACCTGTTTTAACTTTTTCAAGTGATTTAGATGGGGTTTATGCTCACTATACTGACAATAAGACCACTAAGATTGATATTGATCTTGAAGACTACACCCCATTCGCTGTAAAAGGGAATTTGCTCTGGATGTATGGCGTGAGTGGTATAGGTGCGCATGATGTAAGTGTATTAAACCTTAAGACGAAAAAAATCCAGAAAGCTGTGCCTTCAGATTGTCATACAGTTATCAGTGCAATGAATTCATTGAATGACGACATTCCTTATGCAGTTGATATGGAGTGTGATGGTATGAAAGAAATTATTTACTTTGACCAAGAAAAAAGAGATGCGCAGATTTTAAGTCAACTTGCTCCAAGCTTCCCTGATAAGAACATTACATTGGGCAACTGGACAGATAAAAATGATAGAGCAATTTTTTCTATTTCAGACTCTTCAGTGGTATCGGAGTTTTTCATGTTGGATTTGACCAAAGGTTCTCTTATACCAATTGGCAGAACATCCAATGTGCCAAAGGAAAAACTACACAAAATGGTCTCAAAGAAGTTTAAAACTCGAGATGGTGAAACAATTTATGGATTTTTAACCCTACCTAAAGGCGAAGTGAAAAGGCTAATAGTCTACATTCATGGTGGGCCATATGGTATTAGAGATTATGATCAATATGATTTTTCTGAGCAATACTTAGCAAGCAAAGGTGCTGCAGTTCTAAAAGTTAACTATCGTGGATCCGGTGGTTACGGCAAAAACTTTATGGAGGATGCTTACAAAGAATGGGGCGGTACATTACTTAATGATATAGCTGATGCAACAATAGCAGTCCAAAAAGAATTAGGGATTGGTAGAAGTAGAACTTGCGCTTTTGGGGCAAGTTATGGCGGTTATGCTGCATTAGGTATGGCATATAAGCACAGTGAATTATATGAATGCGTAGCAGGCGGAATGGGCGTTTATGATATGCAAATTCTTAGAGATGGAAGTGATGAAAGCATTTATACGTATCAAGAAGATTATGAGGAAACTGCTGAAAAGTTTTGGGGCGATGATCAAGCTCAGCTTGTAGATTTTTCACCTGTATTTAATGCAGATAAAATGAATGCAAGAATCTTAATGTGGCATGGGCTACAAGATCAGATATCACCAATTGTTCATTTAGATTTAATGAAGGAAGCTCTAGACAAAAATAATGTGCCTTATCAAGCTTTCACAATGACAAAGCTAGGCCATACGTTTGGAGAAAAAGAAGATATTAAAGCACATATGCCGGTTCTAAAAGATTTTCTTTTTGATGAACTCTAATTAAAAGCTGCTTCAAGCTTCTTTTTGTCAGACTCGTAAAACTTACCAGCTAAGTAGTACAGAGGAGGGCCCAGAATTAAGAACATGACGCTAAAACCAACTAATAAGTTTGTGTAAGGGTTTTCATAGCCCTGGGCAATAAGATTATCTGAAAGTACGCCCATTAAAAGTGACCCTGGTACAATGCCTAACATATTTAAACAAAGCAGATTAAATGCTACCACTGTGCCTCTAATTTTCGCTGGAACGAGCTCCTGTATTACTGCAAATACTGGCCCATAAAAAGCACCAAGACTAAATGCAGAAGTACAAACTCCCACCCAAAATAATATGTTGTCTGTTTCTAGGTATCTAGTAAAGGCAAAAGGAATAAGTAATAAAGTTAAGATTACAAGGAACCAAGTTCGAGGCAAATTAAATTTTCTAAGCGCCCAATCACTTGCTACTCCGCCAAATAAACTGCCTAAAACTCCAAATACAACAAAAATCCATCCATTTATTTGAGCAAAAGTATTGCCATTGAAACCTTTGTCCTCAACAGCCCAAACAACTTCAAATTGAGCAGCACCGAGTATTACATGGTATAAAGTTCCAGCCAGAACAGTAAACATTAATGATTTTGACATTAATAATACTTTGAAGAGCAATTTCATAATGCTCCAAAATGATTCAGGATTAGAGGTCTTAGGAATATTTTTTCGTGGTGTATCTTTAACAAATAGCATTAAAAAGCCAAGCACCAAACCGATTATTCCTAGTAGGTAAAAACAGCCTCTCCAGCCAATTAGTGGTTCAATGTAGCCAGCGATTATAAGACTTATACCAACACCTACAGGAACACCAAGATAATAAAACCCTGCAGCAAAACCTAATTTATTTTGATCATATCTATCTGAGAGAATAGACATTGTTGTTGGCGTGATAGCAGATTCACCAATACCTATAAAAAGTCTTGGTGCTGCTAATTGCACAAAGTTTTTAGCTAAACCAGAAACCGCAGTGAAGGCACTCCATAAGATTACTCCAATACCTATAATCTTTGTTCTATTAAATCTATCTGCAAGAGTCCCTACAAACAAACCAGCTATGGTATAAAAGAAAATAAATACTAGACCTGTTAGTAAACCAATTTCTGTATTTGTTAAGCCAAGATCTTCTTTTAAAAATGGAGCAAAGCTAGATATAAACTGCCTATCGACAAAGTTTATAACATTTAAAAGAGTTGCAAAAAGCAGGAATGATGTATTTCTTAAATTAAAAATAAATTACTCCATAAAGCTATTTAGTCTTTCGTATGCTTCAATAAATTCTTCTTTAAACTTTTGGACTGTTTGTCCTGCAGTAATTCTTTCATCAACTAAGCCAATGCCTTGACCAACCCAGTAGGTTGCTAGTTTCTTTGCTCCCTCATGTCCAACCTCGGCAGCTTTATCAATTTTATCTAATGCTGGCTCACTGACCATTGTTTGTAGAGGCATTGGTAAAGGATCAGGTGCATCTTTTTCTAACCAAGCATCTGTCCAATCAGATTGAAGTTGTCTTGAATGCTTGCCTGTTCTGCTTCTAGATCTTACCGTTTGATTTGAAGAAGCAGCTAGCATTTTATCTTTCACAACTTCTGAAGTTTCAGCTTCTGATGTTGTTAAAAATACGGAAGCACACCATGCCCCGGAAGCACCCATAGCCATAGCTCCAGCCATTTGTTCTCCTGTACAGATACCACCTGCTGCAAGTATTGGTACATCTCGCATCTCTTTGATAGCTCTATGTACTTCAGGCACCAAAACCATTGTAGAAACACTACCACAATGACCACCACCTTCTGTGCCAGATACAACTAAGATATCTACACCAGCCTCAACTTGTTTGACTGCATGTTCCTTCGCTCCAACAAGGGCAGCAACTGGAACATTATTATCTTTGCAAAGATCAAGCATCCATTTTGGTGGCACACCTAGAGCATTTGCACAAAGCTTAACTCCATGATTAAAACCTATTTCCAACATTTTGGTGGCTCCATCCTCTTGCATATTTGCTCCCCAGTTAGAGTATTCTGTGGATTGTTTTCTAAGGTCTTCGCCATCTATATCATGCTTCTTTAATACATCTGCTCTAAAATCTCGATACTCTTGTGGGATCATTGAAGCTAAGTGATCTGGATCAACACTACCTTCTTTACCAACAAACTTATTTGGTACCAAAAGATCTAGCCCATAAGGTTTACCATCAACATGTTCATCTATCCATTTAAGTTCTTGTTCTAATATTTCTGGAGTCATGCCTACTGCACCCAATACACCCATACCACCAGCTTTTGAAACTTGTGCAACAACATCTTTGCAATGACTGAATGCAACAAGTGGAAATTCTATTCCTAATATTTCACAAATTTTTGAATTCATAATTTAAACTCCTTACATAAAAAATTTAAGAAGATTGGCCCCCTTATTGATTAATATTATATCTTAATCTTATTTCCAATTAGGTTTTCTTTTTTCTAGGAAAGCAGTAATGCCTTCAATAGCTTCATCACTTTTTAGACTGTCATTTATTTCTGATTCCAGAAAATTCATAGCATCTTCAAAGTCATCAAATTCTTGTTTGTGAAAAGCTGATAAACCTTTTTTCATAGCATTTGGAGGCATAGATGCTAGTTCAGAAATAATTTTATCAACCTCAATTTGGAAATCTTCTTTTACAAAATGCTGATTGATTAAGCCATGAGTTAGAGCTTGATTGGCATCAATTGCATTACCTCTCATTATAAAATCTAAACCTACTCTCTTAGGCATAACTCTAAATAAACCAGCCATTACCATAAATGGCCAGATTCCTCTTTTTATTTCGGGGGCTGTGAAAGTTACATCATTAAGAGCATATGCATGTGTTGCATTACAAACCAATAACAGTGCACCTGCATAAACATTTCCCTCAATCCTACATACAACAGGCTTATTGAGATTTCGTAGATTTTTAATTACATCTACTAGGTTTCCATCCATATTAGGAATGTCGTCATTTTCCTCACCAGACATATTTCTTAGGTCACCGCCAGCACAAAATACATCACCTTGCGCAGATAAATCTAGGACTCTGACTGAATCAGTTTTATCGGCATAATCCAACACAAAGAGCAACTCATTAGTCATAGCTGGATTAATTGCATTTTTCTTTTCAGGTCTATTTAAACTTATGTGAAGAATATGATCCTGATGTTCAACTAGAAGGGTTTTGAACTTTGTTTCGTTAATAGTCATATTTATTTCAACAATTCTGATGGATAATCAATGAACTTAGCACCTAGATATTCACCCAATGATTTAGCCTGACCATCTCTTCTGTCATTTGATGATACTCCATTCTCTAGTAAACCTCTAACATAGAAATTAAGGGCATTTATATTAGGTAGCTCATATCTCTCAATAGCATAATCCTGTAAATCTGGAAGAAGTTCCTTGAGCCTATCAATAGTTAAATAATGGTATAAAAATTCATAATTTTTTGAATCTTTTGCCCATGTGCCTAGGTTTGCGCATCCCCCTTTATCTCCAGACCTAGTCCCGAAAATTCGCCCAAATTCTATTTTCTTTGTATCAGTGTATTCGGTTTTTGCAATATTGAATTGAGGCTTTTCTATTACTACATCATCATGCTCTTCAATTTCAATTTGATGAGTTAATTCATCAAAATAAACCGTTTCATCTATATATTTGCTGTCTAATAGAGCTGGCCAGTAAGAAATGAAAGGGCTACTTTTTTTGATATCACTTTGCACGGTCCAGCCTGGATAGTTGGCTAATCCTAATTCAACTACTTTTGCACTAAAAATTCTCCCAACCACTTCCGGATCTTTAGATTTAACACTAATTTTTAAGGTAGCCATCGCCTCTTCATTAGTTTTAGGGTCAATTTTATCTGTACGATGAAGCTGAATATTTACATCATCAAATTGTTCTTTTCCACCAAGAGAATCGAATAGTTCTTCAGTGAATATTTTTGCTTTTTCAGGTATGTCTAAACCAGTAACTATAAGTTCCATAGTATTTTTATATCCACCAGCAAGGTTCATGCAGACTTTATGATGTTTTGGAGGAGGGCTTCCTTTGGTGCCTTTTACAAGCACTTTATTTTCTTCAACTTCTTCTATGCTTAAAGTATCAAAATGTGCAACAACATCAGGATTTAAATAAGAGGGAGTAGAGGTTTCATAAAGAAGTTGAGCTGTAACAGTGCCTTTTGAAACAAGTCCCCCAGTATTTTGATGCTTTGTTATAAAAAAACTTCCATCATCATTTATCTCTGCAATTGGATAACCAATATTTTTGAAAGTTGGCACTTCTTTAAAAAATGAGTAATTACCTCCTGTAGCTTGTGCTCCACACTCAATAACATGACCAGCTGCCAGCGCCCCAGCTAATTGATCAAAATCATTTCTATTCCAATTAAATTTCCAGGCTGCTGGACCCATAACGACTGCGGCATCTGTTACTCTTGGACAAATTACAATATCTGCTCCTAAATCAAGAGCTTTTTTAATTCCCCAGCACCCCAAATAGGCATTTGCAGATAAAGCAGGCATATCTTGGTTAAAGAAATCTACCTCAGTATCAATATTTGTAAGTTTTTCCCCACTATTTTTTAACTCATCTATTCTGGGCATCAGATCATCTCCATCAATGTAAGCAATTTTTAAATTAACTCCTTGAGCATCAAGAATTTTTTTAACTTCTTCCGCCATGCTTTTTGGATTTAAGCCTCCTGCATTTGAAACAATTTTTATTTTTTTCTTTTCACAAGTCTCAGCTATCTCATTTAGCTGTTTTAAAAAAGTACCTACATAACCTGCTTGTTCTCCTCTTTGCATTTTTTGGCTCAAAAGAATCGCCATTGTTAATTCAGCTAGATAATCTCCTGTTAAAACATCTATTGGGCCTCCTTCAACCATTTCTTTAGCAGCCGATAATCGATCACCATAGAAACCACTACAATTTCCAATTCTTATAACATTTTTCATATTTAATTAATTTTCATGAGCAGACTACCATTTTCAACTTGCTCACCTGCTTTTACAAATACATCCTCAACAACTCCATCAGTATTTGCTTTAATTGAGTGCTCCATCTTCATCGCTTCTAATGTAATGAGCGTATCACCTTTTTTAACTTTATTATTTTTCTTAACTTTAATATTTAAAATTTTTCCAGGCATGGGAGCAGACAAGCCTCCTTCAATAACTACCTCATTTGGATCTACAAACCTTGGTTTAATTTTGAAGGTAATATCACCTTTACCTAAATTGACCGTAATATTCCCTGAGGATTCAGTTATTTGCGCATTTAAGATTGAGTCATCAAGTTCAAAATAAAGATTGTTTTCATTGAATTCCAAAATTTTTCCACGCGATTGAGAAATTCTCTCAAAAAACTTTCTATGAATTTCAAAAACATCTTGGTTGTTTGAATATTGATAAATATATTCCTCACCCTCAAAGCTAAATATCATTTGTTCGTGTGGCATAATTCCATTTGTCCAATTTCGTGGCAGAAAATTTAATCTTGAATTGCCACATTTACTTGTTTCTTGTAACCAAATAATTGCTGCCTTCATCGATCGATCAATTAGACCTTTATCAATTGATGAAAAAAGTTTTTTTGACTCTCTTTCAATAAAATCAGATGTAGTCTTTCCGCCAAGGAATGATTTGTTTTCAAGACAATTAACTAAAAATTCCTTATTAGTGATCACTCCAGATATGTGAGTTGATTTAAGTTCTCTTGCAAGTAGTTTTGCAGCTTGCTCACGTGTTTCTCCCCATGCAATTACCTTTGCAAGCATAGGATCATATTCAGGTGTTATTTCATCTCCAGAAACAATACCACTATCCCACCTAATCTCATCACTATGAGGGAATCTAATTTTTTCAATTCTGCCGATTTCTGGAAGAAACTGATTTTGAGGGTTTTCAGCATAAAGTCTTGCCTCTATAGCATGTCCATGTGCGATTATTTCATCTTGTTTAATGCCTAATTTTTTGCCTTCTGCAATATTAATTTGCTCTTTAACCAAATCTATTCCTGTAACTTCTTCTGTAACTGGATGTTCGACCTGTAACCTAGTATTAACTTCTAAAAACCAAAACTCATTAGTATCCTCATCAAATAAAAACTCGACTGTACCTGCAGACTTATAGCCAAGTTTTTTGGCTAATTTAACAGCAGTTGAAGTTATTTCAGATCTTAGCTTTTCAGTTAATCGGCTTGAGGGAGATTCCTCAATAATTTTTTGATGTCTTCTTTGGATAGAACACTCTCTTTCACCAAGATGGATTACATTTCCATGATTATCACCAAGTATTTGCACTTCAATATGCCTAGATTTTCTAATGTACTTTTCAAGGAAAACTCTATCATCTCCAAAACTTGATTTTGCCTCTCTTTTTGCTGAGGTAACTGCTTCTTTAAGCTCATTATTCGAATTAACTATCCTCATACCTTTTCCGCCACCACCGGCAGACGCTTTTACAAGAATTGGAAATCCAATTTTTTCTGCAGAATTTATATTTGAGCTCTTCATAAGGGTCGGAATATTTTCTTTTATACATAAATCTTTTGAATTTATTTTGTCACCCATTAGTCTGATAGTTTCTGCATCAGGCCCAATCCATTTAATATCCAGGCTTTTTACTTTTTCACAAAACTCTGCATTTTCTGACAAGAATCCATATCCTGGATGAATTGCATCAACATTTAGTTCCTTTGCCTTTTGTAAAATTCTATCTTGATCCATGTAACCATTTGGTAGAAAGAAAGATTCATCAGATGATTTTACAAATTGAGATTTTTTATCTGATTTAGAATGCATCGTGACACACTCAATGCCCATGCTTCTTGCTGTATTTAAAATTCTTAAAGCTATTTCACCTCTATTAGCTATGAGAAGTTTATTAATTCTCATAACCTAAACACTCCATAACTGTCAGCACCTTTTACTTGGTTGTTATCAATAACTGACAAACAAAAACCTAGTACATTTCTGGTATCTCTTGGATCAATGATTCCATCGTCAGTGAGCATGCTGCTTGCTGATAAGGCAAGGGACTCTTGTTCAGCAATTGCCTCAATGAATTCAACCAACTGTTTATTACCTTTTTCATCGAACTTTTCACCCTTCCTTTTAGCTTTTGCCTTTCTGACAATAGACATAACTCCAGCAAATTGTTTTGGTCCCATTACTGCGATCTTGGCTGAAGGCCAAGTAAAAATAAATCGGTTATTGAAAGCTCGACCAGACATTGCATATGTGCCAGCACCATATGAAGCTCCAACAATAAACGAAATATGTGGAACAGTTGAGTTAGATACAGCATTAATTAATTGTGAACCCTTTTTAATTATTGCTTGTCTTTCATAATCCTTTCCTACTAAAAATCCTGTGACATTGTGAAGAAAAACAAGAGGAGTATTTGTTTGATTACAAAGCTGGATAAATGATGCAGATTTTTCAGCTGTTTCCGGGTAAATAGGACCATTATTTCCTAATATGCCTACTGGATATCCAAAGACATTCGCCCATCCGCAAACCATAGTTGAACCATAAAGAGGTTTAAATTCCTCGAACCTTGATTCATCTACAAATCTCATTATTACTTCTCTAATGTCTACATGAGTTTTTAGATCTTCGCTAAACAAACCTAATAAACCATCTGAGCTATATTTTGGAGCGGTAAAATTTGTCAGATCAAAACTTGATCTTTTAACTAAATTTAAATGACCAATAACATTTCTGCAGATTCGTAATGCATCCATTTCATCTTCAGCAAGATAATCTGAAAATCCAGAGACCTTGGAGTGCATTTCAGCACCACCAAGTGTTTCATCATCTGAAATTTCTCCTGTTGCCATTTGAACCAAAGGTGGTCCAGCTAGGAAAGCTTTAGATTGATTTTTGATAAAAATTGTATAGTCGGACATGCCAGGTTGATAAGCTCCTCCAGCTGTCGAAGATCCAAATACAATTGATACGACTGGAATTTTTAATTTCGATAATTCAGTCATTTCATAGAATGATCTACCAGATGCAGCAAAGTGGGGGTTTTCAAGTTTTCTAGCAAGGTTTTCGCCATTATCACCTGTGCCACCTCTTAGATCTGCACCAGCTGATTCAACAAAATTAATAAAGGGTATTCTATTTTCTCGAGCAATTTGAATACAACGCATCCACTTTTCCCAAACATAAACTGTCATTGCACCACCAAGTACCGAAGGATCATTTGCGAAAATAACACATTCTTTTCCAGCAACTAAACCAATGCCTGCAACGCATCCTCCGCCGACTGTATAAGCAGTGCCGTATGCTGCATAGGGAGATATTTCAAGAAAAGGAGTATCGGGATCAAGAATATTCTTTATTCTTTCCCTGACTGGTAGCTTTCCTTTGGCAGCTAGTCTATCCAGGTGGTGTTGGCCACCACCCATCTTGGCTTTTTCAAGCAATTCATTGAGCTTCTTAATCTTCCCTAACATCATTTCTTTATTTGATAAAAAGCTAGAGGAATCTTGATCAATTTTAGACTTAAGAATTGGGGCAATATTCTTATACATGCTTTAAATTATAATAAAATTATCCAAAAAATAAAAAAAATACGTTTTTCAACTTCGCATAATATATAAAAAATAAATTTTCTTTATTCGTGAGAAAAACTAATTGCTTTTTGAAATGCTGGTCTTGCAAATAGGTTTTCAGACCA
>CAJWNO010000002.1 GCA_913044115.1 uncultured Gammaproteobacteria bacterium | reverse complement strand
AGTTAAAATGGATTGAAAATAATTTAGAAGATTATTTGAAAATGACAACGTTCCGCTGAAGGAGCTGAACCAAAGCCTGGAAATAAAATGAAAACTCTTTAAATGGTGGGCCCGGGAGGACTCGAACCTCCGACCAATGGATTATGAGTCCACTGCTCTAACCAACTGAGCTACAGGCCCGCCAGAAAATGTAGTCTATAACTTTTTTGATTGTTTAAAAAGACGTTATTCGTGTAAAAAGCTCTTAAGCACATCAGATCTAGTTGGGTGTCTTAACTTTCTTAAAGCTTTTGCTTCAATCTGCCTAATTCTTTCTCTTGTCACATCAAATTGTTTTCCAACTTCTTCAAGTGTGTGGTCATTGTTCATACCAATACCGAATCTCATGCGTAAAACCTTAGCTTCTCTAGCTGTTAAAGACGCCAATATTTCATCAGTTGCATCTTTCAAGCCTCTGATTGAAGCATCATCAATTGGTGAATTAATAGATGTATCTTCCAGGAAATCGCCTAAATTTGAATCTTCGTCATCGCCAATTGGGGTTTCCATTGATATAGGTTCTTTTGCAATTTTCATAACCTTACGCATCTTATCTTCTGGAATATCTAACCTTTTAGACATTTCCTCAGGTGTTGGTTCTCGGCCAATCTCTTGCATCATCTGCCTTGAAAGCCTATTAAGTTTATTGATTGTTTCAATCATATGGACAGGTATTCTGATTGTTCTAGCCTGATCAGCAATCGACCTTGTGATCGCCTGTCTAATCCACCAAGTTGCATAGGTAGAAAATTTATATCCTCTTCGATACTCAAATTTATCAACTGCTTTCATTAGTCCGATATTACCTTCTTGTATCAAATCTAAGAATTGTAGACCTCTATTGGTATATTTTTTCGCTATAGAGATTACAAGTCTTAAGTTAGCTTCAATCATTTCTTTCTTGGCTCTTAAAAGACCTCTATAAGCTTTATTAATTCTTTTATTCAAAGAAATAATTTGTGTAACAGGCATTAAGTTATTTTCATCAATCTTAATTAAGTCTTTCTGGATCCGGACAAAAGTTGGTTTTACTTCATCAATATTTTTCTTCTTAAATCTCTTATCTTTAGCTAACTTAGTTAATAGCCTTGTATTAATAAGATTATCTTCAATTAATTGTCTGGCTTCCTTATTAGGCACCCCTATTTCTTTTACAAGCATTTTCTTTAGCTCTCTCTCAAAACCACCAACCAAGGATTTTTTCTCAGCAGGAATTTGAACGAGAGTGTCGAATACTTTTGAATTAAATTTGATTATCTGAAATTCTGCTTTTAACTTATCAAGTGCTTTTTGGCCTTTTTCATCTAGCTTTTCATTACTCAAAGATTTTAAATACTTGTTGTACTCTCTTTTTATAACCTTTATTTTTGCTTCACATTCTTCAAATGATATTACATTGGCTTCTTCTTCATCATCTTCAGTATCTTCGGTTGCTGCTTCTTCGGTATTTTCAAATTCTTGCTCAACTATTTCTTCTTCAGGTTCTTCAATCATGAAACCTGATATTAGGTCTTGTGTTTTCTTTTCACCAATCTTTATTCTGTTAAAAAAGTCTAGAACGAATTCGATGCATAATGGATATTCTGCACACAATGAAAGCACTTCTTTCATTGCAGCTTCAATTCTTTTAGCAATTCCAATTTCGCCGGTTTTTGTTAGAAGATCAACACTACCCATCTCTCTCATATACATTCTGACCGGGTCTGTAGTTCTGCCTGATTCAATTTCAGTTTGAGAAAGTGCAGCAACAGCGTCTTCAGCTGCTAGCTCATCTGTTTCTTCATCTTCACCAAGCATCAATTCATCTTGGTCTGGGGTATCTTCAAATACTTTTATACCCATGTCTCTTAAGACTTGAGTTATTTCTTCAAAATTATCAGCATCAGTTGACCCATCCGGCAATGTATCAGTAATATCAGCATGCGTTAAATAGCCTTGCTCTCTTCCTAATTGAATAAGTTGTGCAATATCATTTTTTTGGGTTTGTTTGTCTGACATTGTTCTTTATATGTTTGTGAAAATTCAAAAATCAACTGTATTTGTTGAGATCCTGAATAAGCTCCTCTTCCTGAATTGAGTTATTATCTCTTAAATTTAGTAGTTTTTGCAGATTTTCTTTCCTTTCTGTTGTTAATTCCTTCTTTTTGGCAAGATTTATTAAATAATCAGCAAAAGATTCATCATATTCCAACCTTATAACGTCTGAAGCTCTTATAAATTCTGCATATGCTTCTTCTTTGGTAAGCTTTAAATCAATCATCATCGCTTTAGTAAAAAGAGGTGTCTGTTTTTTTGTAACATCTTGTTCTTTGATGCCTAAAATCATATCTTTTATTTCGATTATTTCTTGATTCTTACTGCCTTGTACGAAGTTATAAAATTCATTTGCTTCTGTTTGAAAGCTATTAGCAAAGTTTTCTAATATGAAAATTAAAAGCAATAGCTCATTTTCATAGTTTTTCTTTTCTATTTTCTTTTGTGTTTTAAATATTGGTTTCACATCAGGAGCATCTTCCTTTAGCAAAATGTCTTTATTGATATTTAGCTCAGTTGAAATTTTTTGTAGTAAAGTCTCTTTTAAAGTTTCCGACCTAATCATTGGTATTAGTTTCTTGAATTCAAAAATTATTTTTCTAACATCTTCAGGTGAATCAAGCTTCATTCCACGTTTTAAATATTGATAAGTAAAACTTTCAAGCACCATAGATCTTTCTAACTTCTTTGCGAATTCTTCTTGTCCATGTTCTTTGATAAATGAATCAGGATCATAGTTTTCAGGAAGGAATAAGAACCTTACTGTTCTATCATCAAAAACATTCTTAAGTGATATCTGTAAAGCTCTCCAAGCAGCTTTTAAACCAGCTTCATCTGAATCAAAACAATAAATTATTTTTTTTCTCATCTTAAACATGGAGTTGATATGGTTTTGTGAGAAAGCAGTGCCTAGAGATGCAACTGCATTATTAACACCATGCTCACTGAGCATTACTACATCCATGTACCCCTCAGTCACGATAAATGAGTCTGTTTTTTTATCTTTTTTAGCATTATTAAATCCATAAAGTTCTCTTGTTTTATTGAAGAATTTGCTGTCTTTTGAGTTCAGGTATTTCGGCTGTGAATCGTCTATAACCCTCCCTCCAAAACCTATAAACTTTCCTGATGAGTTTTGTATTGGAAATGTAACTCTATTTCTTTGAAATGGATAAAAGCCTTTTTCATTTTTCATAAAATTGCCGCTTTCAAGAATCTCTTTATCACTGAATTTTTTCTTGAGGTCAGCAAGAAGCTTGTGTTGATTAAAGTTAGCGAAGCCTATTTTAAAGTTTTTCGCAGTAGCACCACTAATCCCTCTATCTTTGAGGTATTCAACAATATGTTTATTTTCATTGTCTTTTAATGCATCAAAATAGAAGTTTGCTACTTGCTCATTAATCTCATAGATTTTTGTGAAATCATTCTGAGCTGAATTTGCTTGCCTAGGGACAGTTACGTTATTTATTTCAGCAAGCTTCTCAACTGCCTCAACAAAATTTAAACCCTCATAATCCATTATGAATGACAGAACATTTCCACCCTTACCGCAACCGAAACAATGATAAATAGATTTCTGTGGACTAACTGAAAATGAAGGTGTTTTTTCTTCATGAAAAGGACAACAACAAGTGTAATTGCTTCCTTTCTTGGTTAATGAGAGATAATTACTTAATACAGCAACAATATCTGAGTCATCTATTAATCTATCTATAAAATCTTTTGGTATTGAATTAGCCATAATTTTGATTAAACCAGTCCTCAAATATCAACTCAGCTGAGTATGAGTCTTTCAATTTATCTTTTTTATTTTTAGCCAAGCCCTGGCTAGTAAAATCTTCATTTATTTCAATCAAATCAATTTTATATTTGTTCTTGATTAAGTCTTTAAGTTTATCTACGCCTTTTGCAAACTCTAACGTCATTTTAGATGGAATGCCTAAAAGAAAAAGGTTCGGTCTCCACTCATCTAGCAAATCATCGAAAGAATTTTCTAAAGAGCTACCATTTTGAATTCTCTGCAGTGGTCTAGTTTGTCCTGTGTAGGTTTCTCCTACACAAATACCAATATTTTTTGTACCGTAATCTATGCTTAGAACTACCTTAGCTTCTTTTTTCAATACGGAAACCCAATCTTCATTTCTCTAAGTTGTCCCAAAAAACCTTTGCAGGATCTAAATCAGAATTCCTATGAATTTCTTGTAAGCATGTTGGTGATGTGAGGTTGATCTCAGAGAGCTTGCCTCCAAGAAGATCAGCGCCTGCAAAATATATTTCATTCGCTTTTAAGTAAGGAATTATTTTTTCAGCTACCTCTTGGTCTTTTTTAGTGACTGGTTCAATTTTTGATGTCGCTCCCGCAGCTAAATTACCCCTGAAGTCTTTATGTGATGGGACACGAACTACTTTTCTAGGCAAAAGCTCATAATTTATAAATATAAGTCTATTGTCACCATTTATTGCTTCCTCAATAAACTCTTGAATAATGAAATGCTTTTTTCCTTTCTGGCTTATTGTTTCCCAAATAACATTTAAATTCTTATCGCCTCTTTCAATGAAAAATATTGACTTCCCACCCATACCATCTAATGGCTTTAGTACAATTTTTTCAATTTTTTCGGTTTTAAAAACATCTTCAATTTCTTCAAGTGAATTGGTTACTTTAGAAAATGGTATTAGATCAGGGAAGTTGAGAATAATAAGTTTTTCATTATTTTCTCTTAGGGCTTTAGCAGGATTTATACAATCAACCCCAGATATCTCTAACATTTGGGTTAGATACAAATACTCTTTATTAAATGGAGGATTAAGTCTGTTTATAACAAATTCAAAATCTTTAACCTCAATTGATTCTACCTGTAATTTGTCAAAATTTAATTCACCAGGATTTGGAAAATTAATCTTTGTGCAGTTTGCATATAAAGAAGAATTCTTATGTGTGACATCAGTGGCGTCAAATGCATATATATCATGCCCTCTCATGAATGCTTCTTTCATGAGATAAACAGAGGTATCCTTCTCAAGGTTCATTGAGTGAAGGTCATTGATGATAAATCCTATTTTCATAACTAAAAATTTATTTTTGAAAGAGCCACTAAAGGTGCAGTCTCAGCCCTAAGTATATTTTCACCTAAATTAATATAAGTTGCTTGGTTTTTGTCAAAATAATTCCTTTCATCTTCATCAAAACCAAATTCTCCACCAGAAATTATTAGATCACATTCTAGGTCATGAGAAATTTTTCTTTTTGCAAACTGGTCTAGAATAAAAACAGATTCATAATTAGATATATCTAGACTTTCCAGAGATTGAATAAGCTCCAATTCCGGCAGAAAAAAATTTTCAGACTGTAAGAAAGCAGCTTTGATTATTTCTTTATATCTTTCTTTCTTCAATATTTCTTTTTTAAGACTAAAAGTGCTTTTAGATTTATTAGATATGTAAGTAATTATTTTTTTTACTCCTATCTCAACACATTTTTGCAATAAAAATTCAAATTGGGATTTCTTTAAAAAAGGTACAGCGATAGTAGTGGTGAAATTTTGTTGTTTTGTTTGTATATCAATAATTTTTGTTGAGTCTTTGCCATTAAAATTAGATAAATATCTTGTCCCATCTCCATCATATATGTGCAGCAGCTCACCCTCTTTAAGTTTTAGCACTTTTTTCAAATAATGTATTTGACTATTGTCTAAAAAATGATCAGTATTTTTATCTAGTTTTTTTTTAAGAAAAATTGACGCTATCTTCATTTTGAAGAGCAATTATATCATTTAGATGTCAACCAAGTTTAATACAAATAAAAGAAGTCTTCGTGGAGAAGTGAAGAGAGCTATTAAAAGGTACTATCGCAACTTAGATGGGGAAAGTCCTATAGAACTCTACAATCTTACGATTAGCCAAATAGAGCCACCATTATTAGAGGTTGTCCTGAAAAAGTGTAAGGGCAATCAATCTGAGGCAAGTAAAATTTTAGGCTTAAACAGGGGCACGCTAAGAAAGAAGATGGCTAAATACGGTTTATTGTAATGATTAAAATTAAGACTGCCTTAATAAGTGTTTTTGATAAGACAGGGGTTCTAGAGCTTGCTGAGAAACTAGTAAAAAATAATACTGAAATCTTATCTTCTGGTGGTACTGCTAGATATCTTAAAGAAAATAACATTGATGTTACTGAAATATCTGAATATACAGGGTTTAATGAGGTTTTTGACGGTCGTGTAAAAACCCTACATCCAAAAATTCACGCAGGCATTTTAGCTAGAGGTGACAGCGATGCTGGTGAGCTAGTTAAGCTTGGAGCGAAGAAAATAGATCTGGTTGTGGTGAATTTATATCCTTTTGCAGAAGAAGTAGCTAAAGAAGATGCTGATGAAAGCTCTATAATCGAAAAGATTGATATTGGTGGCCCAGCCATGTTGCGTGCTGCTGCAAAAAACTATCATCACACTGTTGTAATTTGCAGACAGGAACAATATGAGCAAATTAATATTGAGGGAGTAACGACTGAACAGTCCAAAGATTTTGCTGCTGAAGTATTTAGTGCTACAAGTGATTACGATTTAGATGTTTCAAATTGGTTCTTCGAAAATGACATGCCGCTAGAATCGACAAAACTTAGATACGGTGAAAATCCTCACCAAGAAGGATTTCTTAGTATGGTTGGAAATGCACCGATAGATTTTCATGACCCAATCCAAGGGAAAGAAATTTCGTACAACAATGTTTCAGATGCATTAGCTGCATGGGCATGTGTAAATGAATTTTCAGAGCCAAGTGTATGTATAGTGAAGCACACAAATCCTTGTGGTGTTGCTTCTGATTCCACTATTTTAGAAGCTTACAAGAAAGCTTTCCAAACAGATCCAACCTCAGCTTTTGGAGGAGTTATTGCGTGCAATGCACTAGTCGATGAAAAATGTGCAAAAACAATGCTAGAAAATCAATTTATTGAAGTTTTGGTTGCACCTGGCTATTCAGAAGAAGCAATTAATATTCTCCAGCAGAAGCCAAACGTAAGAGTCTTAATAAGCAATGAAGTCGAGACGGATAATTATGAAAATAAAATGATCCATGGTGTTGGATTAATCCAATCAACTGATTCATTAGACATATCTGCAATAGATCTAAAATTTGCGACTAAAAACAAGCCAAGCAATAAAGATATAGAAGACTTAATTTTTGCGATGAAGGTAGCAAAGCATGCTAAATCAAATGCAATAGTTTTAGCAAAGAACAAGATGACCTTAGGTGTGGGGGCAGGACAAATGAGCAGAGTTGTGAGCACAAAAATTGCTTTTATGAAGGCAGAAGAAGAAGGGTTGGATGTAACAAATTGCGTGCTAGCTTCAGACGCTTTTTTTCCCTTTAGAGACAACATAGATCTAGCAGCTGAAAAAGGGGCATCTCACATAATCCAACCAGGTGGCTCTGTTAAAGATGAGGAAGTTATCGAGGCAGCAGAAGAAAATAATCTAACTATGACACTCACTGGTGTAAGGCACTTTAAGCACTAATGAATGTGCTTGTTATAGGTCAAGGTGGCAGAGAGCATGCAATTGCTTGGAAGTTAGCTCAGTCACAAAAAGTAGAAATCGTTTTTGTAGCTCCTGGCAATGGTGGTACTGAAGTAGAGGATAAATGTGAAAACATAAATATAAAAATTTCTGATTTTTCTGCTATTCAAAAACTTATTAGAGAAAAAAATATAAAACTTGTTGTGATTGGTCCAGAAGATCCATTAGTTAATGGGCTTGTTGATTTTCTTCAAAATGAGGATGTTCTCGTGTTTGGTCCATCTGCAAATGGTGCAAAACTTGAAGGTTCTAAAATTTACTCCAAAAAGTTTATGTTTAAGAACGACATTCCTACTGGTGAAGCCAAATTTTTTTCTTGTTCAGCTGAAGCAAAAGATTATTTAGATAATTGTGAATATCCAATTGTGCTAAAAGCAGATGGGTTAGCTGCTGGTAAAGGCGTATTAGTAGCTCAAGATTCAGATAGTGCAAAAAATTGGGTAGATGCAGTAATGCATGATTCAGTATTTGGTGAAGCTGGAAAAAATATACTAGTCGAAGAGTGTTTATTTGGAACAGAGCTAAGTTTTATGGGGATACTTACTCCAAAAGAATTTATACCTTTTGAAACTAGTGTTGACTACAAACCATTAGAAGACAATAACTTCGGACCAAATACAGGCGGCATGGGTTGTATATCGCCCTCTCCTTTTATGAATGAGGATTTAAAAAAAGCTATTATGCAAAATGTTGTTCAGCCAACTATAGATGGGCTTAATAAGCTTGGAGTTAAATATTATGGCTTTATGTATTTTGGTTTGATGGTTAAAGACAATGATCCCAAGGTTCTTGAGTTTAATTGTCGACTTGGAGATCCGGAGACTCAATGCCTTATGATGCAAATGGAATCTGATCTTCTTAGCTGCCTAATTGATGCTCTTAATGATGAAGAGGTAACAATTGATTGGAAAAAAGGTGCATCTGTGGGGGTGGTAATGGCATCTGCTGGATATCCTGGAACCTATAAGACAGGATGTACTGTAAAATTTGGAAATACAGGAAACCTAAAAATCTTCCATGCTGGAACAACATTAGATGGGGCAGAATTAAAAACTTCAGGCGGTAGAGTTTTTTCTATAAATTATTATGACGATAACCTTAAAGATTGCTCTGAGTACATTTATAAAAATATTGAAGAAATACAATTTGATGGCAATATATACAGAACAGATATAGGAAAAATTTATGAGTCTTAGCGATAAATTAGCAACAGAGTTAAATCATTTTTTAAAAACTATCACTTATGAAAACAAAGGTGATTTGGATAATACTCTTAATGATGAAGAAAGACAGAAATCTATATCTTTAATGAGAGTAAATGCTTCTGGGGAAGTGTCAGCACAAGCACTTTATAGAGGCCAAGCATTTTTTACCAAAACTCCTGATGTAAGAAAGCATTTGATAAAAGCTGGTGATGAAGAATTTGACCATCTTGTCTGGTGCAGTAAAAGGCTAGATGAACTAGGAGGAAAAAAATCTATTTTGGACCCTTTTTATTATGCTGGTTCTTTTACGTTGGGATCAATTGCAGCATTAATAGGTGATGGGACTAGTCTTGGTTTTGTAGAGGAAACTGAGAAACAAGTAGTTGAGCATTTAAAAAGGCATTTGAAAGAAATGTCACCCAAAGATGAGAAGAGTAGAGAAATTCTTCAGAAAATGTTGGAAGAAGAAGAAATACATGGGCAAGAAGCCAAAGACCATGGAAGTGAAGAACTGCCGCCACCTGTTAGAGGGATGATGACAGCAACTTCAAAGATAATGACGACTCTAAGCAGGTACTTTTAAGGCAGCTCAATAGTAGAAAGAATCTCGATATTATTCTTATCAAACCAACCTTTTTTCATTTCAATAGCAGCAATTATATCTCTGCTATCTGAACAGACTGAATCAAGACTCTCTGGTACTAAATCGAAAATTTCTACGATCTTTTTATCTCTGTTTATAAAAGCAACGGAAAGCTCGATATAGGTATTTTTCATCCACATACATCTTCTGGCAGCACCTGGCCAAAAAAATATCATTCCATTATTTTCATCAAGATCTGTGATGCCCATTAAACCCTTAGATCTCAGAGCTTGTGTATTGGCTACTTCTAACATAATTGTCTTATCGCCAATGTTAGCTTCAATTAAATTAGGATTGGCGTTAGCCGATATTGTTACGAAGATCAGTAATAGTATTCGCATAATCATCTGTATTAAAAATAGCTGACCCTAGAACAAATGTATCTGCACCGGCATCACAAACAGTTTTAATATTCTGGGGGTTAATGCCGCCATCAACTTCTAATCTAACTTCTTTTTTACATTGGTCGATGCACTCTCGCATTTCTGAAATTTTTGGCAGTACGGTTTCTATAAATTTCTGACCGCCAAAACCAGGATTAACCGACATTAATAAGGCTAGGTCCAGATCCTGAATATAATTTTTAGCATGCGTTAAATCTTCTGAAGGATTTACAGCAAAACCAACTTTACATCCTAGGTCCTTCACTAAAGCAACAGATTTATCTAAATCATCGGTTGCTTCTGGGTGAAAAGAAATTAGGTCCGCGCCAGCATCAGCAAACATTCGTATTAAAGGATCAACAGGCTTAACCATTAAATGAACGTCAATAAAATCAGTAATCCCGTAACTCCTCAATGACTTACACACCATTGGCCCTATAGTTAGATTTGGTACGTAATGGTTATCCATTACATCAAAATGCACCCAGTCAGCACCGGCCTTAAGTACAGAATCTACCTCTTCTCCTAGTCTCGAAAAGTCTGCTGAAAGTATTGAGGGAGCAATAATTTTTTTCATTATTTATTTAATTCTGTAAGTGTTTCAGGGTTACCGACATCATACCAATTTATATCTAAAATTTCTGCGTGTAATTTTTTTGTTTGCGCAATTTTCTTTAAGCAATCATGCCAATAATGAAACTTTGTTTCTGTAATGTTTTTAAAAATTGACCTATTTACTACACTGAATCCAGTCCAGATGAAATCTTTTTCATCTTCCAAGTCCACAAGGCCTTCTTTCACTGCAAAATCTCCGCTAGCCCCTGCTCTCGCTTCCACCGCAAATAAGGTATTAGATTTTTTCTTTAAAAATTCTTTGTAATCAAAGTCTGAAAAAATATCTGAATTAAGTACTAAGAAGTCTTCTGCGCCGAAATTTGAAGTGCCTTTGAGTATACCTCCTCCAGTTCCCAAGATTTCCTCTTCGTGACTAAAAACTAAATTTATCTTGTCGGAGAATTGATTTTTTACGTGATTAATAATGTCATTACCAAGATAATGGACATTAACCACAACGGATTCAAAGCCTGCTGAAACAAGTTTTTCAAGATGATAATCGATGAGGGGTTTTCCTTTGATCTCTAGAAGAGGTTTTGGCCTTTCTTTTGTTAGTGCCCCAAGCCTTTTCCCAAAGCCAGCAGCTAATATCATTGCTTTCATATCATCTTTTCAATTATCTCATTTTGAGGTTTTTTGAGATATCTTAAGCCCTTAGATATTCTTGATAAAAACTTTTGTAAATCTTGTTTTCTATTAAGTAATTTTCCCTCTTTAAAGTATCTATTAAATGTTCCCACAACTCTCATTGATCTATGTGAAAGTGCTACCATTATTTGCTCCATAAGTTCATGAGTATGAGTCTGCAGGCCAGAGTTCTTAATGTGCTCAGCTAAAACTTCTTCAATAAGCTCTTCTGAGTAATCAAAGTTATGTTCAAACAATATAGAAGCTAGATCTATTCCAATTGGTCCCACATTGAGATCTTGGAAATCTATTACAAATATTTCATCTTGATATAGCATTAAATTCCTTCGTTCAAAATCATTGTGCATTGGGAGAAACTGTTGGCTCAATAATGCATCAACAAGTTCCTCTCTAAGCAATTCAACCTCTTTGATTTGTTCTGCTGAACAACCCTGTTCATTGCAAAATTCAATAAAAGCTTTTGTTTGCATTAATAAACTTTCTCTAGAACTGCTTTTAAGAATGTCTTGATCGCAAAAATAGATCAGTCCTAACTGTTTTAATGCCATCTTCAGAATTTCATCTTCTTTAATTTGAGATCCTAAATCCAATGTATTGTCCCCCAGGTCTTGTAAAAGCATGAATCTTAAGTCTTCAGAAAATGCAAAAGTTTCTGGTACGTTTACAGATGAGTTTTTGAGTAACTTGCTTGCATATAAAAAATTAGCTGCCTGCGCTTTATTATCTGAATTATCAACAAGAACGTATGAGCTGTTATCCGTTAGAACACGAAAATATTTTCTGTTACTTGCTTCTTCTCTAAGTGATTCTAAGTTAAAAGTAGTTGTTCCAACGACACTGCTCAACCAGTCTGTAATTTCTATTAGATTTTTTTTCAACTCTCTTTGACTACTTTAGGTACTGGGTAGCCATCTGCAGGCACAAAAAAATCAGGCATAAGCTCGTCAAATGGATAATCAGCGTATTTACTAAAATCTGTCTCGCCATGTTCTGCTAACAAAGTGTCATCTATTAAAAAATTTCCACTAAATGTTTTGTGGTCTTTATTAAAGACAATATATGCTGCATCAGACATTATTTCTGGGTTTCTGGATTTTTCAAACATCTCATTGCCACCCAAAACATTTGATACTGCAGCGGTTTTGATTGCTGTTCTTGGCCAAAGAGCATTTACCCCAATCTTACCTTGATATTCTGCTGCCATTCCTAAAACACACATGCTCATATTGTATTTTGCCATGGTGTATGCAAGTGAACCTTGGAACCAAATTGGGTTCATATCCAATGGCGGTGATAGGTTTAAAATATGAGGATTTTCGGATTCCAGCAAGTGAGGAATGCATAACTTGCTTGTTAGAAAGGTTCCTCTTCCATTGATATTGTGCATGAGATCATATCTTTTCATGTCAGTTTGAAGAGTGGGGGTTAAGCTTATTGCTGAGGCATTATTCACACAAATATCAATACCGCCAAACTTTTCAACTGTTTGATCTACTGCACTTTGAATGCTTTCTTCAAAACGAATGTCACATTGGACTGGCAAAGCTTCTCCGCCAGCTTTTTCAATTTCTTCAGCAGCAGTAAATATTGTTCCCTCTAGTTTAGGGTGTGGCTCAACAGTCTTAGCAGCAATTGCGACCTTAGCCCCATCTGCTGCAGCTTTTAAAGCAATAGATAGTCCTATACCTCTGCTTCCACCAGTCATGAAAATTACTTTATCTTTAAGGCTCATTAAACTTTTTTTTATAGTATAAGTCCTATAATACAAGCATATGAAAAAAGTTAATAATATCTTGTTTGGATTAATATTTTTTAGCACTTTATCTTTTTCAGAGGAGTGTGAAGATACAGCGCAACCTGATGTAAAAATTGAAGATGGCGATATTGAAATATCTAAAAATATAAATTTAACTTTTAAAGAAGCTATCAGCAATGAAGATGAGCTTGAGTTAAAGAATGTCAAAGTGACTTCTTGTAAGGATAGTTCAGTCTGGGCCTTAACTGCAGAGAATGCTCAAATAGATGGCAATAATCTTACAATTCAGAATACAAAACTGCGAGTTTTTGATGTGCCAATTTTTTGGTTAGGTGAAGTCAGCCTTAATGAAGATGACAGCTTTAATATCCCAAACTTAGGAGTAACTGATTCTAATCTGGATATAAGTTACAAATTTAAAACGAAATCTGAAAACTCCCAATTTGTTTTAGAGCCTATTTATACAAATTCTTCTTTTGGCCTTTCTATGAATTATGGTTATGACGATGGAAGAAATAATTTTAACTTCAAGAGCTTGGCAATTGATGATGAAAATAGTTCATGGGTCTACGACATTGATTCAGTTATCAATCTCAGTGATTTTGTCTCCTTTACACTTGATTATTCTGACCTGAGTGGAAACTCACTTATTCAAAATTATGGTTATAGATATTTAGACATCAATAGAAGAAGTCTTGATCTCAAACAATCTGTTGGGCTAGCAGTAACAAAAAATAATAGAAGTTTTTCAATCTTCTCAGATAACTTTTTAAATATTGGAGCACTCAGACCAGTATCACATTCAAAAGACTTTATTACATACGATAGATTTTTTACCTATTCTGGTTGGGAAATTGAATTAAACTCAGAATTTGCAAAATTTAAGAACAACACTTCACAAGATCTAGCAATGCCATATCAAATATTTGATGAGGTTGAGAGATATTCCAGAGATATAAATCTATATAAAAAATTCGAATTTAACAGTTTTAGTTATAGTTCTAAGTTTTTAGTCTCTACCCGAGAATATAAGGTTATAAGTTCAGATGATGATTTAGAATCAAATAATTTTGCGACACAACAGGTCTTTTCTTTTCAAAGTGATAAGAGCTTAAAGCTTGGTTTTATTTGGTCATCTTTTTCAGATGAAAGCAACTTGCCGATAATAGATTCATATCCTTTAAACCCATCACCAGAATCAAACATCTCTTTAAATCCATGGGTTGGCAAGGATAGAGCAACTAATTCTAGAAAAATATTTCTTTTTAAAAGTTGGAAAGGTAAAAACTTAGATTTTTCAGTGTCAACTAACCTATATGAAAAATATAACTTCGCTCAAGAAAGCATGATTTTCAAAAAGTTCTACGATAAAAAACCTATTTTCTTCTCATTAAATACTAAAAATAAACATTTAAACTTTTTTGCAATGGGCAACTACAGTACTGAGAAAAGTGACTTTATGGGCTTAATGGCAGGAGCAAGATACACAGATGATAAAACATCATTATCCTTACAAAAAACAAACTTAATTCCTTCAAGCTTCCCATTAATGCCCTTAGATAACTATGTGCTTAAATTCAAAAGAGATTTTGACAGTTTTAAAGTCTTTTCTAGAGCTCAATATTCAAGAGATGAAAAAACAATGAATGAAAATATTTTGGGCCTTGAATGGGAATATGATTGTTTGCGACTGAGGTTAAGTATGGAAAGAGCCAGATTTTTTCCTTTTGTTGATCCTGATTATGCTGAAGTGTCATATTATGACTTAATATATTTGACTAATCCTAAAGTAAAAAATAACCTTAGTTTTGAATTTGAGTTGATTGGACTTACTAATATACTTACTCCAATAGATAATATTATAAATAATGGACTTTTTAATTAGACTTTTTACTATCCTGTTTGTCTCAAGCATGGTTTCAGCACAAGAACTAGATAGGGTAGCAGTTATCGTCAACGACGGAGTTGTCTTGGAATCTGATATTCAGCAAAAAATATCAGAATTTAAAAAGAATGCCACACTCAATGGCCAAAAAATTCCAGCTGATGATGTGCTAAGAGAAGATGTCTTAGATCAACTAATAATCAGTGAACTACAACTACAAATAGCAGATAAAGTTGGCATAAAAATTAGCGATGAAGAATTAAATATGACAGTCAAAAGACTAGCTCAACAAAACAATCTTGATATCGAAGGTTTTATTAAAGTAGTTGAAGATAGAGGAGACTCATATTCAGAACTTAGAGAGGAAATAAGACGAAGCTTAAAAATCAATAGGGTTCAACAAGGAAGAATTCAGAATAAAATTCAAATTAGTAAAGAAGAATTAGAAAATTTCCTAAATACTGAAGAAGCTCAAAATCAATTAGGTCCTGAGCTGAAAGTAAGACAGATATTAATTAGAAATAATTCATCACAAAATGTTGATGATGTGTATGGGGCGGTTTTATTAGGTCTTTCAGAGGGCAAAAATATAGAGAACTTCATTTCAGAATTTTCCGAAGACAATGGCTCTGGAGATCTTGGATGGAGAAAACTCCCTGGATTCCCTGAGTTATTTGCGGACACAATAAAAGATATGAAAATAGGTGATTTATCGCAGCCAATAACAAGTGGTGCTGGGAAGCATCTATTGTTCTTGGAAGACAAAAGAGGACCAACGGTTACTTTTGAGAAACAATGGAAACTAAGGCATATCTTATTAATACCAAATAGAATCAGACCAGATGAAGCAAGTGAAAAACTTATTAGTGAAATAAAAGCCAGAATAGAAAATGGGGAAAGTTTTGAAGCTCTAGCCTCAGAGTATTCTGATGACCCTGGGTCTAAACAAGAGGGTGGTCTCTTAGACTGGGCAGGAGAAGGAACCTATGATGAAGAGTTTGAAAGACAGATGATTAAATCTAACTTAAATGAAATTACAGATCCTTTTTTAAGTCAGTTTGGGTGGCATATATTAGAAGTGCTAGACACCCGAGTTGAAGATAAAACCAATGAGAGAATAGAAGATAGAGCATTTTCTTATCTGTTTAATAGAAAGTTTGAAGAAGAGTTAGAGACAGATTTGCAAGAGCTAAGAGCTGATGCATTTATTGAGATCAAGGAGCTTGACTAGTAACCCAATCTTTATATCTTTAGGCGATCCTTCTGGAATTGGCCCTGAAGTATTTGTAAAGTCTTTAAATAATCCAGAAATACAAAAAAACTTAAATTCTTTCGTCGTAATTTCTTCTACAGATGTAGTGCACAAAGCTATAAAAGATCTTAATAAGACGATTCAGATAAATGAAGTCTCAAACTTTGATAATCTTTCAGATGATGCAATTAATGTTCAGAATGTTGATGGCTGCCTCGATTATGAATTAGGTTCACCGAATGAAGAAAATGCTGGTTATATCTTAAAATGTCTTTCAAAAGCAGCTGAACTAGCCAATGAAAATAAATCTTGTCTTATTACAGGGCCAATTAATAAAAAAATCATTAGCACTCATCTTCAAAATTTTTCTGGTCATACTGAATATTTAAAAAATAAGTTTGGTGTAGATGAAGTTCTTATGTTTCTTACAAATAGTGAATTACACTTAGGAATAGCAACAACACATATACCACTTTCTAAAGTACCAAACTCGATAACAAAAGATCTTATCGTAAATAAATTTCATTTATTGCACGACGGGCTTGAGAGTATTTTTGGATATATAAATCCTAAAATTGCTGTTCTTGGTCTTAATCCTCATGCAGGTGAATCTGGCAGCATTGGTAAAGAAGAACAGCTGATTATTTCACCTGCCATAAAAGAGTTGCTGGCTGACGGTTATAACGCAATTGGGCCATTATCAGCAGATACTGCCTTTGCAATTAGAAATCATGATGCTGTTTTGTCTATGTATCATGATCAAGCATTGCCTGTCATAAAAACTCTGGATTTCAATAAAACAGTAAATATAACACTAGGCTTACCTTTTTTAAGAGTTTCTGTAGATCATGGTACGGCCGAAAATATTGCTGCTTCTTATTCCGCAAATAATGAGAGCATGTTAGAAGCTATGCTTATTTCCCTAAAGAATCATGCAGCTTAAAAAATCATTAGGGCAAAATTTTTTAAAAGACTTTTTTTATCTAGATAAAATAATTAATAGTTCACAAATAGATGAAAATAGTGAAGTTATTGAAGTAGGTCCAGGCGATGGTGCTCTGACAGACTTGATTCTAAAAAAATGCAAAAATCTTAAAGCATTTGAAATAGATACAAGATTTAGTGAATTTCTAAAGCAAAAATATTCTGATAAAAATTTAAAAGTTGTTAATCAAGATTTTTTAACAATCAACCTTAATGATCATATTCCTAATGAAGCAATTGTCATGGGAAATTTACCTTATAACGTATCATCGCAAATAATCTTAAATATTATAGAGTCCTGCATAAACTATAAACACTGTATTTTTTTAATTCAAAAGGAACTGGCAAATAGGTTTATTGCAAGTGTAAAATCATCAAAAATATCGATACAAAGCCAGTTATTTTGCGATATTGAATCACTTTTTGATATTCCACCAGAAGCTTTTGATCCTGTGCCAAAAGTAGTTTCAACAGTTATTAAAATTACTCCTCACAATCAATTTAGTGAGCATCGTTCAAGGTATAAGAGCTTTAAAAAAGTTTTATCTATTTGTTTTGCTAATCCTAGAAAAAAAATATCTAATGCAATTAAGAACCTCAATATAAATCCTGAAGATTTAAGCTTTGATGTGAATAGCAGAGCTGAAGAGCTTGAGATTAACGATTATTTTGAAATACTAATGCAGTATGAAAGCCAAATCTAAATTTATAATTGGCGATATTCAAGGCTGTTATAAAGAATTCAAAAACCTGATAAAGCTTATTGATCCAAAAAAAGAAAATAAGTTCGTTTGTGTCGGTGATCTTGTTAACAGAGGGCCTGAATCGGAAAAAGTAGTTGATTTTGTGCTTGAAAATAATGTTAAAAGTGTCTTGGGAAATCATGACTTGCACCTTATGGCAATATTAATAGGTGCAAAAAAACATAATAAAAAAAAGGACACAATGATGCGTATCATTAATAAAAATAAGGCAGTTGAAATAATCGATTATTTCTCACAGTTTCCTTTTGCTAAAGTTATCTCTAATAACAATAAGAAATCTCTTATCGTGCATGCTGGAATTTTGCCTACATGGTCATTAGAAAATGTTCTTAGTGCTAATGAAGAGTTAACTGAAAGCTTGAAAAATGATCCTGAAAAATTCTTTTCTACCATGTACAGTGATCGTAGCAAAGCGATCTCTAAATCAACAAATAAAAAAAATAGACGTAGGTATTTAATAAATGTATTTACCAGAATGCGCTTCTTATCAAAGAACAATAAGCTTGATCTACAAACAAAAGTAAAAAAATCAGGCTCAAATAAATTTCAGCCATGGTTTGCCTACGAACATAAGTGTCTCAAAGAAGTTGAAAATATAATATTTGGACATTGGGCAGCTCTTAACGGAGTTACAAACCATAACAATATAAAAGGAATTGATTTGGGTTGTGTTTGGGGCGGCTCTTTGGCGGCTATAAATATCGAGGATAAATCAATAGTTACTGTGGATTCTATTAAATGAAGATTTTTAAGGTTGGAGGCGCTGTAAGAGATGAGCTTTTAGGCCTTAAGCCAAAAGATAATGACTGGCTTGTAGTAGGCTCATCAATTGAAGAAATGTTAAGTCTTGGCTATAAACAAGTTGGAAAAGACTTTCCAGTATTTCTGCATCCAGAAACAAATGAAGAATATGCCTTAGCTAGAAAGGAGCTTAAGTCTGGTCATGGCTATAAGAATTTTGATTTTATCTTTACGCCAGATATAACCATAGAAGAAGATTTAGAAAGAAGGGATTTAACCATTAATGCAATTGCGAGATCTAGCAATGGTGAACTAATAGACCCTTTTAATGGTCAGGCTGATATTAAAAATAGAATTTTTAGACATGTATCAGAAGCATTTTATGAAGACCCCTTGAGAGCTTTAAGGGTTGCCAGATTTAAGTCTCAAATGCCTGAATTTCAAATTCATGACTCAACACAAGATGTTCTAAGAAAAATTGCAGAATCTGGTGAACTGAGGCACTTATCAAATGATAGGGTTTGGGGTGAAGTTCAAAAAAGCCTTAATAATAAGTTTGAAGAATTTCTTTATGTAATTAGATCTTTTCAATTAACAGAGCCTTGGTTTGAGGAACTAGTCGAAATACCAGAAATAGAATCCGATATGCCTGAAATTAAGTGGTGTTATGTCTCGGATGTCAATGACTTTAAGTTTGCAAAACAACTTGAGGTTCCCAATAGCTTCTCCAGACAGCTATTAATGTGGAAAAGGTTTCATGGTTACAAATTAGAAGGCAATATTGAGTATAAGCTAGATTTTTTTAGTGCTTTTTCAAAAAATAATTTAGAGGAAAGCATCTTCACTTTAAAGTATTTTAAAGAAATTCAAATTGAATGCATTCCGATTATTAAGGAGTACGCTAATTATAACTTTGGAGAGCTTTTATTAGATAAAAATAAAGATGCGCAGTCTGTTAAAATGGAAGTGTTAAAAGAAATAATAAAAAAATATGAAAAATAAAGTTTTTATAACAGGTGGGGCACAACGTATTGGTAAAGCTTTAGTCCATCACTTCCATTCAATTGGTTGGGATATTCTATTTCATTACAGATCTTCAAAAACAGAAGCAATAAGCATTCAGGATTCCTTAAACAAGATACGGCCTAACTCATGCCAAACAATTCAGTGTGATTTTGACGATGAAAAATCATCTGAAAATTTTTATGAAGAACTTAAATTACACATACCAGGCCTAACCGCATTAATAAATAATGCTTCTACTTTTTATCCTAAAAAGCTAAGCGAATCATCGCATGATGATTGGATAAAATTAACAACATCTAATCTTTACCAGCCAATCTTCATTTCAAAAATTTGTTCTGATGAACTCAAGAAGAATAAAGGGAAAATAATAAATATCGTAGACATACATGCTGAACAAGGCCTCAAAGACTACTCAATATATACTGCTGCAAAAGCTGGGCTAATGAATTTTACCAAATCATTAGCTAAAGAGTTGGCTCCTGAAGTGTTAGTAAACTCAGTAAGTCCAGGAGCTATTTTATGGGATGTTAATGAGCCTACTGAAGAAAAGAAAAATGAAATTTTAGCTAGTATTCCTATGAAACGAATAGGAAATGAAGGCGATATAGTTGCAATTATTGATTATTTATTAACAAAAAATACCTATATGACAGGAAGAAATATAAATATAGATGGGGGTAAATCTCTAGGATGAATGAGCAAAGAGTGGAGCTGCTAATTAAAGAAAGAAAGTTTTCTTTTATGATTCCCTTTAATGATTATGTCCCATTTAAAAAAGCTGAAAAAAAGATAATAGAGCTTGTTGAGAATATTGAACATACAGAAGAGCAACTTGATGATGCAATAGTTTATTCTGCTCTGCAGTTAGCAATTGAAAATGAGAAGCTGAAAACAAAGGAGACTGAGGAAAATACCGAGTCAGATGAACAGCTATCAGAGCTTATAAAAAAAGTAGAAATATTTCTTAATCAATAGTTACAAAATTATTCCAAATAGTTATATTTAAAGTGTCTGAATCATCGGTTTTCAGAATTTACTTTAGAACCGATAATATAAATTTAGGGAAACAGATTTTATTTAGCTGTGCGTTACTTAAAAAAGGAGGCCTTACTAGGTAAAAGAGTTGCCCACCTGACCTTAGGGTTCAGGGTGACTGAAAGCAATGGTTCAGATGTCTAAAATTAAAATCAGAAAAGAATTTAAGCAACTTAGAGATAATCTTTGTGCCGAAAGCGTAATCTCTTTATCTACAGCTATAAATGAAAATTTAATTAAGCAAGATGAATATATGCAAGCTACCAAAATTGGCTGTTACTATCCAATCAATAATGAAGTCATTATCAAAATCAAAGACGATAAAGAATATTACTATCCAAAAATAAAGGGAGAAAAATTAGTCTTTTATAAGCACTCAAAAAATTTTAGAACTAACCAGTATGGTATAAAAGAACCCCTTGACTCAAAGTCATTACCCTTAAATGAGATTGATATATTTCTTGTCCCTCTTATAGCATTCAATGACGAACTATTTAGAGTTGGGTATGGTGGTGGCTTTTACGATAAAACGTTCTCCTGCTTTAGAGAAAAGGACGATCGTCCTCTCTTAATTGGCTTGAGTTATGATTTCTTAAAGACTAATAGGCATTTTCAATCATTGCATGATGTAAGATTAAATAAAGTAGTTACTGACAAAGGAGTTTATGTCTAAAAAGAACAATGCGGCAGCTGGTGCATTTGAAATTTTAAAACAGTTAAATGGTCCTCTGAGCGTTGGGATAGGGACTGGCAGCACAACTGATTGCTTTACTGAAAATTTTTTACCGTTACTAGGAGAAAAAATCAAATCACTGTATTCAAGCTCAGATAGAACCAGTGAACTACTGCTTAAATTAGGTTTTCAGGTATCAGAATATAAGCCCAATAATTTGCTAGATGTGTATATAGATGGTGCAGATGAGGTAGATGATAATCTTAATCTAATTAAAGGCGGCGGGGGCGCTCACACTAATGAAAAGAAACTAGCCAAACAAGCACAAAGGTTTATTTGTATAGTCGACGATGAAAAATTAGTAAATACCTTGGGGAAATTTCCTCTACCAGTAGAAATTGAATCTGAGGAGTCTGAAGAAGCAATTTCATCTCTTGCGCAATACTCCAATAAGATTATTAAAAGAGATGGTTTAAGCGATAATGGCAACCACCTTTATGATATCCATAACTTTATGATAGAAGACCCTCTCAAAATTGAACATGAAGTTCTTTCTATTAACGGTGTAGTTGATGTTGGTATTTTCTCTGTAGATAGTCCTACGACAGTGGTGGTTGGCAGCGATTCAGGTTACAGATTAATTGATTCTTGAATGGCATTAACGATCTGTGCATCTTCTGGATCTATTCTGTGTGAAAAACTTTTAATTTCTCCAGTAGAAGTTATTAGATATTTATGAAAATTCCAAGATGGCCTCTCTCTAGTTTGTTTGTATAGCTTTTTATAGAAAGGGTGATTTGTAGAATTTTTTACATTTGTAATAGAAAAGAGTGGAAATGAGACGTCAAATGTTGATTTACAAAATTCACTTACTTTTTCTTCGTCACTATACTCTTGGCCCATGAAATTTCTTGAAGGGAACCCTAATACAGTAAATTTTTGGTCTTTAAATCTTCTTTGCAATGCTTCCAATTGTTCATACTGATATGTGAAACCACATTTGCTTGCAGTATTTACAACTAGTATTGTGTGATCGCTGTACTCGCACAAATTCTTATATTCTTTTTCATTAAGAATTTTTACATCTGTATCTAAAAGATCATTACAACTAAAAGCGTGCAGACCAAAAAAGAGCAGTGATGTAATTAAAAAATTTTTCATATTTCTACCTAAGATATATATGAGGCTAGACTGAGGAAATGCCAAGCAATAAAACGGCAAATATCGTAAAAAGTATTAAAAGTTCTATGTTATCAGCAAATTTATCCATAATTTCTCTCAAAGTGCTTGGGGCCGAAGCCCCTAGCTTGTCAGTCATGGGGGGAGAGGAGAGACTGACTAATACCTACTATAATAAATAGTTATTTTATAATATCAATAGTTTTTATAAATAAATATTAATTATTTATATAAATAAGTCTCATTTATTGATTTGAACGCTTTCATTGCCTTCTAGCTGATTGAAAAGCTCAATAACATCTGAATTTGACATTCTAATGCAGCCTTTAGAAGCCTTTTCTCCTAAAAGCCATTCTTCTGGGGTGCCGTGAATATAGATATATCTTGCATATGAATCTATGCCGGAACCACTGTTTATACCCTCTTCCAGGCCTGTAAGCCATATAATTCTGGATTGAACCACATCATCGGTGACAAAAACCTTTTCCTCTGAGTAAATAGGGTATATTTCACTAGGGATCCTGCCTATGAAACGCATACCATGTGGTTGATCTCCCCCTATCATCTTACTTATTTTGTGCTTTCCCAATGGGGTCTTAAATGAACCGTCTTCAGAACCTTCTCCATATTTAGAGGATGAAATAATGTATTCTTTAACAAGCTCTCCAGAGTCATAGAGATAAAGTTTTTGATCAGTAATTGATATTTCTATTTGTTTTGCTTGCAGAGAACACATCAATAGGATTATAAATAAAAATCTACTTTTCATATCTTCTATTAAGTAAACCAATGGCCAGAAATACAATTGATAAGATGAGTAATGGCATATCTCCGTATTTCAGATAAAAGGTATCTTTTTTGTTAAGTGTAATAGTATGTGTTATCGATCCCTTTGTTTTTTTATCCAGCTTCTTAGATGACTCCTCTGTTCTAGGGCTTATTATCTGAGAAATGCCATCTATTGTAGCTCTAACAACCCATTTGTTTGATTCAACTGCCCTCATCCGTGCATGTTTTAAGTGCTGTTCAGACATTCCATCTCCATACCACATGTCATTACTCATATGAATTATGTAGTCTGTGCCTCTAGCCCTTTTCGTAAAAGTATTATTAAAAACTAGTTCCCAGCAAATAAGAGCTGACCAATCTGCTTTTTTTTGTGTTGATGCTCCTCTATCTAAATTGGAATTAGGGATATTAAAAAATTCGTTAACAGATGAGAGCAGATTCCCAAATGGTTGAAACTCTCCAAATGGTACTAGATTCCTTTTGTCGTGAAAATGTTGTGTTTCTAAATTTATTGCAGATGTATATATGTTCTCGCCCTCTTGTCTAAAAAAACCTCCAATAACATTTTTTTCACCTATCCTATCAATAATAGTTTTATCGTATAGAGCAACTGCTTCGGGCCAAACAACCAAATCTGAATTTGCTTCTTTTGTCATATTGATAATTTCGTTCAAATTGGTATCAATTGGCTGAATGACAGAAATTTGCAGTTGCTCTTGACCAGCCTTTTGGGTAAAACCAGGGCCAAAAGCCATGAGAAGGCATAGACCTATCGCAAGAGTTCGAGCAAAAGCTTTATTATTTTTTTCAAAGAATAAGGCGATTACAAGGACAATAATGAAAGATGTCCCAGCGGCTCCTACAAGAGGCAATGCCCCCCATAAATATTCATTGATAGCACCAAGATTTAACCATGGGAATCCTGATATTATCCAAGACCTAAGCCACTCTAATAAAAAAAATACAGAGGGCAATATAAGAAATCTAAACCTAGAGTTTTGAAAGTATTTAACAGCCATAGTAAAAATTCCAAAATATATTGAAATGTAACTCACTAAAAGAATCGTAATAAAACCACTTAATAGATTGCCTGCTCCATAATAGTTGACTGCATCAAAGAGCCATGAAATTGAAAAGGCCCAAAAAAGAAAAGCTGAAAACCAGCCTACAAGAAAATATTTAATCAACTTTGCGTACTGTTATTTTTTTAATTTTTCGTTGATCTGCAGATGTAATAGTCATTTCTAAATTTCCGACCTCAATCTTCTCACCAACTTTTGGCAGATGGCCAAATTCCTTAAGAACAAAGCCACCAAGACTCTCTACATCTGGACAATTAAGTTCATGTGAAAAGAATTCCTCAAATTTCTCTTTTTCAATAGTAGATGAAACAATAAATTCTTTATCATTTATTTTAATGATCTCATTATTTTTTTCTTCGTAGAATTCATCTTCAATCTCACCCACAATTTCTTCTAAAATATCTTCAATTGTAATTAGTCCAGATATCATTCCGTATTCATCTAAAACTATAGCTAAATGAACTCTGTCTTTTTTAAAATCTTCAAGCAAAGATGTAACTGATTGTGACTCTGGTATGTATTTTACTTCTCTTAATATATCGGCAAGTTTAAAAGCTTCTTCATCAGAACCTATCAGATCCTTAACGTGTAAAATTCCTATCGCTCTATTATTTTCACTATCAAAAACAGGATACCTAGAGTGTTTTGTGTTGTTAACTACAGCGTAGATTTCAGCTAGGTTATCGTCTTCCTTAATAAAAGAAATATTAATTTTTGGAATCATTATTTCTTTAACAACTGAGTCCCTTATGTTTAAGACATTTTCAATGAGTTCTTCTATTCTCTCATCTTCGGGTTCTATATTTTTTAATGGCTCTTCTTTGTTGGTGCCAATACCAATAAGGTTTTTTAAATATGATAGAAACGATTGCGATGGTTCGTCAGGCATTATTTGTATGGGTCAGATATTCCAATTTTTGATAAAAACTTAACTTCTTTATTTTCCATTAATATAGCATCATTTGTCTCATCATGCCCATAGCCAAGTATGTGCAGCATAGAGTGAATTACCAAATGTTGAAAGTGGTCTAAAAGATCTTTATCTTGATCTTGGGCTTCTTTTTCGAGCACCTCATTACATATGAGTATTTCGCCATTACATGAGTTTGAAACTGTCTTTATTTCTTCATCCGGAAAGGATAAAACATTAGTTGGTTTGTCTTTACTTCTAAATTCTTTATTAATTTTTTTTATTTCACTAGATGTACAGAAACTTATCTCTAAGTTAATTTCTGCAACAGAAAAAAAATCTAAGAATTCAAGTAAAAGGTTTTCAAATTTTTTTTTAGACTCTGTGACGTAATTTGGTTGATCAAAAAACTCTACATTTAATTTCTTATTCGAAATTATCATAAGCCTCTACTATTTCTTGCACCAGCGAATGCCTTACCACATCTCTTGCAGTGAATTTTGTGAATTTAATCGATTCAACGTCTTTTAAAACTTCTATGGCATGCTTTAATCCGGACTTCGTGCTCTTTGGTAAATCTATTTGGCTTAGGTCTCCATTTACAACAGCTTTTGAGCCAAATCCTAGCCTAGTTAAGAACATTTTCATTTGCTCAATGGTAGTATTCTGGCCCTCATCCATGATTATAAATGCTTCTCTCAATGTTCTTCCCCTCATATAAGCAAGAGGCGCTATTTCAATAATATCTCTTTCAACTAATCTATTAACTCTTTCTGCGCCAAGCATATCGTGTAGAGCATCGTAGAGCGGTCTTAAGTAAGGGTCGATCTTTGAGCTCAAGTCACCAGGCAAAAAACCAAGTTTTTCGCCGGCTTCGACTGCAGGCCTAACTAAAACTATCTTTCTAATTCTTTCTTTAATTAAATCATCTACTGCACGAGCTACTGCAAGAAAAGTCTTACCTGTTCCTGATGGACCTATGCCAAAAGTTAGGTCTGAATTGGCTATGTTTGTCAGGTAATCTTTTTGATTTTTACCTCGAGCAGTAACCGATGCTCTTGGTGTTTTAATGTGTACTTGATTGGCATCAATTTTTTCAGCATCTGAAAATTTTGCTGTGTGCAGGCTTAAATGCACTACATCTGGAGTTATCGATGAGTTGGTTTCTAGTTTTTGTTTCAAGTCTGTAAGTGCTGAAATGCCCATTTTTACATCGTCTTGATCGCCCGATAAACTAAACTCTGTACCATTTTGAATCACTTTAATCTTAAGCGCCTTTTCAATTTGTTTTAGATTTTTATTTAATTCGCCGCATAAAAGCATCAACTGCTCTGGCGGAAGGTTTGAGAAATTTAATTGATGACTATACAAGATTTTTAATTTTCTATAGTTCCTCTAAGGCAGTTTGGTAGTGCATCATTTATTCGAATATTAATCAATTGTCCAACTAAATCAATACTATCTGACCTAAAATTGACTACTCTATCGCAGATTGTTCTGGCCTGTAGTTGGCCTGGGTCTCTTTTTGAAATTCCAGTAACTAAACAGTTTTGTGTGGTTCCAACCAGTTTTCTGCTATAACCGAAGGCTAACTGATTTAATCTCTCTTGCAAGATATTGAGTCTTTGTTTTTTTTCTTCTTGTGATACATCATCTTCCATAACAGCCGCTGGTGTGTCTGGTCTCGCGCTATATATAAAGCTATATGACTCATCAAACTTTACTTCATTGATAATATTCATAGTATCTTCAAAGTCTTGTTTTGTTTCGCCAGGAAAACCGACTATAAAATCAGATGAAAACTTCATCTCAGGCCTAACTTTTTTTAATTTATCAATAAGGATTAAGTATTTTTCTGCTGTATATCTTCGTCTCATCAATTTTAATATTCGATCAGAACCACTTTGGACAGGAAGGTGCACATGGCTCACTAATTCAGGCACTTTTGCATATGCCTCCACAAGATCATCTTTAAATTCATGGGGATGACTTGTTGTGAACCTTATTCTTTCAATATTCTCTATTTTAGCTGTTAATTCTATAAGCTTGGCTAGGGAAGATTTCTCACCTTTATATAATCCTTTGAAGTTATTAACATTTTGTCCAAGAAAATGAATTTCTTTTGTTCCTTTTTCAGCTAAAATTGAAACCTCTCTTAAAATATCTTCAACACTTCTTGAGACTTCGTGCCCTCTTGTTTTCGGAACTACACAAAAAGAACAATATTTGTTGCACCCCTCCACAATCGAAACAAAAGATGAAGCCTCACCTTTATCAGGCATGGGAATATGATCAAATTTCTCTAATTTAGGAAAAGAAATATCTACTTGAGGTTTTTTTGTTGAGTTTTTATCGTTATATAGTTTTGGAAGATTGTGTAGTGATTGAGGACCAAAAACTATATCTACTGCTGGTGCTCTTTTTATGATCTTATCGCCTTCTTGAGATGCAACACACCCACCAATTGCAATTTTAAGATCTGGTTTCTCATCTTTAATTTTTCTCCATCTGCCTATTTGATGAAAAACTCTTTCTTGGGCTTTTTCTCTTATGGAACATGTATTAAGAATAAGCAAATCAGCATCATCTTCTGATTCTGCAAGTTCAAAATCTTCTTCCGCTTTCAAAAGATCAATCATTTTTGCAGAATCATATTCATTCATCTGGCAGCCATGGGTTTTTACGAATAGTTTTTTTGGCATCTTTATTTAATTTTTAAAAAATTTTTCCCTGTAGAACCTAAGCTCGTTCACTGAGTCTTTGATATCGTCCATTGCTCTGTGTGAAGACTGTTTTTTAAATTCATCTGCGTCTGGTTTCCATCTTTTGATTACTTCTTTAAATGAGCTCACATCTATGTGTCGATAATGAAAGTGATTTGCTAATTTGGGCATATGTTTTATTAGAAATCTTCTATCATGTGAAACGCTACTTCCACATAGTGGTGATTTGTGTTGTTTTATGTGTGTTTGAAAGAAATTCAAGCTTTGCTGTTCAGCTTCCTTCAAGCCTATATCGCTAGCTTTAATTTTTTCAACAAGTCCTGAAGATGTGTGTTGATTAATATTCCATTCATTCATAAGGCCTAATACATCATCATTTTGATAAATTGCTATTTCAGGCCCTTCAGCCACTATATTAAGATCTGAATCTGTCACCAGGCAGGCTATTTCAATAATATGATGTTTTTCTGGGTCAAGCCCAGTCATCTCAAGGTCTATCCAAGCTAGTAAATTTGAATTTGTCATTTATACTTTTTGTTCTCAACACAATAATACTATATGAGCACTAAAGATAATCAAAAAGTATACTTTGGCGATAAAAAAGTTACTAAACAAAACAAGAAAGATGGCGTTGAAAGTATATTTACAAAGGTATCTGAAAACTATGACCTAATGAATGATCTTATGTCAGCAGGAATGCATAGGTTTTGGAAAAAATCATTTATAGACGCTGCTAACATAAAAAAGAATGAGAATTGCTTAGACTTAGCTGCAGGTACTGGAGATATTGCCAAACTAATCTCAAAAAAAGTTAGAGGCAAAACTGTATATTTGTGTGATCAAAATAATGAGATGATCGAGAAAGCAAAAGAGAGGTCATTAAATGAAGGCTTCTATCAAAAATGTTTTTTTGATGTTTCTAGTGCTGAAAAACTACCTTATAAAAAAGAGACATTTGACCATGTGTTTATTTCTTTTGGGTTTAGAAATTTTTCAGATAAAAAAGGCAGTCTTAAAGAAATCAAAAGAGTACTTAAAAAAGGAGGTAAACTCCATATCCTTGAATTTTCAAAAAGCCAAGGAGAAAATTTCTCAAAAATTTATGACTTTTATAGTTATAACTTTATTCCAACAATCGGAGATTTGGTTACAGGCGATAGGAAGAGCTATGAATATCTTGTTAAGTCAATAAGAACTCATGAAGACCAGGAGGCAATGCTGAGTCTTTTCGAAGATGCAGGTTATTTAGATTGTGATTATAAAAATATCTTTAAAGGGATAGTTGCTTTACATAGAGGAACAAAATGAGATTCTTTCGTCTTCTTAAAATTTTTTTTTCAATAAGAAATTCAGGAATATTTAACTTATTTATTAAAGGATTTAACCCCTTACTCAAGACTGTAAATAAGAAAGAGAACATTGAGCATGAGTTCAAGCAAGCGATTGAAGGATTAGGGCCAGTTTTTATTAAACTAGGTCAACTTTTATCTACTAGAACTGATTTGATCTCTCAGGATCTTTCTCAAGAGTTGGGAAAGCTTACTGATAGCTGCGAACCAGTTGAATACTCGTTCATTAAGGATCAGCTTGTAAAAAACTTAGGCAAAAAATCGCAATTAATTTTAGAGAGCATTGATCCGCGCCCTTTGGCATCAGCATCATTGGCCCAAGTTCACAGATTTAGCTTCGAAGGAAAAGAATTAGTAGTTAAAGTTCAAAGACCTGGCCTTGAAAACTTTATTTCACGAGATATAAATGCGATTAAATTAGCAGCAAAAATAATCAGAATTTTTTATAAAGGCTATCCAAGAATTGACCTGAACTCAGTAGTTGAGGATTACGAACGAGTAATTTTAAATGAGTTAGATTTCAGAATTGAAGCTGCAAATGCAAAAAAAACATATAACAATTTCACGGGCACAAAGCACCTATATGTGCCTGAAGTATTTGATGAATTCACTACAAGAAAAACCCTTGTTATGGAATATATTGATGGGGTCCCAATAACAGGGATCGGTGAGCTTGAGAGATTAGGTTTAGACCTAAAAACTTTGTCTGAAAATGGTGTAAAAATATTTTTAAAGCAAGTCTTTGACGATAATTTCTTTCATGCTGATATGCACCCAGGAAATATTTTTGCTGCCAAAGATAGGCCAAATGATCCGTACTACTATGCTGTTGATTATGCTATTTGTGGCTCACTTACCGAATCAAATCAAATTCTATTAGCTCAAATGATTTCCTGTTTATTAGAAAGAGACTTCTACTCATTGGCTCAATTATTTATTTTTGCTGATTGGGTGAAAGAAGATACAAAAACTGAAGAACTTGAAGCTGTCTTGCGCGCCAACTGTGAAACTTTACTAGATAAGCCTCTATCGCAAATTTTATTTGGTGAGTTGTTGCTTAACCTATTTGATGGAATGAAACAGTTTGATTTATATCTTGATAATGATTTGGTTCTTTTAGTTAAGACTTTAGTTCATATAGAAGGTATGGGAAGACAGATATATCCAGAACTTGATTTTTGGTCTATTGCTCAACCATTTATAAATAGATGGATAACTGAAAAATACAGTGTGAAGGGTTTAATTAAGTATCTTGTTTCAAAAAAACATATACTTACATATATGATTCTTAAAAAGATAGAGGAATCTAGGTATAAATTTGAAGAAGGCAATGTAGAAGAAATATGAGTATTGGATTTTGGCAAATACTGGTAGTTTTATTACTGATCTTAGTAATTTTTGGATCATCAAGGATAAAATCTGTTGGCTCAGATTTAGGCAAGGCTTTTAAAGGGTTCAAAAAAGAAATTAAAGAGGAAGATGATCCAGATAGGGATTCCTGAGCTCTTTATAGTAATTCTAATAACTTTATTTTCTGTTAAACCAGAAAATATCCAAGGCTATATTAAAAC
Organism: uncultured Gammaproteobacteria bacterium; assembly: GCA_913044115.1. GTDB lineage: Bacteria > Pseudomonadota > Gammaproteobacteria > Magnimaribacterales > TMED112 > TMED112. Next base: position 57,503 of record CAJWNO010000002.1, on the reverse strand, counting down.
TTTTTACAAATACCTTCTTACTATTCAGAATTTTTTTTCCACAACCAAAGATGACCTTGAAAAAGAGCTCAAAATTACAGAAATTAAACAAGATATTCATAATGAAAAAAGAATGAAGGAGTTAGATAAAGATGTCTAACGGCTTAGCGACACACTTCATTGAGTTGCGAAATAGAGTTTTATACTCTCTATGTTTTTTTGTAGTTAGTTTTCTTTGTATATACCCCTTCAATAATTTTGTATTTGATGATCTAGTAAACTATCTTGATCCGTTCATACAGATTGAGCTTATTGCAGTAGAAGTTGCTTCTCCATTTATAGTGCCTCTTAAATTAACTGCATATTTGGCTGCATTAATAGCTATGCCTTTTTTTATTTTTCAAATATTGGCTTTTATGTCCCCAGGTCTTTATCCCAAAGAAAGGTCAGTGATTTTTTCGAGAACAATTCTTGGCGCAATACTTTTTTACTTGGGTGTAATTTTTTGTTTATTGGTGGTGTTGCCAAATGTGCTTAATTTTTTTCAAACAGTTGGCCCAAGCATTATTACTGTTAGCACAGACATTAGTTATTTTATGAATTTTGTTCTTTCCATGGCTTTTGGTTTTGGTCTAGCATTTCAGATACCCATTCTAGTAAATGCACTTATAGTCTTAGGCATTGTGCCAAAATCAAAAATAAAAGCTTATAGAGGCGCCGTTCTAGTTATGTGTTTCATTTTTGGAATGATTTTTACACCTCCTGATATTATCTCGCAATTTATGATGGCGATACCAATGTATGTGCTGTTTGAGATAGGATTATTATTTAGCTATGAAAAAAAAGCGAAACCCACTAGCTAAAGATCTTAGAACACCAAAGTATAAGCTCAAGGTAGCTGCTAGCAAGAAAAAATATAGCCGAAAAAATCAATTGAAATCAGATCTGCTTTCACCAGACGAAAATTGACTTAATTATCTGAAACATCTATATTACATTTGTGTGACAAATATGTGACATTATTTGTATATTGGGGGAAATGTAATGTTTAAACTATTTATTTCTGCCTTGTTGTTAGTCGGGTTTACAGCAAATGCAGACCATCATTTTAGTAAGTCCGACATAAAAAATATTTTGTTCACTGATAACAATACAATTATTTTTGAGCTAAATAATGGTGATGCTTTTGAAGGATCGGTCTTAACGAAGAGAACATGTCCTATTAAAAGAAATTATCACAAAATATATTTCACGGATGATCTTGTTGGTAATTCATTCGTAATTATGGATGCCTCGGGCCTTAAAACTTGCAAATGGGGCGCCCTAGAGAAATCTTAATACCTCTCAATTGGTACGGCTTAGGCCGTATCAGTTGAATCAATCAGACTTTTGATTCAATTAATTCTTTTACAATACTTGGATCAGCAAGTGTAGTTACATCACCAAGATTTTCAGTGTCATTGTTTGCTATTTTTCTCAGGATTCTCCTCATAATTTTTCCTGATCTGGTTTTTGGAAGGTCGCGCGTAAAGTGAATGACTTCTGGTTTTGCAATTTTGCCTATGGACACAGTTACAGCATCAAGGATCTCACTATGTAGTTCAGCTTTATCTATATCGGAATCTTTCAAGATAACAAAAGCATATATAGCCTGGCCTTTTATCTGATGCTCAATACCAACAACTGCCGCTTCCGCAACATTGTTATGAGTAACAATAGCGCTTTCAACTTCAGCTGTACCTATTCTATGTCCTGACACGTTTAAGACATCATCAACTCTGCCAGTTACCCAAAAATACCCATCTTCATCTCGCTTTGCGCCGTCTCCTGTGAAATATTTTCCTTCGTATTGTGTGAAATATGTTTGAACCATTCTATCGTGATCTCCGTATACAGTTCTGATTTGACTTGGCCAAGAGTTATTTATACATAAGTTACCTTTTCCTTCGCCAATGATCTCTTTCCCCTCTTTATCAACCAATGTGGGTTTAATACCAAAGAAAGGTAAAGTAGCCGAACCAGGTTTTTTTGATGTTATTCCGGCAATTGGTGCTATAAGGACAGATCCTGTTTCTGTTTGCCACCAAGTATCAATAACTTCACAATTCGATTTGCCAACTTTTTCAAAATACCACTCCCAAACTTCAGGATTAATTGGTTCTCCAACAGTCCCAAGGACTCTTAGAGATGAAAGGCTATACCCATCTAGATATTGGTCCCCTTTTGCAATAAGGGCTCTAATTGCTGTTGGAGCGGTATAGAAGATATTTACTTTATGTTGATCACAAATTTCCCAGAATCTAGAAGGATTTGGATATGTCGGCACACCTTCAAACATAAGTGTGGTTCCGCCATTTGATAATGGTCCATATAGTATATAGGTGTGGCCTGTTATCCAACCAACGTCAGCAGTACACCAATAAATATCATCTTTTTGATGTCCAAAAATATATTTAAAGCTTAAAGTTGCTCCTAATAAATAGCCCCCTGTTGTGTGCATAACTCCTTTTGGTTTGCCTGTTGAACCTGAGGTATACAAAATAAAAGAAGGGTCTTCTGAGTTCATTTCTTCACAAGAACAGCTCTCATCCATGCCTTCAATTAAATCTTGATAAGAAATATCAATATGATCATTCCACTTCACATTGGCGCCTGTGTATTTGAATACAATATTTTTCTGAACCTGTGGACAGGTTTTCAAAGCAGTATCAACATTATCTTTTAACGGAACTTTTTTTCCTCCTCGTATACCCTCATCTGCAGTTATCACAAATTGGCAATCTGCATCGATAATACGAGAACTAATTGCTTCAGGAGAAAAGCCACCAAAAACTACAGAATGAATTGCACCAATTCTCATGCAGGCTAACATGGAGTACGCAGCTTCAGGAACCATAGGCATATAAATACAAACCCTATCTCCCTTTTTGACTCCTATGGACTTTAAGCCATTAGCTAGCTTAGAAACCTCAACTAAAAGCTGCTTATAAGTTATTTTTTTATTTATATTCTTTTCGTCGCCTTGCCAAATAATGGCAGTTTTATCAGGAGTTGTTTTAGCGTGCCTATCAATGCAGTTGTAAGCAATATTGAGTTTACCGTCTTCAAACCAAATGGGCTTAGTAAGTTCTCCTGAATAACCAGTTTTTGGTGTTTTAAACCATTCAATTTCATTTCTTGCCTGTTCTAAGAAAAAATTGCTTGGGTTCTTGATAGAATCCTCATACATCGAAAGGTAATCATCAAAACTTGCTAGGTGAGGATTACTAAAATTTTTTATATCAAATTTCATAAGTCTCTATATTCTTCATCAAATCTTCAATTGATTCAGATATATAAATACTATCAGGTTTTTTGCTTAGCATGTTTTGTTCAACATTGTTTTCAATCCAGTTAAGCATGTCTGTCCAACAATTATTTTTGTTATAAATATAAATATTTTTATCTATTAGCCCCAATGCAACATGGTTAAGCACGTCAAAAAATTCATCGGCAGTGCCCACACCTCCTGGCATAATTACAAAAAAATCAGATTGGTCGATTAGGCTTTTTTTTCGACTATAAAAATTTTCCTGAATTTCTAATTCATCTAGATAAGTTGGTGTAACACCAATATCATCAAACATTGGCAAAGATATTCCCTTAATCTTTCCACCATTATTTGCCACCTCTTCTGAGAGTTTTCCCATTAAACCGCACTTTCCGCCACCATATACAAGCTTTATCTCAGACTGTACGAGAAATTTTGCAAAAACTTCAAGATCAGAATCTATCTTAAAATTTGGGTTTCGAGATGATAGAAAAATGCCGGCAGATTTCACTTATTTCTCGAGATCTGCGCTCCAGTTTCCAAGAGAGGCAAGCTTATTCATTTTTGCTCTATGTGCAAAAGCTTCTTGTGCATCCTTTTTGTTTTCTGGCTTACCTAGCCATGCATTTAATGCAGATTGTTGCAAGGCTCTTCCATATGAAAAACTTAGTTTCCATGAAAAGCCGCCAATTTTATTCATTTTATCAAGATGTTCGGTTGACTCGATTTCTGTTTGCCCCCCTGATAAGAATGCAACTCCCGGAAGCTCATCAGGCACAGAATCATTTAGACATTTTATTGTCATGTTCGCTACCTCTTCTACTGACGATTTGACTTCAGAATCAGAACCAGCTGTTACCATGTTTGGTTTTAAAATTGTGCCAGATATATCTACATCGTAGCTATTGAGATAATCGAATAAGGATTTAATTGATCTTAGTGTTGCATCGTAACAATCTTGAATTGAGTGATTTCCATTTATAAGCACTTCAGGCTCAACTATAGGAACCATTCCATTTTTCTGTGCAATTTTTGCGTATTTAGCTAAAGCTTCCATATTTGCATCTATACATTCTTGTGTAGGTATACCGTTTCCAATATTTATTACCGCTCTCCACTTAGTAAATTTTGCTCCTAATTCTGCATACTCTTTGCACCTTTCGTCTAAATCATCTAGGCCTTGGGTTAATGTCTCGATATCTGAGCCATTAAAAGGCGCTAGCCCTTTATCAACTTTTATTCCTGGCAAAGCTCCAGCTTCAAGGATTAGGTCAACTAGCGATTGGCCGGCATCTGTTTTCTGTCTAATTGTCTCATCAAATAGAATTACACCCCCAATATTCCCAACCATGCCATTAGATGAAAAAAGAAGTTCTCTGTAGTCTCTTCTGTTTTGTTCATTACTTTCTACTGAGATTGTGTCAAATCTCTTTTTGCAAGTTGGGTTGCTTTCGTCAGCAGCCAGAATGCCCTTGCCATCTGATACTATATAAGTTGCGATTTCCGATAAATTTGAGAATTTCATAAGTGTGCTATTTTAACCTCAAAGCTTCTATCGATGGAAGCTTATGCCCTGATAAATACTCTAAAAAAGCCCCTCCAGCAGTAGATACATAATGAAATTTATTTATGTCAGAGAATTTACTAATTGCATATATAGTTTCACCACCCCCAGCTATAACTTTTGAGCTTGTATTTTCTAGAAAATTTATTAATTGTTGGGTGCCATTAGAGAACTGTTCTATTTCAAATATTCCTAGAGGACCATTCCAAATAATGTAATCACAAGAAACAATAGAACTAATTTCGTTGTTTAGTTCAATATCTAAAATCATTTTATCGTCATCTACTTCATCTACCGATACAAGATCAGCCAAGCTTGCCTGAGTTGAATTTGCAACATATACGTTTTTAGGAAGCATAATCTTACCGGTTCTTAATAAATCTTTGGAAATGTCTAGCATTTCATCCTCAACTAATGAAAGCCCTACATTTTTACCTGCAGCTTTTAAAAAAGTATTTGCAATTCCACCTCCCACCAAAATATTAGAAGAATTTGAAATTAAATTTTGGATAACATTCAGTTTTGTAGAAACTTTTGATCCTCCAACTATGCTTAAAACATTTTTAGAGTCATTAAGCGCAGCCTCAAGACTTTTTATTTCTTTTGAGAATAATAAACCAGCACAAGCTTCTTGTGCTTCAACAATTGCCCCATATGTTGACGCTGACTTTCTATGAGATGTTGCAAATGCATCCATTACGTAAACATCGAATGAACCTGCTATCTTTTTTGATAGCTCCAGAGCGTTTTCTTTTTCGCCATTAAAAAACCTAATGTTTTCCATAATAGATAAAGAGTTTGGAACTTCATCAAAAGTTTTTATTAATGGTATTTCCTGATTCAGTCTTTTTTCAAACCACTTTCTAATAGGTTCTAAAGAGTAACTATCATTGAAGCTGCCTTCGTCTGGCCTACCCAGATGGCTAATAATACATAGTTTTTTTGTATGTTTGAGAATGTAGAGTATAGTCGGAAGCGCTGCTGAAAGTCTTTCATGATTGAGTATTTCACCATTTTCAATTGGAACATTCAGATCAACCCTAAGACCAACTCTTTTATCTTCTATGTTTGTCTCTATTAGATGGTTCATAGCAACTTTTTAACTTTTGTTGCAATTTTTTCAGGCGAAAACCCAAAGTGATTCATTAAATCGGGGCCTGTCCCTGATTCACCAAATGTTTCAATACCAATTACATGCTTGGTATGCTTATACCAAGAATTAGGATGACCGCACTCTATGACGATATTAGTAGTATTGGGGTTAAAAATTTTTCTATATTGTTGATCATTTTTTATCAAGGCTTCGAGACATGGAATGCTTACCACATTGCAGACTAAACCGTCCTCTTTAAGAATTCTTTCTGCCTCTATAGCCAAACTAACTTCTGAGCCGGTAGCAATCAGGTTAACATTTGCTTCTTCTTGTTCTGAAACAAAGTAACCGCCAATCTCAAGCTCCTTCAAACTTGATACGTCGAAATTATCTAAATTTTGTCTTGAAAGAATAATGGATGAGGGTCCGTTTCTGTTTGCTATGGCATGTTTCCAAGCTACCGCTGTTTCTACCAGAGTAGCAGGTCTCCATGTATGCATATTCGGAGTAGATCTAAGTGTTGTAAGATGCTCGATAGGTTGATGTGTTGGACCATCTTCTCCCAGTGCAATAGAATCATGAGAGAAAACAAATATTACTCTTATGCCCATCAAGGCCGCCATCCTTACTGCATTTCTTCCATAATCCATAAACACAAGAAAGGTTCCTGCATAAGGTATCACTCCACCATGCAGCGCCATTCCATTCATGACAGCATTCATACCAAACTCTCTTACCCCATAATAAATATAGTTTCCGTTGTCATTCTCATTCAATGAAACTGAGGATTTTGAAATTGTATTATTTGAACCACTTAAATCTGCCGATCCTCCAATAAGTTCTGGTAGGTGTGCCTGAAGAAATTCAAGCACCATTTGAGAGCTTTTTCTCGTTGCAAGTGAATCTTGGTTTTGAGCTAAATCAGAAATGAATTTGTCGAATTTCTGATCGAAGTCTTCAGGCATTGTTTCAGATGACAGCCTGTGCAAAAGATCAAACTTTTTAGGATCTTCTGCTTTTAACTGATCACAAATACTAGCCCATTCTGCCTCTTTTGCACTTCCTGCTTCTTTTGCATCCCAGTTTTCATAAATCTCGTCATCAAGCTCAAATGGCTCATATGGCCATGAAAGGTTTTGTCTTAATATTGATAACGCCTCTTGACCTAATGCAGCACCATGTGATGATTCACTATCTTGTTTCTGCCCGGCACCGTACCCAATGGAAGTCTTACATACAATCATTGTTGGTTTGTTGGAGTCTTTTGCTTTTTTTATAGCTTGATCAACGTCTTCTCTGTTGTGGCCATCGACATGGTCTATTACGTTCCAACCATATGCTTCGCATCTTTTAGAAATATCATCTTTGTACCAAGCATCAATTTTTCCATCTATGGAAATTCCATTGCTATCATAAAAACAAATTAATTTATTTAGATTTAACACACCAGCTAAGGACATTGCTTCATGTGAAACACCCTCCATCAAACAACCATCACCTAGGAAGCAATAAGTCATATGATCAATAGCTTTAATGTTTTTAGTATTAATTTTTTCAGCCAGAATCTTCTCTGCAAGTGCCATCCCAACTGCATTTGCTATACCCTGGCCTAATGGTCCAGTAGTTGTTTCAACTCCATCTGTAACACCAAATTCAGGGTGACCAGGAGTTTTAGATTTTAATTTCCTAAAGTCCTTTAAGTCATCAATAGTAAGACTATATCCACTTAAATGAAGCAGGCTGTAAATAAGCATTGAGCCGTGGCCGTTTGACAATACAAACCTGTCTCTATTAAACCATTTTGGATTTTCAGGGGAGTGATTGAGGTGATCTCTCCATAAAACTTCGGCTATATCTGCCATACCAAGGGGCATACCAGGATGACCAGAGTTAGCTCTTTCTACAGCATCTGCTGACAAGAATCTAAGAGCATTAACTAACTTATTAGTAATCAAAGTAGGGTATATGTTTAAGACAATTATATAATCCTTAATTGAGAAATGATCACAATATGAAAACTAAGTACACAAAAATGCACTCAAATGGGAATGAGTTTCTTATTACAGATGATATTAGACAATTAGCTAAAATAAAGACTTTAGGAAACAAAAAAAATGGGCTAGGTTTTGACCAACTTCTATATATTAAAAATCAAGAACCCTTTGAAATTTTAGTTTTTAATTCGGATGGTTCAGAAGCAGATAACTGCATTAATGGATTAAGGTGTATTGCTTACCTCTATGGGTTAAAACACAAAGAGATTCTTATTAAAGATAATAAATTTATTGTTGATAGTGATGAGAAAGGTGCCACTGTTACAGGATCATTGCCACAAGTTAAAAAACACAATGATCACTACATAATAAAATTTGGCAACAACCATATAGCTAAAGAACATAACGATATAAATTTAATTGATCTAGAAGATGAATACTTAAAACTAAAAAGTTCTAAAAAATTTAAAGAGGTTCCCAATTTTAATCTAAGTGTTTTTCAAATATCAAAAGATCAGATAGACATTAGAACCTATGAGAATGGGGCTGGAGAAACATTGTCATGCGGATCCGCAACAATATCAGTTGCTTATGCATTGCTTAAAGGCACTAATAAAAACGAATTGTTATTTACATCAAGAGGCGGCAAAACTAAAGTTTATAAAGATGATGTAAGCATTTCCTCAAGCGCAGATGCAGTAATAATTGAACAGGGCTACCTAAATGAATGAACTAAAAAAAAGACTTAAAGAGTTTTTAAAAATCAAGAATTATTCTGATCATACAATTTCGAGCTATGAAAGAGATATAAACCGATTCCTGAAATTTTTAGAAACTGATAAAGTTGATCCTGAAGACCTTACAAACTCTGTTATCACCAAGTGGATAATCTCTCTTAGAAAATTAGGTTTAGGCAATAGGTCAATTCAAAGAAATATATCATCCCTAAAAAATTTTTATAAATTCTTATTCAAGAGTGGGTTGATAGAGACAAATTTTTTTGAATCTGTTCAATCTCCGAAAATTGGCGAAACTTTGCCAAAAGCACTTACACCAGAAGATGTTGAGAAGCTTCTTTCTTTTGAACCAAAGACACTTGCTGACATAAGAGATAAAGCTTTTTTAGAGCTTTTGTATTCATCAGGGCTTAGAGTTTCTGAGGCAGTGAACGTTAATATAGCTTCATTTGAATCAGACTTTAGTTTTGTAAAAGTTTTAGGTAAAGGCCAGAAAGAAAGAATGCTTCCAGTTGGTAAGTTTGCTAAAGATGCAATAACCACATGGATAGCAAAGCGCAGCGAAATAACAAGCACTTCTGACGCTCTATTTCTTAATAAATATGGAAATCGTATTTCAATTAGAGCTATGCAAGAAAGACTATATAAGATCTCAATTTCACAAGGCATGTCTCCAGTAAGCCCACATATGCTAAGACATAGTTTTGCTACTCATATTCTTGAGTCAAGTGGTGACTTACGATCAATTCAGGAAATGCTTGGCCATAGTAGCTTGAGTACAACTCAAATTTACACTAAATTAAACTTCCAACAATTAGCGAAAATTTACGATAAATCACACCCGCATGGCAAGAAAGAAAATAAAACTAATAACATTTGATCTTGACGATACTGTATGGCCGAATAAGAAGGTAATTTTAGATGCTGAAAAAGCGCTATGGAATTTTCTCCTTAACAAAGTCCCTCAATTAAAAGATGATTTTAATGAAGCTGCAATAAATGAAATACGAGTAAGCTTGGTTGAAAAAGATCCATCATTAAAGTTCAATTTAACTAAATTTAGAAAAGAAGTTGTTAAAGAATTGCTGCTCTCATTAGGGCTTGATACTAATGAGGCAATCTATTACAGCAATGAAAGTTTTAATGAATTTTTTAAAGTAAGGAATAAGGTTCAACTCTATAAAGACGCAAAAATTATTTTAGAACGCCTACACAGAAAAGTTTTGGTTGGCTCATTATCAAATGGTAATGCTGATTTAGGGATTATTGGCATAGATAGCTTTTTTAATTTTGCAATTAACTCAAAAGACGTGTCCAGCAACAAACCATCTCCTCCACATTTTTTAAAAGCTCTCGAATTAGCTTCATGTAGTGCTGATGAAGCTATTCATGTTGGCGATTGCCCAGTAAATGATATTGGGGGTGCAAGAAATTGCAATATAAACACCATATGGTTTAATTGTGAGAAGCATAAATGGGATGAAATATTTCCCTGTGATCTTCAGGCAAAAAACTGGAAAGATCTTTATGAAATAATAAATAAGAATTTTATTTTGGAGAAAGAAAATGTTTAATCCGTTTAGTATGGGCAAAGATATGAAAGGCATGGAGAAAATGGTTAAACCAGCCTTAGAAAAATTTATGAAAGATTCTGGTTTTGTGAAAAAAGAGGAGCTTGATAGTGCTTTGCAAAGAATTGATTCATTAGAGAAAAAAGTTAACGAGTTAGAGAGAAGATAAGCTATTCAACCACAGTTAATGCATCAAGCATGTACTGTACTGATCTTTCAATTTCAATTTCTGAACAATCCATACACATGCCTTTTGCTGGCATGGCATTGTATCCGCTGTAGGCGTTCACCGTAAGCATATCAAGCCCCTTGTCTGATCTGCCTTCCCATTGAGCTATATTTCCAAGCATTGGCGCTCCGGCCAAACCTGCCGTATGGCATGCTGCGCAGCCTTGGTTGTATACAGCTTCTCCAGACCTGCCTGCATTTTCGTCAGCTACTGCTGTTTCCATACCAGGCATTGAAACTACTGGCACATCCTTTAGCAAACCAAGTCTTTTTCTTACTTCATCCTCATAAGAATCAGCCAAAACAATAAAGGATATTGCAGCTGTTAGAAGAAAAGGTAAAAAGTTTTTCATGTCTTATTTGTTGTTACTAGGCAAAAAATTTCAAGTTAATTGTCATAGAGATATAGCATATTATCAATATTCTTTTGAGCATCTGCTGTTCTTCGAAATTTATATTTTCCGTTAATGATAATAGTTGGCACACCCTCAAGAACACCGGCATTGCCTAAATCTCTTACAGTTCTTAACGCGTTATTAGCTTTTATTCCGATACCAAAAGAATTGTATACATTCATAAATTTAGTTAGGTCATAGTTATGTCTTGCTGCGAATTTTTCTACATCAGTTACGCTGTTTAAGTTTTTTCTAAGCAACTGAATATCTTTGTATACATTTAAGTGTGCTTCCTTGCCCAGATTTAATGCTTGTATTGTATAAAAGAGTCGAGCGTATACTTCATTTCCAGCAGGTATCTGTACTACTTTTGCATCAGGTCTTTGTTCCTTAAGCTTCATTACTGTCGTTTCAAAACTAAAACATGCGTTACACCAGTAGCCAAAGACTTCTGTAATTGATCCTTCTTCTACTAGATCAGAAGGAATAAGTTGATAGTCTCTGCCTTGTTGAGGTTCTGCTACAACAGACAAAGATAAAAAAAGCAATAATGCTTTAATGTCAAAAATTTTATATATCATAAGTATGCGAGAATGATTATATAACAAGTTGGATATAATTTATTAATGAAAATTGATTTTAAATACCTTGGTCTTGAGTTTGTTGAAAGCGCAGCAGAATACGATCAATGCCTTCTCCATGAAAAACCAGAGATAGCGTTTGTTGGGGCCTCTAATGCTGGCAAGTCTTCAGCAATAAATGCCATTTCAAACCAAAAAAAACTAGCAAAAATTAGCAAGACGCCAGGCAAAACAAAGCTTTTTAATTTTTTTAGACTTAGCGCTGGTTATATTGTTGATTTTCCAGGCTATGGGTATTCAAAAGTCTCAAAATCTCAAAAAAAAGAATGGGCTGTTGAGCTTCCGAAATATTTTGATTCACGTGAAGCTCTTGTAGGGGCTATTCTGTTTACTGATATTAGAAATCCTATGCGAGAACATGATATTTCTATGTTTGAGATGCTTCATGCAAGACAAATCCCTGTTCTAATAGTGCTAACAAAAAGCGATAAGATCGCTGAAAAAGAAGCTTTAGAAATTAAAAATACATTGCAGGACGCTTATGGGTTTGTTTTAAATTTTTCAATTAAAGATCGTGAATCTATAGGCAGCTTGATAAGTCTAATCAATGAGCTTCTCTCCAATTAGCTCCAAAACCATATTCTACTTTGAGAGGGACAGCTATTTCAGTAGTATTCTCCATTAATTGCAATATTGGTGCCATATCAGACTCACCAAAGTCATCAGGAACCTCAAATACTAGTTCATCATGAACTTGCAGGATCATTTTTATATCGAACTGATTATCATTAATCCATTTATTTATTTCTACCATTGCATATTTAATAATATCTGCAGCGCTCCCTTGTAATGGGCCATTAATAGCAGCTCTTTCTGCTGCTTGTCGAACCATATAATTGCTAGCAGTAATATTGGGGACATGAATTTTTCGCCCATATAAAGTTTCCACATATTTTGTTGGTTTGGAGTTTTCAACAATGTCATGCATAAATTGTTTAACGCCGCTATATCTATCAAAATAATTGTTTAAGAAAATTTCTGCTTCTGGCCTGGAGACACCAAGTTGGTTTGATAAGCCAAAAGCACTCATGCCATAGAGAAGACCAAAATTAATTGTTTTTGCTCTTCTACGCATTTCGCTATCGACATCATCTATATTCACTCCGAAAATTTCTGAAGCTGTCCTCTTATGAATATCTTCATCGTTTTTAAAAGACTTCAACATTATCTCATCTTCAGAGTAGTGCGCCATCAACCTCAATTCGATCTGAGAGTAATCCATAGCTAGAATTTTCTTATTTTTTGGTGCTATAAATGCCTCTCTTATTGTTATGCCCTCTTTGGTTCTAATTGGAATGTTTTGCAAATTTGGGTCAGAAGAAGAAAGCCTGCCTGTAGATGTTACCGCTTGATGATAAGAGGTGTGAACTCGAGAATGCTGATCACAAATCTCAGAAATCTTATCCGTATAAGTGCTTTTTAATTTTGCAAGAGAGCGATATTCAAGAATATCAGCAATTATTTCGTTGTCTCCTGATAATTTTTGTAGCACTGATTCAGAGGTTGAGAAATAACCTGTTGATGTTTTCTTTAATCCTTTGGAGTCAATGTTAAGTTTTTCAAACAAAACCTCACTAAGCTGTTTTGGTGAATCTATATTAAAAACAACCCCTGAGATATTATGAATTTTTTGAACCAAGTTCATCAATTTAGCCCCGAATTTTTTCGACAGGTTGTTTAGATGACTTATATCAATTAATGTGCCTCTTTCTTCCATTTCAAGAAGCACAAAAAGCAACTTGTAATCTAATTCTTTTAAAAGTTTTTTTGTTTTGTCATCAAGAAGGCTGTTCATCTTCTCGAATAACTGAAGAGTTATATCTGAATCCTCTGCTGCATAATTTGTAGCATCTTTAATTGGAACTTCACTGAAGTTTTTATATTTATTTACTCCTTTGCCAATTACATCTTCATATTTAATTGTCGTTATATTTAAATAGTGTTCTGACATTGCATCCATATTGTGGCGAGTAGCAGTGCTATTCAGTGAATAAGACATGAGCATAGTGTCTGCATAAAACTCCATAATATTTATGCCATACTTTTTAAGAACACCAATGTCATACTTTAGGTTTTGGCCTATTATCTTGCTTTGATTTTTTTCAAGGACCCCCTTTAACCAAGATATCACCTCATTTGCATTAAGCTCGGTTTGTTCAACATGATTGATTGGAATATACACCCCAGTATCTTTTTTAAAAGAAAAGGATGCCCCAACTAGTTCTGCTTCATATGCATTCAACGAAGTCGTTTCAGTATCAAAAGCAAAATAACTTGCATGCTCAATTTCATCTTCAATCTTTTTCAGCTCGTCTATGTCTTTTATAGAACGATACTGAGTTACTCGTTTTTCGTTTGATTCGCCAATAAAGGAATTAAATTCAAGCTCTTTATAAAAGCTTTTGAGCTCTTCACTGCTGGTTAATGGGGTGCTAATGTCTTTGAATTCAACATTTAGATCAATATCCTTCTTTAAGGAAACTAAAAAAAGATTGCGCTGAAGAAAGTCTTGTTCTTCTCGTAAATTTTGCCCAACTACACCGGTAATTTCATTTATATTTTTTAGAATATTTTCAATAGTGCCATATTGGTTTAACCATTTTGATGCTGTCTTATTACCAACCTTTGTGATTCCTGGAATGTTGTCTGCTTTATCACCAACTAATGCCAAAAGCTCTGCAATCTTATTAGGTTCAACGCCAAATTTTTCTTTTACATGTTCATTATTAAAAAATTCATTTGACATGGAATTGTGCTGAATAACGTTTTCCTCTACCAATTGTGTAAGATCTTTATCAGGAGAAGAAATAAGAATTTTTTTGCCACTTTTAAATTTATTTGCAAGTGTTGCTATAACATCGTCAGCCTCAACACCTTCAACTTCTTCAACTGAAAAATTGAATAAATTTGAGAGTCGCTTAATGTCTTCAATCTGAACTCTAAGCTCATTTGGCATTGGAGGCCTATTTGCTTTATATGAGCTGTAGTAGTCATTTCTAAAATTAGGGCCCTTTGCATCAAACACCATTACCATTGGCACGCCTGGATACTTTGAAATTAGTTTTCTTAACATAGATGCAAAGCCTCTGGTAGCTCCAGTTGGTTTGCCAGTGGAAGTTGTTAAGGGAGGAAGTGCATGAAATGCACGGTATATATAGGAAGTTCCATCAATTAAAATTAAATCTGGTCTAAATATCATTGGACTATATATATAATACTTAATAGTGAAAGAAATAATTAAACATTATGGTGATTTCCTAATCACTTTTTGCGCAACGATAGTGATGGTAGGCCAATACTACCTTGAAAATATTGTTGGGCTAGAGCCATGCAACCTGTGCATGCTTCAAAAGTATTCAGTTCAAGCAGTTTTTCTTATTTTTCTAATTAAGATGGTCATTCCTAAATTTAAAATTGTTTTTGATGTATTAGGTTTAGCTGCACTTTTATTTGGCTCTTCAGCAAGTATTAGACAAATATATTTACAGAACCTTCCATCAGATCAACTTTCTGGTGGTTACTGTGATATACCTTTTGATTTCCTCTTTAACATGTACCCATTTTTTGATGCGCTTGGAAAAGTTTTTCAAGGCAGCAGTAAATGTGCTGAGGAATCGTGGGTCTTTCTGGGGCTAAACATCCCTGAATGGGCCCTTCTATTTTTTGCTTCTATGATCTCATTATTATTGGTAAGATACGTCTTAATAAATTTTAAGGGCCAAAAAAATTAAATGTCTAGATCTCTAGTTCTTACTAATTCTGAATTAATAGAAAAATCTGTTGCCAATAATGAAAGTGAGCTTACCCATACTGGGGCTTTGCTTTCGCTGACAGGAAACAGAACAGGAAGAAGCCCAAAAGATAGATTTATTGTTGAGGAAAGCAGCACCAAAGACAAAATCGATTGGGGTGAAGTTAATAGGCCGTTTGAAGCAAATCATTTTGATAAATTATGGGATAAGGTTAATAACTACCTAGACGATAGAGATAACTATGTTTCAAATGTGCATGTTGGCTCTAACAAAGATCATTACATCCCAGTTGAAGTTAAGTCTGAACTTGCATGGCACTCACTTTTTTCAAAATTAATCTTCATCTCTCCTGAAAGTTTTAATGAAGAGAATAAAGAGGTTTGGAAAATTGTTACAGCCGCAAATTATGTATGCGACCCTGAAGAAGATCATACAAATTCAGAGTCATGTGTTGTTATTAATTTTTTAAGAAGAAAGGTCCTTATTGCTGGAATGAAGTACGCAGGCGAAATGAAAAAATCAATGTTTGCTGTTCAAAATTTTTTATTACCCGAGAAAGGCGTTCTACCAATGCATTGTTCTGCAAACCAAACATCCGATAACAGAACGACATTATTTTTTGGTTTGTCAGGCACAGGGAAAACAACCCTTTCAGCAGATCCAAAGTGTTCACTCATTGGAGATGATGAACATGGATGGGGCGATGGAACGGTATTTAATTTTGAAGGCGGATGTTACGCTAAATGCATTAATCTCTCAAAGGAAAATGAGCCTTTGATTTGGGATGCCATCAAATTTGGTAGCATTCTTGAGAATGTAGTAATCGATGATGCAGGTGTTCCAGATTATTCTGATAGCAAATATACAGAGAATACTAGAGTCTGCTATCCTCGAAATTTCATTGAAGGGGCAGTACCAGAAAATGAGGGCGCAGAGCCAGATAATATAATTTTTTTAACATGCGACCTATCAGGTGTATTGCCACCAGTAAGTGTGCTTAGTGAAAATGCTGCAGCTTATCATTTTTTAAGCGGATATACCGCTAAAGTTGGCTCAACTGAAATGGGGGCATCCAAATCTATGGATTTTGCTTTTTCAACTTGTTTTGGAGCACCATTTTTTCCAAGACCTGCTGGTGTTTATGCAGATCTGCTTATTAAGAGAGCTAAAAACAACAACACAAAAATATTTCTGGTTAACACAGGCTGGACAGGCGGTGGTTTTGGTGTTGGGTCTAGATTTCCTATCCCTGTAACAAGAGCAATAATAAATGCTATCCAAGACAATAAAATAGATACAGATAATTTAGATTATCTAGATAAACTTAACCTATATATTCCAAAAGAATTAGAGGGCGTAGATACTAGCTACCTTAATCCAAGGGCTTGTTGGGAATCAGAAGATGCTTATGACCAAGAGTGTGAGGCACTATGTCATAGGTTTAAAGAAAACTTTAAAAGGTTCGATGTACCGCAAGAGATAATAGACTCTGGGCCTAAATGATTAATATGGTTGCACCCAACCAATCAAAAATTAAAAAATTTCTTAAGTCTGATAAGGTGACTTATAAAGGCTTAGAAAAAGAAAATCTCAGATCAGACAAAGAAGGAAAAATATCAAATAAAACATTTCCTGATGAATTTGGAGTGCACAATTATAATAGATATATTACTTTAGACTACTCTGAGCCGCATTTAGAGATTGTTACACCTCCTTTTTCAAGCAACCTTGATGCCCTTAATTTTCTACACGATCTTCATGCTCATGTAGAAGAAAATTTAGATGGAGATGTGTTGTGGAACTATTCAATGCCGCCAAAATTTAAAAGCAAATATATTAAACTTCCTCCTCACAGAGAAACCAACAAAACTAAACTTGCACATCTTTATAGACTTGGCCTAAGAAATAGATATGGGGATAAAATGCAAAGTACCGCAGGCATACATTTTAATTTTTCATTCTCGGAGTCAGTGCTAGCCGAATTGGACTGCACAAAAACAAATCTTTATTTAGGAACTTGTAGAAATTTCTTGAGACTATTTCCAATAGTTCTGAGGTTAATGGGTTGCTCGCCAATTGCTCATAAATCTTTTTTAAAAGGCAGAAATATTAATATTGAAGCCCTAAATGAGGAAGATTGTTATTTGCCAAAGTCAACATCACTGCGTGTAAGCCGCCTTGGATATTATTCTGAGGAACAAGATGAAAAATTTATCACCTTTAATACACTCGATGACTACCTCGATACTATTAAGAGCTATATCAATCAACCAAATGAAAAATTCAAGGATATTTCTTTAGATCTAAAGCAGCAAGTAAACAATGGGACCATTCAGATGGAAAGTGAGCTCTATAATCACATAAGGCCCAAGGGAATAATTTCAAAAGATATTCGTGCCTATAATCAGCTTAAAAAAGGTGGAATTGAGTATTTAGAAATTAGATCAATTGATTTAAATCCTTATTCAGATATCGGAATAAGCATCGAAGATATAGAGTTTCTTGAGCTTGTTTCAATGTATTGTGCTCTGTCTGACTCACCTGAAATAAACAATACTGAAAGTGTATATATAAAAGAAAATATTAGAAGAGCATCAGAATCTGGACAAAATTGTAACTTCATTATGAGCCTAGATGGAGAAGAAGGTGAGATCTCAGCTCAGGCCCAATCTGAAATATTTTTAAACAACCTTAAAGATTTTGCTGATCAAATTAACAGCTCAAATGGAAAAGAAAAAATGTTTGCTGAGTTCGAAAGCAGAAATAAAGACCCGCTATCTTCAAGATTTATAGCTGATGCAAGCAAAGCTGGTGGGGTTCTTCCACTAATTCTAGAGAAATCTCAGCAAAGCAATAAAAAGGTTGATGCGTCAAATTTATCAATATTTATAAAAGAAAAAGAATTATCGGAAAAGGAATATAAGAGAGAAATAAATGAAGATGAGATATCATTTGAAGAATACTTAGATGCTTTCAGGGGAGAAATTAAATGAAAATATTACATTGCAAAGAATATGGGCCCATTGATAACCTTGTGTGGGAAGACATAGATTCAAAAGAGCCAGAAGATAATGAAGTATTAGTTAGCATAAAAGCTGCTGCACTTAATTTTCCAGATTTTCTTATAGTTCAAGGTCTTTATCAGTTTAAACCAGAACTTCCATTTGCTCCTGGCAATGAAGGTGCTGGAATTATTAAGAAAGTTGGTAAAAATGTTACAAGATTTAAAGAAGGAGATAGGGTTTATTTTATGGCACCTTATGGGGCATTTGCTGAGGAAGCATGTTTGAATGAATTCCAAGTATTTTCAATTTCTGATGATGTTTCATTTGAACTGGCTGCTTCTTACCAAATGGCTTACGGGACAAGCTACCATGCTTTGATGCAAAGAGGCGAACTAAAAACAGATGACGAGATTTTAGTGCTAGGCGCATCAGGAGGAGTTGGTTTGGCAGCTGTTGATATTGCAAAAGCAAAGGGAGCAAGAGTAGTTGCTGGGGTCTCAACAGAGGAAAAGGCTGAAATCTGCAGAGAATATGGAGCAGATGAAGTAATAATTTATGGCGAGGGACCAAAAGATAAAGATGCATCAAAAGCATTTTCCGCAGAACTAAAATCTAAAAGCACTAAAGGTGGATTTGATATTATATATGACCCAATAGGTGACTGTTATGCTGAGCCAGCATTTAGATCAATAGGTTGGAAAGGCAAGTATTTGGTAGTTGGCTTTGCAGCAGGAGAAATACCAAAACTACCTATAAACCTAACTCTCCTTAAAGGTGCTTCAATAGTAGGTGTGTTCTGGGGAGCATATACAGGAAGAGAGTCTGAAGAAAATCAAAAAAATATAGCGGATATAAACAACATGCTTCAGACAGGCCAAATAAAACCACTTATTTCCAAAGAAATTCCAATGGAGCATGCAATCGACGCAATAAAGCTTATAGGGAGCAGAGGTGTTGTCGGCAAAGTGGTTCTAGTAAATAAGTAAAAACGTCAACTTCTATTGTGATGACAATAGAGATTTAATAACTAAGGTCATAGATGAGCTTTCAAATGGAGCCTTAAATATTCCTATTACTTCAGCATCTGAGTTAACAACAATTAAATGATTGGTGTGAGAAATTATTCTTTGGTTCATATGGTTTTCCATAGGTGCCAATTTTTCAACACCCAATTGATAGCCTAATTTAACAACTTCTGAGATTTCTCCAGAAACTCCCATAAATTCTGGATTGAATGCAGTAACATAACTTTTCAACCTATCAATAGTGTCTATTTCTGGGTCAAAGCTTATAAGATAGTAAGCAATTTCATCTGTCTCCATTTTGTCATAAACCTGTCTCATCACAGACATCATAACTGGACACTCTGTTGGGCAGCTAGAGTAACCAAAATATAAGAAACTTAAACTATTAGCCTTTAGATCCTCTTTTGAAAAGGCTTCATTATTGTGGTTGATAAGCTGAAAATCTCTAAGTTCTTCAAAAGAACCATATTGATAAAAGCCATTAACTTTCATTTCATCTGGGGACAAGATTCTAGGCTGACTAATTCTCCAAACAGAATAAACAGATAAGAATAAAACAACACTAAAAAGAATGAAGGTAAGTAAGTTTTTAGACATAAAGTTTTATTAGGAAGTCTATATATGTGGCTAGGAAAAATAAAAGCATATATTGGACTGAGAAATTAAAAATCTTCATTGATAGAGTGTTCTCTTTGTCTCCTAAGTAAGCGATACAAAGATAAATAAAATATAAATTAAGAGCTGTTGTTGAAATTAGATAAAATAGCCCTGTTAGACCATAAAAGAATGGTGCCAAAGAGGCACCTAAAAGCAATACAGCATAAACAACCATTTCTTTTTTTGTCCTAGTAACCCCTTTTGCTATTGGCATCATTGGTACCCCTTCTTTTTTATACTCTTCTAGCCTATCTATAGCTAGCGGCCAAAAGTGAGGTGGGGTCCAAAGAAAAATGACTAAAACTAGAATTAGTGGCAGTAAAGAAATTTCATTAGTAACAGCTGTCCATCCTATCAATGGTGGCAAGGCGCCTGATAGGCCACCAATTACAATATTCTGAGGGGTGGCCCATTTTAGATAAATGGTATAAACCAAACTATAAAAAATAAAGCCAAAAGTAGTGATCATTAAAGTCATCAAATTAGAAAAATATAACAATAAACTAGAACCAACAAACAACAATATGGCTGTAAAAGTAAGTGCCTGAAACAAAGATATTTCACCAGATGCTAGCGGCCTTCCTTTTGTCCTAGCCATGTTCTTATCAGACTCTCTGTCAAAAATTTGATTTAAAGCAGCAGATGATGCAGCAAGAAGAGCAAAACCTAATAAGCTTGCCATGCTATCAAATACATTTGAATAAAATTCAACTGTTAGCAACATCCCAACAAGTGCTGTTACTGTTAATAACAGGACTATTTTTGGCTTGCAAAGCTCAATAAAGCTAGACATTCCCATTGGTTCTCCTAAAGCCTAAAAAAGTCATTATCACGAAAGATAAAAACAACATCACCCCCACTATATTGTGCGCAACTGCGTTCCATAAAGGAAGGGAGCTTAGTACATTATTCACTCCTAAAAAGACTTGTATAAATAAAACTGCTAAAAATCCAACAATGATTGGTTTGGTTTGCTCCGACCAAAGCTTCGCCGCCAAAAATAATGAATAAAAGAAAACAACTATTGCCCCAATTCTGTGTGTAAGATGGATGGCTACTCTGGCCTCATAGCTCATTTGGCCATAAAGATAGTTGGGGCCTATAGATTGAAATAAATTAAATCCTTCTTTGAAGTCAGTTTCTGGTATTAGTTGGCCTTGGCAGTAAGGAAGATCTAAACAGGCTCTTGCTGCATAATTGGTTGATGTCCAGGCACCCAAAAAGATTTGTAAAATTATTAATATAAAACCAATTATTATTAATGGTTTGTTGCGCACTAAAATGTCATAAGTCTTTGAGATTTTTAAGGACTTCATAAAGATTACAAGAAATAATGACGTTGTAATCATTGCTCCAAATAGGTGCGAAGTAACTATTAATGGGTGCAGTTTCAGGCTTACTGTCAAATACCCAAAAATTCCTTGTCCTATAATTATTAAAAGCAGTGCAGCTGATTCTAGTTTTAGTTTGTTTTCTCTGAATGAGATGAAAAGCAAAGCTATCGCTAAAAGACCTAAAGAAGCTGCAAAATACCTATGTACAACTTCAGGGATAATCTTGTCTATTTCAACTGGCGAGTCTGGAAACAGATTTTCTGCAATGGCTATCTCATCAGGGGTGGTAGGGAAAGTTACAAAGCCATAACAACCAGGCCAATCGGGACAACCCAGACCAGCATCTGCCAGCCTCGTCCAAGCACCAAGACCAATGACCACAAAACAAAAAGCTATACCTATAGCTGAGAAGGCTTTTGTTGTTAAAAGATTCATAATATTTCCTTAACCTCCTCAAAAATATCATTGAATGTTAAATCATCCTGAAACTCCCAAATAACAAGCGCGAAAGAGTCAACTATAAATAATGAGTTTGAAGAATATGGATCTTCAAGTCTGTCCGAAATATTTTTGTTAAATAAATCGCCCTCATCGTACAAAAAAACTACGCCAGGATATTCTGATCTAAGACTTTTTGCTTTTTTAAACATTTCTTTATTTTTATAAACCACAATTCTTAACAATCTATGTCCTTCTCTTCTAAGAGTAAGTTTAGAGCTTCGAGCTATTTCGTATTTTTTTGCACTCAGCTCTACATCTTCAAAATTATCAAAATAAACGAAATAAAACTTGCCAGGAACAAATTCAAACTTGCTACCATCTTCAGAGGTAAGGACAATATTTTTTGTTTCGATCTTTGGCTCAATAGGAGTGCCCATAGTGTTTATCGTTGGCTTATATCCAAGAAAATACGTCAAGGTTGAGGCTGTTAGTGTAATGAGAGGTATAAGCAAAATTAATAGTGCTAATCTGTATTGTCTATCCATCCTTTCTCCTATATGCGTAAATCGTCAATATAATCAAGGCTGCACATAAACCAAACCACTGTATCGCGTAACCTATGTGTTTACTTGCAGTCATATTAACTGGCTTTTCAATTGATAAAAATTTATTTTCATTCCTCGTGTCTAGGTTTAGTAAAAATGGGTGCAAATAGTTGTCTTTCAATAGAGGGAATTTTTTTATTAACGAATCAGTATTAAATTCCTGAATAATTCTAAAATCAGACTCCTCAACATCTTTAACGAATGTATTGTTGTTTTTAATAAGAACACTACCTCCAAGCATTTTTTTTCCTTTTGGGATATCAACATTTGGCAAATTATTTTTTATAAGGTTTCTTTCAATGAAGCCTCTATGTACAAATATCATAGAGCCATCGCCGTTTTGAAAAAGATGATAAATTTTGAAACCTGCCTTACCGTTGAGGATCGCATTGTCCTCAAATACAACTAGATCTTTATATGTCCCAATAGTTTCAACTGGTTGCCAGTTCTGGTAATTTGTTTTAATTTCGATATTAACCGGTGAAGAAGTAAGAAGCTCATCATAGTTAGCTATTATTTCTCTTTTTTCATCTGCTCTTTGTATTTGCCATAAACCAAGGCTGATTGTTATAGGAACAAAAATAATTGCAAAAATTAATATCTTTGATTTAAAGCTATTCAATGTTTTAATATCTCCGTGTTAAAAACTATCATTATTATTTTACTTATATTGGTTTTAATAAGCTTGGCTTCCAGTTTATTTTTTCTGTTCGTAGATCGTGGCAACCCAACAAAAAAACGCATCTTATATGGTCTAGGTTTTCGTGTAACCCTTGGCGCAATTTTAATAGTTCTCATTATCTATGGTATTTCTACTGGTCAGTTAGGTAATCAGGCCCCTTGGGACTAGAGAATATATACAAAAAGAAACAAGCAGACCCAGACAACATCAACGAAATGCCAGTACCATGAAGCTGCTTCAAAGCCAAAATGTTCTTTGTCAGTGAAATGATTAAACCCTGTCGATCTAACGAGCTGAGTGGCCAAAAATATACCGCCAATTAAAACATGCATGCCATGAAATCCGGTGAGCATAAAGAATGTAGTTCCATAAACACCTGTGTCTAAAGTAAGGCCTAAGTGGCTGTATGCTTCGTAATATTCCAAGGCTTGCAAAATGACAAAAATAAAAGCCAGCGAAACAGTTATTCCAAGCCAAAAATTAAACCTTTTTCTATTATTTTCTTTCAAAGCCATGTGAGCAAAATGAACGGTAGCGCTAGATGATAATAAAACAATTGTGTTATATAGAGGAAGCCATGTAGCTATGTTTCTTATGCTGTGCAAATACATGCTCTCTCCGGGCCCTTTAGTAACAGCTTGGTCACCCAATAAACTTTGCTCTGGTGTAATCATTGGAGGCCATGTTGCCTCAAAATCTGGCCATAAAAGATCGCCGGCCATACCCTTTGCAGTTGCACCTTCGCCTCCCAGCCAAGGTATTGAAAATGTTCTTATGTAAAAAAGTGCTCCAAAAAATGCGGCAAAGAACATTACTTCTGAGAAAATAAACCAAGCCATACCATATACGTATGAAGTGTTAAGTTGTGGTGTATCTAAGCCAGCGTGTGATTCTCTTGTTACAACTGAAAACCAATAAGCCATTGTGCTAACTACTGCAACCACTCCTACAAAAAATAATGTTGTTCCTTTGCCCATTACAGCGTCAGCTGCTCCAACACCAAAAAAAAGCATGGCTACTGCGAAAACAATCGGTATTGAGCTGCTTTCTGGCACGTAGTACTTTTGGTGTCCTGTTGTTTCAGTGTTCATGGCTTGCAACTATTGCTTCCTCTCGTTCTTTTTCAAACAAAGTATATGATAAATAAACGTTATTTACATTGTCTGTTAGCTCAGAATCTACGTAAAATCTTATTGGCCACTCTTGTGTCTCATATGGCTCTAATGTTTGTTCAGTAAAACAGAAGCATTGTATCTTTTTAATGTTTTCTGCTGCTAATCCTGGTGAAACTGAAGGCACGATTGAAAGTGTTAGGCGTTTGTTTGTATTGTTAGTAGCAACATAAGAGGTTTTACTAACTTTATCAGTCATCACCTCTATGTTTGTTTCTGTTGGATAAAATGTAACTGGAGCAGATCCATTGACAGTGCTTAAAAACCTTATATTTACTTGTCTTTCATAAGTTTCATTTTTTTTCTTAAAAAAGTCTGCTGGTCCGTAGATTTTTCCATTCAAACCAGTTACCTCGCAAAAAACATTATATAAGGGCACCAACATAAATGAGAAAAGAAACATAAAAGCTACCGCACCAACAAGTGAAACAAAAATTTTATTATGTAGAGGTCCTTTAGCCATTTATTTTCGGTGGTACATCAAAGGTGTGGTAAGGAGCTGGTGAGTCTACGGTCCACTCTAAACCATCTGCACCATCCCATACTTGTGGAGTTGCTTTTTTCCCAGCAAAAACAGTTTTAACTACAATGTATAAAAATAAAAGCTGCGATAAGCCAAACAAAAAAGCTCCTACTGAAGAAACAGCATTCCACTCCGCAAATTGAAGTGCGTAATCAGCATACCTTCTTGGCATTCCAGCCAAACCAACAAAGTGTTGAGGAAAGAACGTTATGTTTACTCCAATAAATGACAGCCAAAAATGCAATTTACCCATCTTTTCGTCGTACATGTTACCTGTCCATTTTGGCAACCAATAGTACACAGCGGCCATAATAGAAAATACGGCTCCAGGGACCAGGACGTAGTGAAAGTGTGCTACCACAAAGTATGTATCATGGTATTGAAAGTCTGCTGGTGTTATTGCCAACATTAGGCCTGAGAAACCACCAATTGTGAATAACACAACAAATGCAATCGCAAATAGCATTGGTGTTTCATAAGTTATTGAGCCCTTAAATATTGTTGCGCACCAATTAAATACTTTTACACCCGTTGGGATAGCAATAAGCATTGTAGCCCACATGAAAAATAGTTCAGCTACTAATGGCATTCCAACTGTAAACATATGGTGAGCCCAAACCACAAAAGAAAGCACAGCAATGGATACCATCGCATAAACCATTGAGGAGTGTCCGAATAGCGGTTTTCTTGAGAAGGTTGAAATTATGTGTGAAGTGATTCCAAAAGCTGGGAGAATCATAATGTAAACTTCTGGGTGGCCAAAGAACCAAAATACGTGCTGGAATAAAACAGGATCACCACCACCAGCAGCATCAAAAAATGATGTTCCAAAATAAGCATCCATAAGCAACATGGTTACTGCACCTGCAAGAACCGGCATAACAGCAATTAATAGATAGGCTGTTATTAACCATGACCAAACAAACAAAGGCATTTTCATTAACGTCATTCCTGGCGCTCTCATGTTCATAATTGTTACAACTACATTTATGGATCCCATGATGGATGATGCACCCATGATATGGATTGCAAAGACAAAGTAGGCCACGTTAGGGTAATTTGTTGAAAGTGGCGCATAGAAGGTCCATCCAAATCCTGGCATGCCTCCTTCCATAAATGCTGTAGAAAGCAGTATTCCAAAAGCAGTAGGCAACAACCAAAAGCTTAGATTGTTCATCCTTGGCATTGCCATATCAGGAGCGCCTATCTGTAGAGGTATCAACCAGTTAGCAAGACCAACAAAAGCAGGCATAACTCCACCAAAAATCATTATTAAGCCGTGCATAGTAACAAGCTGGTTGTATCTTATTGGGTCCATAAGTTGTAGTCCAGGCTCAAAAAGCTCAGCTCTTATGCCCATGGCAAAAGCACCCCCCAAAAGGAATGCTGCAAAACTAAACCATAAATATAATGTCCCAATATCTTTGTGGTTTGTTGTGGTTAACCATCTCATAATCCCTTTTTTTGGACCGTGGTGATCATCGTGATGGTCGTGGTTTTCAACTACTGCGCTCATATATAACTCCTATAAATTTGCCTCTTTGTATTCGACAATGTCTTTGGGTATAACAACCTCTCCGTCTCCTGATCTATCATTACCCCATGACAATCTAGTGAAGGTAATAACAGATGCCATTTCAACCTCATTTAGTTGCTCAGCAAAGGATTGCATTTGGCTGCCTCTAATACCTTCCATTAATATCTCAATTTGTTTTGCTTTGTCATTCATAACCACATCACTACCGACTAGAGCAGGATAAAATCCAGCAATTCCTGAACCATTTGCTTGGTGACAGGCAGCGCATCTAGTTTCATATATCTCTTCACCAGTTGCTAATAATTCCTCAGAGGTCCACTCTTTCTCAGTCAGATAGGCAATTTGCTCTGCAAGATCTCTTTTTTCCTGTAACCACATTTCGTACTCCTCTTGAGTAACTGCTTTTACAACAATCGGCATGTATGCGTGTCTTTCTCCGCACAACTCAGTACAGTTACCTCTATAAATGCCAGGAACATTAACTTTCGTTTTTGCTACATTGATAAATCCTGGTATCGCATCCTGTTTTACAGCAAAATCACTCATATACCATGAATGGATTACGTCATTGCTAGTTATTAAGAAACGCACTGGTGTATCAACTGGGATAACAACAGGCTCATCAACTTCCAGCAGATAGCTTTCAGTTTTTTCAACCCTATTGAATTCATACTGATCAGGTGGTGTTGTTAAGTTTGAGAAAAAGCTAAGGGGCTTGTTTCCAACCTGTTCGTCCAAATACTTGTATTGCCACTTCCATTGCCAACCGACTACCTGAATATCTATACCGCCCTCTTCAGCCTCGTGATCATAGATTTTCTTTAGGGTAATTGATGCTGGCACTGCCATGGCAACCAATATAAGTGTCGGTATTAAGGTCCATAAAATCTCTAAAGTATGGTTTTCAGTGAATTTTGCTGGTGTTTTATTGTTTGATCTTCTGTACTTCCACATTGACCAAAAAAGAAAGCCGAACACAATGACTCCAATTGCCACAACGACAAGGAAAATTGCCATATGCAACCCAAATACTTCTTTACTGATATCCGTTACACCAACTGGCATATTCACATCTAACCAATCGGCAGATATGAAAAGTGATATGGGGTAAAGAATAAGTGCCCAGAGCTTGTTCTTCATGTACGCAATATACTACTATAAATACTGTTAATGTCGAGTAATAAACGGTAGTAATATAGGGTTTTTTAGTCGTTAAGAATCTTAATAGATTCTATGATTTCATTGCCTTTTTTATCAAACTCATCTTCCTTTTTTTGAAAATAATTACATGAAACACATTTAATCATTGAATCGTCATTTTTAAGCATTACCGAGTCAAGGTCACCGCAAGACGGACAAACCGCTCCAGCTATAAACTTATATCCTTTCATTTAGCTCTTTCTTCATGCCCTCAACCTCTGGGCTTTTTCCAAACCATAGATAAAAACAGGCTGCTGCTTGCTCAACCAACATACCGACACCATCATAATAATTGCTTTCTTTCACGAGTGAAAGCTCTGAAAATAAGGCATTTGTTTGGTTTGAGTAGTTTATATCATATAAGACAGCATCATCCTTGATATTTAAGTGTTCAAAATATTTTATAGTGTTCAAATCTAAACCTTGAGTACATGAAATTATAAGATCTAGGCTTTGTCCATCATATTTTTTTAGTTTTTTTTCTTTCATCAGCACATTTTTTAGCTTTTCTTCAGATCTATTGGCAATAAAAACATTTTTTGAGTTTTTGATGCTATTCAATATAGACTTTGATGCGCCACCTAATCCATATACCAATATATTCATATCTAAATAATCAATTTCTTTTGAATCTAGGTCTTTTGTTAGACCTAGCCCGTCTGTAGATGCAGCCTTATTCCCATTTTCATATAAACAATTAATTGATTTTGCCGTATCCGGAAATTTATCTGAAAAAGCTTCTTTGTATGGTTTTGTTATATTTAAGCCGTAGCCATTATTTGCGAAAAATTCTTCTACGAATGCAACAGGGTCATCTTTAATATCGTATATTTGATAATCAACTTCTATATCAAACTGCTTTGCAAAATTTTGATGGATTAAAGGGGAGAGAGAATAGCTGATCCCTTTTCCTATAATGCCAAGCTTATACATTTTTTATCCAGTCTTCAGGATGCTTAAGCACTCTATAGAGCATCATTTGTTCTTTAGTTAAATCAGCATCAAATTTATAATGCCACTCTACCGCATTTGGCAATGACATTAAAATCGATTCTATTCTTCCGCCAGATTGAAGCCCAAAAAGAGTTCCTCTGTCATAAACAAGATTAAACTCAACATACCTTCCCCTTCTAAATCTTTGAAATTTTTTGTCATCATCTGAGTATTCTTTATCTTTATTTTTATCAACAATATTTTTATAAGCTTCTATATAGGCGCTGCTTACCTTATCTGAAAACTCTATCCCAGCTTCAATATTTTGGAATTCTTGTTTCTCATAAAATATTCCTCCAATACCTCTGTGCTCTTTTCTATGGGGCAGAAAGAAATATTCATCGCAATTCCGTTTAAATTCTTTGTATTTCTCTTCGCCTAATGTGTCACAAGCTTTTTTTGCTGCTTTATGCCAGCTAACACAATCTGTATGATCAAAAAAATATGGTGTTAAATCAAAACCACCACCGAACCACTCCTCAAAAACTTCATCATTTTTATAAGTACAAAAATATCTTACATTGAGGTGTGAGGTTGGGATGTTTGGGTTTTTGGGATGAAAAACGACAGAGACTCCGGTAGCAAAATATGGCAATCCTGAGGATTCATTGGTCCTGCCAATAGAAGACTCTGGCAATTTTTTACCGCTGATCTTTGAAAAGTTAATTCCAGCCTTATCAAAAAAACTCCCATCATCAATTACAACAGAATGGCCATTACCTAAACCTTCTTTCTCCCATTTGTCATTCACAATGTTTTCATTATTCTCATACACCTTAAATTCTAAAAGAACGTTTTTGTGTATATTTTCAAATGCACTTGCGATGTTGTTTTGTCTATCTAATATATTCATTTTTTTCCAAATCAATAATTTTTGATGGTTGGTTTTCCCCGCCTAGTGGCGCATCTAAAGCCCCATAAATTTTACCATCAAAGACTTTCTTTATCTCGTGTATGTCTTTACAAACAGGTTCTCCAGAAATGTTAGCAGACGTTGATATCAGCGGTTTATTGATTAATTTTAGAAATTTAAGCAAAGCACTGTTTCCTGGGATTCTTGCCGCTACTTTCTCTGTTGCGGTTGGAATAATCATTGTTGTAAAAGTGTGTTTATGTTTTTCAATAAGATCAAAATATTCAGAATTTATATTTAGGGTTTTTTTTAACTGCTCTGAGCTGTGGAATAAAAGTATGAATTTTTTTTCGTTTGGCCTGGATTTTATATGCATTAGTTCTTTGGTTATTTCAGGCAAATTTAAGCCGCCTAAACCCCAAACCCCTTCGGTAGGATATGCAATTATGCGCCTATCTAGCGCCCAATCAGTGGCGACATCAATTCTAGTTGTAGTCTTCAATCTCTATCAAGATTTTGATCTTTCTTAATGGTTTTCTCTCTAAGCTCTTTCTTAAAATCGATCATTTTTTCAGCCATATCACCATTTTCTATTCCAAGCATTTGGGCAGCGAATATGCCTGCATTAGTTGCGCCTGCTGTTCCGGCTGCAAAAGTTGCAACAGGTACTCCAGCTGGCATTTGTAAGGTTGATAAAATTGCATCAAGGCCGTTAAGGCTATGTTCGGTCGGAACACCAAGAACTGGGCTTGACGAATGTGCTGCTACTGCGCCGGCTAAGTGTGCTGCCATACCAGCAATTGCAATGTAAGCTTTGCAGCCTCTTTCTTTTGAGGTTTTTAGATAATCTACTAATACATCTGGAGATCGGTGAGCAGAAATAACTTTAAGCTCACATGAGATGTCAAAGCTTCTTAAAGATTTGATTGCTGCTTTACCGAGATCCACATCAGAATCGGAACCGAGAATTACAGAAACTTGTATATTGTCCATATATATAAAACTATAATAATTAATCTATGAATAGGCTGAATATTTTAACATTTCCTGACCCAAGGTTAAGAAAAAAAGCATCTACAATTACGAGCTTTGATGAAGATTTGCAAAAAAAAGCAGAGGATATGCTTTTTACAATGTATGAAGATAAGGGAATCGGTTTGGCTGCTACTCAAGTTGACATTCATGAAAGACTAATAGTTATTGACCTGTCTGAAGACAGATCAGACCCAATATTTATTGTAAACCCAAGCTATGAGGTGCTTGATGATACACAAGAAATATCCAAGGAGGGCTGTTTATCCATCCCAACCTTCCAACAAGAGGTGCCTAGAGCAAAAGAAATAGAGTTGAGCTACCAAAATCTTAAGGGAGAGAGTGAAAAACTTATAGCTGATGGTCTTTTGGGCTATTGCATTCAGCATGAGATTGATCATCTTAATGGTAAATTATTGGTTGATTATGCGTCGTCCCTAAAAAGAGGTCGTATAAAAGAAAAACTAACAAAAATGAAGGATGGTAAAAACAAAGGTTAGGATTGGCTTTGCTGGCACGCCCAAAATTGCCTTTGATCATTTCTCTAAGCTTCTAGAAATAGACAATATATCTATTGAGTTTGTATTAACACAGCCTAATAAAGCATCTGGAAGAGGGCTCACACAAAAAGAGTCTTTGTTTGCCAACCAAAACAATAAGATCCCGGTTTACCAACCAGAAAACCTAAATTCACAGTCTGCAAAAGATCTAATTTGCTCACACGCCATAGACCTTATGGTTGTTGTTGCTTATGGAAAGTTAATTCCAAATTGGTTGTTAACTCACCCAAAAAACGGTTGCTTAAATGTGCATTTTTCTCTGCTACCAGAGCATAGAGGAGCCGCTCCGATGCAAAGAGCAATAGCTAATGGTGACAAAGTTTCAGGCGTAAGTTTTATGAAGCTGGACGAAGGATTAGATGAGGGGCCAGTATATGAAAAGGTTGTAACAAATATAGAAAATAAAGATTTTTATGAGGTTGAAGATTTGTTGCTTGAAAGTTCCATAAATAAAATTGGTTCAGTGATCGAAAGCATACAAGATGGCCTTGAAGCACAAAACCAAGACCACTCAAAAGCTTCATATGCTGAAAAAATTGATAAAGATGAAGGCAAGATAAATTGGCATCTGCCATCAGCTCATATTAAAAACAAATTTCGTGCATTTAAAAAATGGCCGCAATGTTATTTTGATTTAAAAGGCGAAAAAACAAAAATATTGTCTCTTGATATAGACACTAGCAGAACTGGAAGACCAGGAGAGGTTTGTGCTTTTGATAAACAGTCTTTAGATATTTTTTGTAAAGATGGTGTTGTCTCAATTACTGCCGTTCAGTTTCCAGGAAAAAAAGTTATTAGTTCTTTAGATTTCTTTAACTCAAAAAGAGATATAATTTCTAAAGGAGATTTATTGATTTGAAAATAATCATATTGGGGGGTGGTTCTATTGGTGGAAGTGTAGCCAAAGAGCTTTCTTCAGAAGAAAATGATGTTGTTGTAATAGACAATAACGACGATAACCTTGAGCCTATTAAAGGGGTTGAGGGCATTCAAACAATTCATGGAAATGGCTCTTCTCCAAGAACTCTAGCCAAAGCAGGTTTAGATGAAGAGAGCTTATTGTTGTGTTTAACAGACTCTGAAGAAACCAACCTATTAGCCTCTTTAATTGGTAAACAGAAGTTCAATGCTGGAAGAATAGTTTGTCGACTAAAAGGGCCAGAATATAAAAATATTGCAAAAGAAATTACGCCTTTTGTAGATTTTTTCATTAACCCTGAAGACCTAATAACAGAAGAAATAAAAAGCCTACTTCACCATCCAGGGGCTCTTGAAATTTTAGATTTTGCCGATGGAAAAATTAAGCTTGTAAGTGTCTATGCGAAACCAACTGGCGTTTTAGTTGGAAGACAAATAAAAGAACTAAAAGATGATTTGCCAGAATATGAAACAAGAATACCGGCAATTTACAGAGATGATGAATTAATAATTCCTACAGGAAGCACCACTATAAATGAGGGTGATGAGGTTTATTTTATTGCTGACGAAAAACATATTGAAGATGTGACTAAGGAATTGCAAAAACTTGAGAGCCAGTACAAAAATATCTATGTTGCTGGAGCAGGAAATATTGGAAAGTCATTAGCAAAGAAAATAAACGATGATTTTAATACAAAGCTTATTGAAAAAAATATAGATAAGTGTGAAGTCGCATCTGAAGAGCTCGATGGTGTTTTGGTTTTAAATGCTGACGCAGCTGATAAGGACTTTTTGTCATCTGAAGGCATATCAGAGTGTGATGTCTTTGTGGCTGTAACCCAAGATGATGAGTCAAATGTTTTGTGCTCTCTAATGTCAAAGAAATTAGGCTCAAAAAAAACAATTACAATCATAAACAAAGAGGCGTATTTTGATCTTGTTGGAAAAAATGAGCTAGACATAATTATTTCACCTGTTCAAATTACTGTCTCGCATGTTTTAAAATTTATCAGAAAAGGCTCTGTATCAAACGTTCATAAAGTTAAAAAAGGAATGGCTGAAGCAATAGAGATTGGGGTTGATTCTTCTTCTGAAAAACTTAAAGACAAACTAATATCAGATCTTGGTCTAGATGAGAACATAAATATTCCAGCAATTATGAGGGGAGATGAAGTAATAATGGCTCATGGAGACACCCAAATTCATGAAGATGATCATTTGATAGTGTTTTATAAAAATAAAGATGATATTGATTCTTTTTACGAAAAATTTAGATGATAACTACTCTTAAGCTCCTGCGGTTTCTTGGGCCCACTCTTTTATTCTTTGGGTCTTTTGTTGTTTTGCCACCTTTGTTAATGAGTTATTTTAACAATTTAGTTGATAGTGAATTGTTGTGGACATATGTGTTCTGTATTGCATATTCATTGCTAATCATGTTCACACTAAGAAGGCAAAAATTCTCTTATTCGCCTAGAGATGGCTTCATAATTACTTTCTTAACTTGGGTTTTTATATCGGTTTTGGCAGCCATGCCTTTCCTTAATAGCAATATGAGCTTCTTTGATGCATTGTTTGAGGCTGTTTCTGGGTTAACGACCACAGGCTCAACAGTTATAGAGGACTTGTCTAGACTTCCAGATCATATTCTTTTGTATAGGCAGCTTTTACAGTGGGCTGGTGGTGTAGGTTTGGTTATAGTTGTATTGGCGATTATTCCTGCTGTTTCAGGAGGAATGAAAGTTCTACAAGCAGAAACATCTGGGTTTGCAGATAAAACCTTTTCCCCAAGACTAAGGGAAACTGCTAGATCACTACTAAAGTTTTATTTTCTTATCACCTTGGCTTGTGTAGTTTCTTATTGGCTGGCTGGAATGTCTTGGTTTGAAGCGTTTTGCCACTCTTTCAGCACAGTTTCTATTGGAGGCTTCTCTATATATAACGAGAATTTTGGATACTTCAATAATCAGACCATAGAGCTTGTAGCTGTTGTTTTTATGATGATTTCTGCAACCAACTTTGGTTTACATTTCTTGTCTTTTACTAAAGCAAGCTTTAGATATTATTTGAGAAACGATGAGCTCAAATTTTTCTTAGTTGTTGTGCTGTTTGCTGTTTTTGTTTCTGTCTTAACTCTTTATGTTAAAGAAGGTTTTTCTTTTGATAGCGCTTTAAGGTATGGTGTTTTTCAAACCATTTCCATTGTAACTACCACTGGTTTTACGCTTGAGCCCCTAACAGCACTTGGAAGCTCTGTTGGTTTTCTTATTTTTATCATAGCTTTTATAGGGGCTTGTTCTGGTTCGGTTGGTGGAGGCATGAAAGCATGGCGAGTTTTGTTGATGTTAAAGGTAGGGTTTTCAAACATGACTAAAATAATGCACCCAAATGCCGTAAGCAGCGTGAAACTAAATGGAGAAAAGGTAGTCTCTTCTCAGATAGAAGCTGTTTTTTCTTTTATAGCAATCTATATAACTTTCTTTTTATTCTTTCTGTTTGTTCTTGTTTTTCAAGATGTTGATTTTTACTCGGCTTTTTCAGGAACTGCTGCTGCCATAAATAACTTAGGTCCGGGTTTAGGCGATCTATCTGAAAACTATTCAAGCTTAACCAGCGGTGGGAAGCTTGCTCTCACTATGGCAATGATAGTTGGAAGGCTTGAGTTGTTTGGTGTTCTGATTTTAATGATTCCTTCTTTTTGGAAAAATTAATAAATATTGGTATTGTTTGGTCTTAATTTTCTAAATTTTTTGTACTCCCATCCATAAATTTCTGGAGCACCTAAGATTGCTTCTTCGAAATGCCTGTTCATTTCTTTTGTTGTTATTTGGTTTTCAATTTTTTTCACTTTAAAGCTATATTTTTTTTCCTTGCCTTTTGTTAAATAGACCATGTAAAGATCGTGAGTATTTTTTTGTGAAAGCTTCTCTATTAAATCAATACAGAAACATTCTTTGTTAAAAAATTTTTCATATACTCCTTTTTTATGAGGCACCAGGTCTGATGCTATCAATAAATTTTCACCTGCTAAAAACCTTTTATATAGCTCTTTTACGCCATTATCGGTGGCAGGCAACATTTTTGCTCCCCCGCTTTCTCTAATTTTTTTTAGTTTTGCTTCTAGTTTTTTATTTTTTGCTGGCGTATACAAAATATTTATTTGTGACAGTAATTCACCCATTATAAAAACGAGCATATCCACACAACCCATGTGAAGAGTAAAGAACAGTTTTGGCCTACCGTTGTCCAGAGTTTTGTTTTGAATGTAGTCTGTGTCTAAAAGTTTTTTAAAGTTATCTTTTTTTCCCCAAATGAAAGGAAAAACCAATGACATGTCTATTGTTTCTCTAAAACTATTGTTTATTAGTTCAGAATTTTGCCCAAAACAATGATTAATGTTTTTTTGCGTAACTTGGTATTGTTTTGCTTTAAAAAGAATTAGAAATTTTGTCAAAATCAAAGACATCCCTCTTAGGACTCGAAGAGGTGTGCGGGAAATTAAACCAAAAAGTATGCTAAACATATCTAAAGTAATAAAATAGCCTAATAAACATACTATAGGAAAAATATTGTCTGCAAAAAATATTGAAGAACTCATAGCGCTTTGTAAAAGGAGGGGCTTTATATTTCAGTCCAGTGAAATATATGGCGGCACTCAAGGCTTGTATGATTACGGTCCTTTGGGTGTTGAGTTAAAAAATAATATAAAAAATTCGTGGTGGAAATCTGTTGTTTATGAGCGAGATGATGTAGAGGGTCTAGACGCAGCAATATTAACAAAACAATCAGTTTTAAAGCATTCTGGGCATGAAGATACATTTTCAGATCCAATGGTTGACTGTAAGTCATGTGGGGAAAGATTTAGAGCAGACATGGTCCCAGATTATTGTAAAGAAGAGGACTTAACAGAGCCCCGTCAGTTTAATTTAATGTTTAAAACAAACATTGGCCCCATTGACGATGGTACGAGCTTTGCATATTTAAGACCAGAAACAGCCCAACAAATTTTTACAAACTTTAAGAATGTTGTGGACTCAACAGCTAGAAATATTCCATTTGGTATAGCGCAAATGGGAAAAGCATTCAGAAATGAAATCACATTAAGAAGCTTTATTTTTAGGGTTAGAGAGTTTGAGCAAATGGAGCTCGAATTTTTTGTTGTGCCGGGTACTGATGAAAAGTGGCACAAAGAATGGGTTGAATCACGACTTTCTTGGTGGGAAGATCAGGGTGTTTCAAAAGACAGTCTTGAGCTTTATGATGTGCCCAAAGATGAGTTAGCCCATTACTCAAAAGCAACGGTTGATATCATGTACAAGTTTCCGCATGGGGTTGAAGAGTTAGAGGGAATTGCGAACAGGACAGACTTTGATTTAGGGTCTCACTCTAAAGATCAAAAGGATCTTAATATAAAATCTACTGTATCTGAAAATAAAGAATCAAACTCAAAACTTGCGGTTAAAGACCAAGACAATAATTGGGTAGTGCCCTTTGTAATTGAGCCATCCGCAGGAGTTGATAGGGCTGTTCTAGCAATCCTTAACGAAGCCTATTGTGTTGAGAATATTGATGAAAAGGAAAGGGTTGTATTAAAACTCAAACCTCATCTGTCTCCAATTAAGGCTGCTGTAATTCCATTAAAGAAAAATGAAGAAAAAATAGTTTCAAGAGCAAAAAGCATTAAAAACAAACTTCAAGCACTTGGTATGGGAAGAGTCCTTTTTGAAAATAGCGGCAATATAGGAAAAAACTATCGAAGGCATGACGAGATTGGTACACCCATTTGTATAACAATAGATTTTGATACTCTTGAGGATGACACTGTTACAGTAAGAGACAGGGACACTATGCATCAAGAAAGAGTAAATGAGTCGAAGCTTGAAGAAATATTTAAAAAACTTTTTTAAATGTCTACATTTTCTGCACTAAGTGCATTTTCATCAATAAACTGTCTTCTTGGTTGAACTTGATCCCCCATAAGAGTCTCAAAAATATCATCAACTAATTCTCTTGCATCATCGAGCGTTATTTGAACCAGCCTTCTATTGATTGGGTCGAAAGTTGTTTCCCACAACTGCTCTGGATTCATCTCACCCAATCCCTTGTATCGTTGAATTTCAGGGGCTCTTGCTCCCTCTGAGCTTTCAGCTCTCAACATTTTTAGTATCTCATCTTTTTCTTCTTCATCTTTTGCATAATGGGTTTTGCTGCCTTTTCCAATTTTATACAAAGGCGGCAATGCTAAATAAATGTGGCCCTTTTCGAGAAGGTCATACATTTGATTATAGAAAAAGGTCAACAATAGAGTTCTGATATGTGAACCATCTACGTCTGCATCGGTCATAATTATAACTCTGTGGTATCTTAGTTTTTCTACATCAAATTCATCTATTCCTATTCCTGTTCCAAGCGCTGTAATTAGTGTGCCTATTTCATTTGATGATAGAACCTTGTCCAGTCTAGCCTTTTGCACATTGATAATTTTTCCTTTTAATGGAAGTATTGCTTGAAAGCTCCTGTCCCTTCCTTGTTTAGCTGAGCCCCCGGCTGAATCTCCCTCTACTAAAAACAGTTCAGATTTTGAAGGATCTTTTTCCTGGCAGTCTGCAAGCTTTCCTGGCAGCCCTCCTATGTCTAAAAGGCCTTTTCTTCTTGTCATTTCTTTTGCTTTTCTAGCTGCTTCTCTTGCATAAGCTGCCTCTAAGACTTTCCCTAAAATTTCTTTGGCTTGTGGTTTGTTGGCTAACAAAAAGTCCATAAAATAATCATTAAGCAGCCCTTCTACCGCTGGTCTTGCTTCTGATGATACAAGTTTATCTTTTGTTTGAGATGAGAATTTAGGATCAGGCATTTTAAGAGAAATAATAGCAACCATGCCCTCTCTTACATCTTCTCCTGTTATCTCTACTTCTTTTTTTCTCATAAGATCTTCTTTCTTAATAAAGTTCTTTATTACCCTTGTTAGGCCGCCCCTAAAGCCTGCTAGGTGTGTGCCGCCATCCGCTTGTGGTATGTTGTTTGTAAAACATTGGACATTTTCTCTATAGGTGCTTGTCCATTGCACAGCAACTTCTACACCTATACCTTTCATATTTGCTTGAGCATAAAAGGGTGTTCCTACTGTCTCTTTTTTTCCTGTTAGGTATTTCACAAACTCACTTAAACCCCCTTCAGATTTAAAGTCTTGCGATTTGCCTGTTCTCTCATCCAAAACACTAATACCGATACCTTGGTTAAGATAAGAGAGCTCTCTGATCCTTTTAACAAGGATGTCTACATCAAAAGTGGTATGCGAAAAGATTTTATTAGAGGGTATAAATGTTACTTTTGTTCCTGTTTTGTCGCTTTTTCCAACAATTTCTAGTTCTGTTTGAGGAAAGCCATCGGCATACTCTTGTCGATATTTTGAGCCTTGTCTTTCTATCTCTAAAACAAGTTTGCTGCTAAGAGCATTAACCACTGAAACACCAACCCCATGTAGGCCGCCAGAGACCTTGTAGCTGTTTTCATCAAACTTACCTCCGGCATGCAACACAGTCATAATAACTTCTGCAGCTGAGGCCCCTTCTTCATGTTTATCGACAGGTATGCCTCTTCCGTTATCTGAAACAGCAACAGACCCATCTTTGCCGATAACAA
This sequence comes from uncultured Gammaproteobacteria bacterium, assembly GCA_913044115.1. Taxonomy (GTDB): domain Bacteria; phylum Pseudomonadota; class Gammaproteobacteria; order Magnimaribacterales; family TMED112; genus TMED112. The sequence continues at coordinate 19,063 of CAJWNO010000002.1, read as the reverse complement.
CATCAATCTGATTACAAAACCCAGCCAAACCCTCATCAATAGAATTGTCTAATACTTCGAAAACCATGTGATGTAACCCTGTGCCATCATCAGTATCACCGATATACATACCTGGCCTTTTCTTAACAGCCTCTAAGCCCTTAAGAACCTTAATGCTGTCTGAATCATAATCATTTGACATGTGAAGCTTCCCCTTTGTGTTCTACGTGGAACAAAAATACATCTTTTTGAGCCTCAAAATGTGATTTTTCAATAGATGTCATAATTGTCTGAACGCGTTTATCTATAAGATATTTTAACATTAAATTGGCGTTTTCTTTATCTAATTCTGAAGAAATATCGTCCATTAACAATATAGGCTCCATATCTGTGTGTGATCTTATAATTTCTCGTTGAATTAAGTGCAAAATAATAGATATAATTTTTTGCTGGCCTCTTGAAAGAACCTCGTCTGAGGATTTGTTTTCTAATAGAATCTCAAAAGACCTTTTATGTGGCCCTGCGCTTGTTCGTTTTAGAACCATATCTTTTTCTAAGTTATTGGTTAAAATGGTTGAAAATTGTTCATTTTCATTGAATCCATGCTGATATTTTACAGAAAGATCCACTAGCCAAGGGTTTTTATTAACAAAACAGTCTATTATTTCACTATTTTTAAGCAAACTATTAATTTTCTTGCAGACTTCAATATTGAACATGGTTATTTCAGGCTCTATATTAATAAGCTGCTCATCCCAATACTTTATTTGATTAAAGTCTTTTGTTTTCAGGCATCCAGCCCTCTGTACAATGATTTTTTTAAGGTCATTTATTCTTTTAAACTCTGATTGTTCTACGTAGAACAGTGTTTTATTTAAATAAGTCCTTTTTTGTTCAGGGTTTGAGCTTGTAAAAAAGAATTCTTTATTTTCTATCAAGCAAGTGGGGTATTTTTTTACTAAAGACGTATAGTTTTCCCTTTTTTGGCCCTTATTTTGAGTAATTATTGGTCTTGTGTTTGCTTTTTTTGTTACTTTTATAGATTTACCGTCATCAAAAGATAGCAAGGCTTGCAATAAATTAGTATTTTCTCTTATTAGGTTGTTTGTTTCTGTTGTTCTAAATGATTTTCCAGAAAGTGCGTAGTAAATGCTTTCTATTATTGTGCTTTTACCAGAACCATTTCCACCATATATAAGGTTTATTCCACTATTTAAGGGCATCTCGAGGAACTCGTAGCTTCTAAAGTTTTCTAGTTTAAGTTCTTTAATTACCACAGATTATAGAAGCAATGGCATCAATACTAAGACCTGGTTTGAGTCGCTGCTTTGTACAAGCGCGCTTTTGTCGCTGCCAAAACTAATTAATGAAATTTCTTCATCTTCTATGGTGCTTAACACCTCTTTTAGATAATTTACATTAAAAGCTATGTCGAATGAGCTTGGATCTCCAGTAACGTCAAGCTTTTCTTCGGCTGACTCTTGGTCAGGGTTGTGTGCTGAAACATCAAGAACCCCATTGTCAGACTTAAGCTTTACGCCTTTAAATTTTTCACTTGTAAGCACAGAAACTCGTGATAAAGAGTCAAGCATGTTTCTTCTGTTAAAGGTTATTTTCACCCCCTCCCCTTGAGGAACCACCTGGTTGTAGTTTGGATAGTTTCCGTCTATAAGTTTTGATTTAAATGTAAATTTTTTAGACATAAAAACTATATTATTTGCATTTATATAGAACTCTATTTCTTCTTCTTGTTTGGGTAAAATTTTCATCAGCTCTACAACTGTTTTTCTTGGTATTATTCCAGAAAAGTCTCCCTGTGTTTCTAGATTTGATTTATAAATAGCCAGCCTGTGGGCGTCTGTAGCCACCATATTTAGTGCTGTTTCGCTTTTTTCAAACAAACACCCATTGAGATAATGTCTCCAGTCTTGGTTGGCCATTGCAAAAGATGTTTTGTGGAATAATTCAATGAGCTTTTCTGTGGTAATTTTGTGCACAATATCGCTCTTTACAACATCGAAGTCGGGAAAATCAGATCCTGGTATGGTTGCCAGATTGTATCTGCCCGATGAAGACTTAACTGTTAGTTTGGAGCTGTCATCATTGAGCTCAAAAGACACCTCTCCTTCGGGAAGCTCTCTGATAATGTCTGCGGCTTTTTTGGCTGGAATTGTTGTCTCTCCTGGTGACACAATGTTGGCCCCCTTAAGGCTTATGTCTAGCTCAACCTCAAGGTCTGTGCTTAACATTCTTATATTGTCTGCCTCGCACCTTATTAAAATGTTGCTCAATATTGGTAGTGTTTGTTTTTTGTCAGCAACAGCTGCTAGAGATTGAAACTCATTTATGATTTCTGATTTGTCTATAGAAAATTTCATTATGCTGAAAGACTTCTTCTTAGTTTTTTATAATCCTCATCAATTTCTAAGTTGTCCTTTTTAAGTTCTTTTGTTTTTTCACAAGCATGTATAACTGTTGTGTGGTCGCGCCCACCAAAAGCTTCCCCAATCTCTGGAAGGCTATGATTTGTTAGTTCTTTTGCTAATGCCATGGCTACCTGTCTTGGTCTTGCGATCGATCTATTTCTTCTTTTAGACAAAAGATCACTAAGCTTGATGTTGTAATAGTCTGCCACCACCCTTTGGATGTTTCCGATAGTTACCATTTTGGCTTGTATCGCCAACACATCCCTCAAAGACTCTTTAATAAGGTTGATGTCTATTTCTGATTTTGCAAACTTTGCATTAGCAGCAACTCTTTTAAGAGCGCCTTCTAGCTCTCTTACATTTGATTTGACTTGTTGTGCTATGAAGAAGGCGCAATCTTCTGGCAGCTGTAGATTCATCTCTTCTGCCTTTTTTAACAAAATAGCTGTTCTTGTTTCTAGGGCAGGAGGATCTATAACAACAGACAAGCCCCAACCAAATCTTGATTTTAGCCTATCTTCTAGACCCTCTATTTCTTTAGGGTATCTATCGCAAGAAAAAATCATCATGTTGCCGCTTTCAATTAGGCTGTTGAATGTATGAAAAAGCTCGTCTTGTGATTGTTCTTTGCCTGCAAAGAATTGTATATCATCGATTAATAAGGCGTTTAGACCCCTATAAAACTTTTTAAACTCATTTATTGCTCCAAGCTGAAGAGCCTTTACCATGTCGCTTACGAAGCGCTCAGAATGTACATAACAAATTTTTGCGTTAGGTCTTTCCTCTAAAAGCTTGTTTCCAATAGCGTGCATCAGGTGCGTTTTACCAAGACCAACCCCTCCATAAACAAATAGGGGGTTATATTCTGTTTGAGACGCGTGTTCCGCAACCTGTTGCGCGGCGGCCAAAGCTATCTGATTAGATTTTCCTGTAACAAATGTATCAAATGTGTAATTCTTATTTAGCCCTGTGGTTTGTGGTTGTGTTTGGGTCGAGCTTTTGACCGTAACATTAAGAATAAACTTATTTCTGCCTATGTTGTTTTCAAGAAACGTTGTTATTTGTGGCAAATATTTTTCTTTAAAGAAATCTCCAACAAAATTGTTTGGTGCATAAATATTGAAGTTATTCTCTTTTAAATCAAACTGAAGCGGCTTAATCCACGAGTTAAATTCCGTGGAATTAATTTCTTTTTCTAAATCCTTAACACACTTGTTAAAAATATTTATTGTTGAAACCTTGTTAGACATGTCGATAAGTTTATAATACTTAAGCTTTTTAAAACATGTAATAAATACATTGTTTTTTTGTTAAAAAACTGTGGATAAATATGAAAAGAACATTAAAAGTTACAAATATTAAACGAAAAAGAACCCACGGGTTTAGAGAGAGAATGTCTACAAAGGCCGGCAGATCTGTGCTTTCCAACAGAAGATCAAAGGGCAGAAAGTCTCTGGCTGTATAAAGCTTAAATGCCAAAAGTTTTTTCATTACCAAAAGAGCTAAGAACAAAAAAAATCTCAAAAGATATGTTTGGGTGGAAATCCATTGAGGTTTTTGATGGGGTTCTTGTGTTTTTTAATGAAAACAAAAACAACAAAAACTCTATTCTGGTTATGGTTCCTAAAAGTGTTGTGAGGGAAGCATCAAGAAGAAACTTGTTGCGAAGAAAGACCAAAGAAGTCTTTAGATTGAATGTAAAAAGAGATAAGTCGGTGGATTATTTGGTAAAATTTAATAAGTTTGCTCATGGTTTCGAGGGGGGCCTAAAAGGTTTTTTTGAAAATGTTTAATCCAAGAATTGTTTTTGCTTCTTTGTCTGTTTTGTTGGTGATTGGCTTAATTTTTGAATGGAACTCGAGCAGCAAAAACCTTAAGCTTCAAGATTCGCTTGCAGTTCAAAGCACCTCGGGGCTTGGGGGCTATGAAAAAATCAGTAACGGAAACCTCGAAATTTATATTGACCTAAAGGACGGGTCAGTTAAAGAAGCTTTTTTGTTTGAAAAGCAAGAGCGGGACGGGCTCTTCAAAACCAGGCTGTTGTCGGATGACGGGCTTCTAAAGTTTTATTTCAAAACCTCTGTGTCCGGCTTTACAAACAGCCGCCCTTTTGTGGTTGATGGGCTGGAGACAGACAGCTTAACAATCTCATCCTCAGACCCAAATGGGAATATTTTGCAAAAAGTTTTCTATTTTGATGGCCCAAACATATTAAAGGTTGATGATAATCTTCAGCTTGCTTCAAGCTCTTTTGGGAACATTGCTGCATACAAAACTTTCTACAGAAACAAGAATAAATCGATAGATTATGGCGTTTCTTTTTCGCGCGATCACCTAGCATACAGCACAACTGATGACGTTTTTCATGACGAGCAAATAACTTCTATAAGAAACAGAGAAGACTATCTGGGCAACTGGGTTGGTTATTCACAAAAGCATTTTGTTGTTGCTGTGTTTGACAAAAACAACCAACAAAAGATTTCCTTCTACCCGCCAGATGAGGGCGGTGTTTACCGTTTTGGGTTTACAGAGGAGGCCGTTCCGGTTCAAGGGGGTTACAGCTCATCCGCCAGTGTTTTTTTGGGGCCCAAACAAAAAACTATTCTTGAGTCAGTTGCTCCTCACTTTAAATACAACCTTGATTTGGGGTTTGTGTATGGCATAGGCGAGTTTTTGATCGTGGTTTTAAATTTCTTTTATGGCTTGGTTGGCAACTGGGGTTTTTCTATAGTTTTATTAACCCTGTTGTTTAAGCTTCTTTTGTCGCCGCTACAGATAATGCAAATTAACTCTATGGTAAAAATGAGGCGCCTGCAGCCAAAAATTCAAGAGATACAAGACATGCATAAAAACGACCAACAAAAACTTGGCATGGAAATGATGCAGCTTTATAGAAAAGAGAAGTTTAATCCTTTGGCGGGATGTTTTCCTATGATTCCTCAAATACCTATTTTCCTTGCGATGTTTTGGGTTACTCGTGAAGCTTTTGAGTTTAGGGGAGAGGCCTTCCTTTGGATCCCGGACCTTGCTGAGTCAGACCCCTTTATGATTGCGCCAGTTTTAATGGGGGCCATGATGTATCTTTCTCAGCTTATGATGCCAAAACCACCACAAACTCAAGGAATGCAAGCCCAAATCTCCAGACAGATGATGATTGTGTTTCCACCAATGCTAACGCTTATCTTTATGTTTTTGCCTGCTGGTGTTGTTGTGTATTCTGCAATTAATATGGCGCTTTCTATAATTCCACAAGCCATTATTTTGCGGCGTGTTGAAAACAATGGGGCATAAAAGCTCAAGCCCAATTTATGCTTTGGGCTCTCCTTTGGGCAGGTCTGCCCTTGCTGTAATAAGGGTCTCAGGAGAAAAAATTCCCGACGCTATTTTTGCAAAACTTTCGGTGCTCAAAGAGGAGCGAGGATTGTTTGTGCGCCGCCTAGCGTTTGAGGGTTTTGGTGATGCTTGCTTGGTGTTGAACTTTCCTGCGCCACTTTCTTATACTGGCGAACACATGCTTGAGATCCATCCACACGGCAACCCTGCTGTGTTGTCAGAGGTTTTTTCCTGGCTTGAAGAAGAGGGTCTACGAGAGGCAGAGGCAGGCGAGTTTAGCAAAAGAGCTTACCTAAATAGCAAGCTTTCGCTATCAGAGGCAGAGGGCGTTGCTCTTGGAATTGAGGCAGAATCTCGTGAGCAACTGGCTGCTCTTGAAGATTTTAGGGGTGGTGTCTTGGGTGAAAAAATTAATCTGCTTCTAGATGGGCTTGAGGGCCTGTTAGTGAGAGTAGAGTCTCAGCTTGATTTTTCCGATGAGGAAGGAGTAGCTGAAGTTGAGTCTGCTGAAATAAAAAATGGCTTGCTTTCAGCATTGTCTGACCTAGAGCTTTTAATAAAAAACTATATGCCTTTTGAAAAAGACTCATTGAAGAAAAAAATTGTTTTAATTGGAAGGCCTAATGTTGGGAAGTCCTCGCTTTTTAATGCTCTTGTAGAAGAAAATGTTGCGATAGTCTCGGCCATGGCTGGAACCACACGGGATATAGTGAGAAAGCGCGTGGCAATGGCAGGTTTTGATGTTGAGATTGAGGACACTGCTGGTCTACGTGATCAAACAGAGGATGAAATTGAAAAAGAAGGAATGCGGCTTGCTAAAGAGGCGGCTGAGAAGGCCGATCTTGTTATTCACATAACCGACAATAAAGAAGAGGCAAGTCTACTTAAACCTTCTGAGAAAACTTTGATTGTCCTTAACAAGAGAGATCTACACAAAAACCTTTCTTCTGGTGCTTATTTAAGTCTTTCTGCTGTAACCAGAGATGGTGTTTCAGACTTGCTCGACAAAATACAAGAATCTTCCCTAAAGGTCTCGAGCAAAAAGCTTGTGTCCGAAAGAACATACAAAAAGCTTGTTGCTGCCAAAGGTCTTTTAACTACAGACCCCTTGGGCCGAGATTTCTTTGAGTTTACTGCCCAAATTCTTCGCGATTCCTTACAAGAACTTCGAGACATATATGGTGATTTCGATAATGAAAAAATCTTAGATCAAATTTTTGATAAGTTCTGTATAGGTAAATAGTTTTGTTGTTCACAAATAGTGGATAAATTTCTGTGCACATTTTACCAACAAGGAAAGCCCCTCTTTTATTAAACAAATCAACAGGCAAAGAGCTCTGTTGTTTTTTTATAAAACCCTTATAAAAAGGTATAATCCAGAGTTATTAACAGAAAACCAAAACACTAATAAAAACAATAAACATAAGATGAACAATATATTTGATTTAGTAGTTATAGGAGGAGGTCATGCTGGAGTGGAGGCTGCTTTGGCAGGAAAAAGAATGGGGCTTCATGTTGCTTTGATTACGCTTGATGAAAACAAAACAGGGAGAATGTCGTGTAACCCAGCAATTGGCGGGATTGGGAAAACACACCTTGCAAAAGAAATAGACGCGCTTGGAGGTTTTATGGCTGAAGCGACGGATCTAGCAGGAATACAATTTAGAACACTTAATAAAAAGAAAGGACCAGCAGTTCAAGCTACCAGAGCACAAACAGACAAAATGCTTTATGAGAAAACAATTCAAAACAAAGTTAATGGAGCAGGAATAAAAGTTATCGAAGATGAGATTATAGATTTCATTCAAGAAGACAAAGACATAAAAGAAGCAACAGGAAAAAAAGACAACTACAAGGCGGGAGCCTTCGTTTTAACAACCGGCACATTCCTTAATGGAGCAATTTTGATAGGCAACCAAAAAAAAGACGGCGGCAGAATAGACGAAAAAAAGTCAGCAGGCCTTGAGAAGTTTTTTGCTAAACGAGAACTAATGGTTGGAAGGTTAAAAACAGGCACGCCACCAAGACTTGATAAAGAAACTGTTAACTTTTCAAAAATGGAGACACAGCCAGGGGATGAAGAAGAGGTGTTTATGTCATATTTAGAAAGCAAAAACCCGCACCCAACACAAACCTGTTGTCACATTACACAAACAAACAAAAAAACCCACGAAATAATTAGGAAGAACATTGAGAAGTCAGCAATGTATTCAGGCCTTATTAGCGGTGTGGGGCCAAGATATTGTCCTTCAATTGAAGACAAAATAATGAGGTTCGCAGACAAAGACAGCCATCAAATTTTTGTAGAGCCAGAAGGCTTGGAAAGCAACTGGATATATCCCAATGGCATATCAACGAGCTTGCCCGAGGAGGTTCAAGCTGAATATATAAGATCTATAAATGGGTTCGAAGAGGCAACAATACTTCAACAAGGATATGCAGTTGAATACGACTATATAGACCCAAGAAACTTAGACAAAACCCTAAAACTTAAAGACACAAACAACCTCTTTCTCGCAGGGCAAATAAACGGCACAACAGGCTATGAAGAAGCAGGAGCCCAAGGGGTGGTGGCAGGAATTAATGCAGCCCTAAAAGTTAAAAAAGAAGAGAAATGGACACCGCTTCGCCAAAACAGCTACATGGGCGTGCTTGTCGATGACCTTACAAGATTTGGTGTAAGTGAGCCTTATAGAATGTTTACCTCCCGCGCAGAGCACAGGCTTTTGTTAAGACAAGACAACGCAGACTACAGGCTCTTCAAGGAGGGGGTTGCTCTTGGCCTGATAGACAGCGAGAGACAAGAAGCATACCGAAAGAAACAAGAAGACAAAAAAGAAATATTAAGGCTTCTTGGCAACACAAAAACAAAAATAGGAACACAAACCAAAACGGCCGAAGAGCTTTGTAAAAGGAACGACGTTACAGAGACAGAGGTTGAGGCTCTTCTAGACAAAACAAATAAGCGCTTCACAGAGGTTTACTATGACATAAGATACTCAGGCTACGTAGAAAAACAAAAGAGGGAGCTGGCCAAAATGAAAAACCTAGAAGAACATGACCTGGGCCTAATATTCGATTACTCCGAAGTGGTCGGTCTGTCAGGCGAGCTGGTTGAAAAACTAAACAAAAACAAACCAAAAAACCTGTATGACGCATCTTTAATGGAAGGCATTACGCCAGCAGCACTAAACGTTCTCACAATTCACCTAAAAAAAATAGATGCAATTAGAGCAGGATAAGAAATTAAAAAAATTTGCTGAGCTGGTGTTTGAAAAAAACAAAGTTCACAACTTAACGGCCGCAAAAACGGCCGAAGACTTTTACAACAAACACATCAAAGACTGCCTGTGCGCCTTTAAAAAAATTAAACCAAAGCTCAGTGAAAACATTGTTGATTGTGGCTCAGGCGCAGGGCTACCGGGAATGGTTTGGGCCATCTTAAGCCCGAACAGCAAAATCTGGTCAGTGGACAGCAACCAAAAAAAGATAGCCTTTCAAAAACACGCCAAAAGAGAACTGGGCTTAAAAAACATAGAACCAATCGCCATAAGAATCCAAGACCACATACCCCCCGAGGGATCCTCTGTGGTTTTTAAGGCCTTCTCCTCTATTGGGGCTGGCGCCGAGAGCTTAAGAAGAGAAACAAGCATTAAAAACCTGTTGTTTTTCAAAAAGGACGACGAAAAAACCGCACAAGAGATAACAGAAGCAACCTCTTTGTTATATGATTACAAAAGACATGAGTATCTTTCAAACAAAGAAAAAATGCTCATCGTAGAGCTTTATGACAATAAGAATAGCAATAACTAATCAAAAAGGCGGTGTCGGAAAGACCACAACCGCAGTCAACCTCGCTGCAACCTTGGCAAAAGTTAAAAGAAAGGTGTTGCTTATAGACATAGACCCACAAGCCAACGCAACATCGGCCGCAGGCATTGAAAAAAACACAAAAAACTCTCTTTACGAGCTGTTTGAGGACGACCTTTCTTTAGAAGAGTGTGTTGTGGACGCAACAGGCGGCTACAAAATTTTACCAGCCAACAGCAACCTTATTGCGACTGAGAAGATTATTGAAAAAACGAACACAAGAGAAAGGTTTTTTTCACAAAACCTCAAAAAAGGAACAAAAAAATATGACTACATTATTTTTGACTGCCCACCTTCTTTGAACTTGCTCACCATCAACGCCATGGAGTATTGTAAAAATGTAATGGTTCCTGTTCAGTGCGAATATTACGCTCTTGAGGGGCTTGTAACACTCAAAAGCACCATAGAGCAACTTAACAGCGCACTCGGCCTTAAGATCGAGATTGTAGCAATTCTAAGAACTATGGCAGACTGGCGCAACAGACTAACAAGAGAGGTTTCTGATCAACTTGAAAAGCACTTTAAAAAAGTTGTGCTAAACACAATAATTCCAAGAAATGTTAGGCTGGCTGAGGCGCCGAGCTATGGCCAATCTATAGTTGATTATGATATAAAATCTATTGGAGCCGAGGCTTTTTTGAGCCTGTCAGGAGAATTTATTAGGAAGTTTGAAAATGGCAAATAAAACATCATTAAACAAAGGCCTGCAGGCTCTGCTAGGAGAAACCACCAAACCTGAAAGCGAACCAAAAAAGAAAGCTGCACCGAAAAAGACAACACCAAACACCGAAATAAATATAAGCGCAATAAAAGCAAACCAATACCAACCAAGAACCTCCTTCGATGAGAAAAAACTTAAAGAGCTATCTGAATCAATAAAAAAACACGGGGTAATTCAGCCTGTGCTTGTTAGGCAAGAAGGCAAAAACTATGAGCTTATTGCTGGAGAGAGAAGACTTAGGGCCTCAAAACTAGCAGGCCTAAAAAAAATACCAGCTGTTGTTGCAAAAATTTCTAACACACAGTCTCTTGAGATAGCTATTTTAGAAAACGTTCAAAGAGAAGACCTCAATCCGCTGGAAATATCAAAAGGCTACCAGAGACTAAGAGAAGAGTTTGGCTACACTCAAGAACAGGTCGCAAAAAGCGTGGGCAAACCAAGAAGCTCAGTAGCAAACTCATTACGATTATTAACTCTGCCCCCTAAAATACAAAAAGAGCTCGAAAGCGGCAAGCTAACCGAGGGGCACGGCAAGGTTCTGTTGAGTGTTGAGCCCAACAAAATAGACCAAGTTCTAGAGGCTGTTTTAAAAGAAGACCTCTCTGTAAGAGCGCTGGAAAAAATGCTTGAAGGAACAACCAGCACCAACAAGAACAAAAAACAAAAATCACGCGACGAGCTCAACCTAGAATCTGCTTTAAGCTCAAAATTAGGGTCTAAAGTAACGATAGAAGACACCAAGGGCAAAGGCAAAATGGTGATAAAATATTATTCCTACGATGAGCTGGATGGAATCATAGAGAAAATATCATCATAAACCTGTAAACAGAAGAAAAAATACATTAAAATTACGGCACCCATGGCATCTGAGAGTTCAGGACGTACATTTCAAGAATATTTAGAACACCATTTACAGAATTTGGTGTATGGCCCCTTGCCTGCTGGGCATGAGAGAAAATTCTATGCAAAAGGGAGTGACGAGACCACCAAAGAGGCTTACTGCCAGGGCAAAAACTTAGACTATGATGGGGAAAAATACTGCAAAGAAACCCTTACAGAAGATGGTTGGTATTTAGCCAACAACAAAACAGATGTGGAGGCAATGGGTTTTTGGGGCCTACACATAGACACAATGTTTTTCTCTGTGCTTTTGGGTGGGTTGTTTTTGTTTATATTTGCAAGGGCTGCCAAAAGCTTCTCCTTGGACAAACCAACAAAACTACAGCTTTTCATAGAAATGATGATCGACTTCATCAATGGGGTTGTAAAAGGAACATTTAAGGCGGCGCAAAACTCGCTTATAGCACCAATGGCCCTAACAATATTCTTTTGGGTGCTTTTAATGAACGTTATGGATCTTGTTCCTGTAGACCTTATACCTTATCCTGCAGAACTATTGGGCATCCCGTATTTAAAAGTAGTGCCAACAACAGATCTAAATCTAACAGCCGCCCTGGCGCTATCAGTTTTTATTCTCTATTTGTTTTACAGCATTAAGTCCAAGGGCTTTGTGGGTTTTATAAAATCGATATCATTACACCCATTTGGACCATGGATGCTGCCTGCAAACTTATTTATAGAAATTATTGACCTTATTGCTAAGCCGCTTTCTTTGGCGCTTAGGTTATATGGAAATTTATATGCAGGAGAGATGATATTTTTGTTAATTGCTGGAATGGTATCAATTAATTTAGCAGAATTAACATTTACAGGCATAGGTTTAAACTTGGCAGGAATTACACTAAGTTTAATTTGGGCAATATTTCATATTTTAATAGTGGTGCTGCAAGCATTTATTTTCATGATGCTAACAGTGGTCTATATGAATATGGCACACGAAAAATTTGAACAACATTAAGGAGGTTGTGAATATGGAAGTAGAAGCTGCAAGATTTATCGGAGCAGGATTAATGTTTGGTTTGGCTGCAATCGGAGCTGGAGTAGGCGCGGGCGTATTAAGCTCTAAGCTTATCGAGTCAATTGCAAGACAACCAGAACTAGAAGATCAATTAAGACCTACATACTTTTTAGGTATTGGTCTTGTCGATGCTGTACCAATGATTTCAGTTGGTCTGGCGTTTTACGTATTGTTTGTTGCATAAAAAATGAATTTAAACGCAACACTACTTGGGCAGATGATAGCTTTTGGGCTATTCGTCTGGTTTTGTTGGAAGTTTGTTTGGCCGCCATTATTGGCTGCTATGGACGAAAGGGCCGAAAAGATAGAACAAGGCCTTAAAGATTCCGAGGAAAGCGCCAAAAAAATTCTTGATGCTGAAGAAGAAAGCAAAAAAATGCTGGCTGAAGCAAAAAAAGAAGCAAAAAAAATCATGGATAACGCTAAAAACCAATCTGAAAAGATTGTGGAAGAATCAAAAAACAAAGCCACAGAAGAAAAAGACAGGATTGTGGGTTCGGCTCAATCTGAAATAGAAAAAGAGGTTGTTAACGCCAAGAAAACACTTGAAAAAGATTTTGCATCAAGCGTTATGTCGGCAGTTAAAAAGATCGTTGCTAAAGAGGTTTCTATGAGCAACTATCAAGACACAGTAGACAAAAGCCTGGACGACTTTAGAAAATGAACAGACTATTAGAGGTGTATTCACGAGGACTGTATGACTCTTTAAACAACGAGAGCATAGCTGATGTGGTTGAGCACTTCCAAAACATCTCTAATGATAGTTCTGTGCACGGGTTGGGCGATTTGTTTAAAAACAAAACAGTGCAAAAAGAAGAAAAGCTAAAAGCAGCCATAGAGCTTGTTTCTGGCGATAGCGACCTAGAAGCTTTTATGCAGACGCTTGGAAACAATGGGCGCCTCGATCTGTTGCCAGCCATTTTTGGTTTTTTTGTGGACTATGCTTCAAGAAGACAAAACAATGTGCCTGTAAAAGTGACCGTAAATGAGGAGCCAAATGAAGAAATTAAAAATAGAGTAACTTCATTTGTTTCTGAAAACATGGGGCACAACACCCCCATTAAATATGAAATAAACAAAACAATGCTTGGCGGCGTTGTCTTAAAATACAAAGACAACGAAATAGACCTGAGCGTTGACAATAAACTAAACGGATTAAATTCAGTTTTAACAAATTAAAGGAGAAAAGATGACTACTAAAATTAACCCTTCAGAAATATCAAGCATCATCAAAAAGAAGATAGATGGATATAAAGGAGCAGCAACAGAAGCAAATGTTGGAGAAGTCCTTACAACCGCTGACGGCATCGTACAGATCTTTGGTTTAGAGGATGCCATGTATGGTGAGCTGTTGGATTTTGGAGAAGGAACTTATGGTTTGGCGCTTAACTTAGAAAACGATTCGGTTGGTGCTGTTGTGCTTGGTGACTCAGGACACATCAAAGAAGGACAAAAAGTTAAAACCACTGGAAGAGTTTTAGATGTGCCGGTTGGAGAAGGCCTTAAGGGCCGTGTCATAGATGCACTGGGCAGACCAATCGATGGCAAGGGCGAAGTAAAGTCAGACCAGAACTCGCCAATAGAAGTTGTAGCACCAGGAGTTATTGATAGAAAATCAGTAGATCAGCCGGTTCAAACAGGCATTAAATCCATTGATGTAATGGTTCCAATTGGAAGAGGACAAAGAGAGCTAATAATTGGTGATAGGCAAACAGGAAAAACAGCCATTGCAATTGACACAATTATTAGACAAAAAGACTCAGGCATTACCTCGGTTTATGTAGCTATTGGGCAAAAACAATCAACAGTAGCAACTGTGGTAAGACAGCTTGAAGAAGCAGACGCACTTAAAAACACAATAGTTGTTTCAGCGAGTGCTGCAGAAAGTGCAGCTTTACAGTTTTTGGCGCCTTATTCTGGTTGCACTATGGGCGAGTATTTTAGAGACAGAGGAGAAGATGCTCTAATTATTTATGATGACCTTTCCAAGCACGCTGTTGCTTATAGACAAATATCACTTCTACTAAAAAGACCTCCAGGCAGAGAGGCTTTTCCTGGTGACATCTTCTACCTTCACTCAAGGCTTCTTGAAAGAGCCTCAAGAGTTAATGAAGACTATGTAGAAAGATTTACAGACGGAAAGGTAAAGGGAAAAACAGGATCTTTAACTGCCCTTCCTATAATTGAAACTCAGGCAAGTGACGTTTCTGCATTTATTCCAACAAACGTCATATCAATTACTGATGGTCAGATTTTCTTGGAAACTGACCTCTTCAATTCAGGCATAAGGCCTGCAATTAATGTTGGTATTTCAGTGTCTCGTGTAGGTGGAGCCGCCCAAACCAAAATTATTAAGAAACTTGGCGGTACAGTTAAGTTAGCTCTTGCTCAATTCAGAGAACTAGAGTCATTTTCACAGTTTGCCTCTGATCTAGATGATGCTACAAAAGAACAACTAGAAAACGGCCAAAGAATTACAGAGCTGTTCAAGCAAACTCAATTCGCTCCTCGATCAGTAGCTTGTATAGCTATAGTGCTTTATGCAATTGAAAACAAATATTTAACAGAAGTTGAAAAAGACAAAATGCAATCTTTTGAAGAGAACCTAAGAACTCACTTTAAATCAAATCATGGAGATGTTTGGGAAGAGGTCAACAAAACAGGAGACTGGAACGATGATCTTGATAAAAAATTTAAAGAGATTGTTAGTTCATTTATGAAGGAGGGTTCCTGGTAGATGGCTCAAACTAAGGAAATAAAAAAGAAGATTGGTAGTGTCCAAAACACCAAGAAGATTACTTCTGCTATGGAGCTTGTGGCTTCAAGCAAAATGAAGAAAACCCAAGACGCCATGAAAAAAGGGAAGCCCTATTCTCAAAAAATTGTAGAGCTTATTGATAACTTAGCAGGAGCTAGCTCTGAATATAAACATCCATTCTTTAAAACATCGAACCAAAAAACCGATATTTACATTGTGGTGGGCACAGACAAGGGCTTGTGTGGTGGGCTTAACTCAAATCTATTCAAGCTGGCATTAAAAAATATGGCCAAACGAGAAGCTGAAGGACGCAAAGTTAAAGCTGTCTTGTTTGGTAAAAAAGCCACTGAAGTTTTTTCACGACTAAAAAATGCAGAGGTGCTTGGAAGCGCATCCAGGCTAGGAGATATTCCGACAGTTGAAGATGTCATAGGCGCAGCTCAAATTGCTGTTGCTGAGTTTGAAAAAGGCACTATCGGCAACGTTTATTTATATGGTAATGAGTTTGTAAACACAATGAGCCAAAGCCCTTTCGAAAGACGAGTGCTACCAATTGCAAACATAGAAAGCGAAAAGCAAAGCAAAAAAGTTTGGGACTATATATATGAGCCAGGCTCTAAAGAAATACTAGATTTATTGCTTAAAAGATACATAGAGACACAAATTTACCAAGCTGTAATAGAAAATAATGCCTGTGAGCAAGCAGCAAAGATGCTTGCCATGAAGAATGCTACTGAAAATGCAGAAGAAATTATCAAAGAACTACAGCTGGTATACAACAATGCTAGACAAGCAGCTATTACACAAGAACTATCCGAGATAGTTGGAGGCGCTGCGGCGATTTAAAAGGAGAAAAGATGAGCGAAAAAGGTGTAATTAAACAAATTATTGGAGCGGTTATTGATGTTGAGTTCGACAAAGACCAGATCCCAAACATTTACGATGCTTTGGTTGTTTCTGACAACAACCTGGTTATGGAAACACAACAACAACTAGGTGATGGTGTTGTTAGGACGGTGGCGATGGGTTCAACCGAAGGGCTCAAGCGAGGCCTTGAAGTAAATAACACCAAAGCGCCAATTAGTGTGCCTGTTGGTGAAGCTACATTAGGAAGGATTATGAATGTATTGGGTGACCCAATTGACATGAAGGGAGATGTAAAAACCAAGGAAAGAATGCCTATTCACAGAAAACCGCCGGCTTATGTGGACCTTGCAGATTCAAATGAAATTCTTGAAACAGGAATTAAGGTTATTGACCTGGTTTGCCCTTTTGCAAAAGGCGGAAAGGTTGGTTTGTTTGGTGGTGCTGGAGTTGGTAAAACAGTAAACATGATGGAGCTCATCAGAAACATTGCTATCGAACACTCAGGGTATTCAGTGTTTGCAGGAGTGGGAGAAAGAACCAGAGAAGGTAACGATTTTTATCATGAAATGACAGACTCTAATGTTTTAGACAAAGTGTCCTTGGTTTATGGCCAAATGAATGAGCCTCCTGGCAACAGATTAAGAGTGGCCCTTACCGGCTTAACTATGGCAGAAAAGTTTAGGGATGAGGGCAGAGACGTGTTGTTATTTGTCGATAATATTTATCGATATACCTTGGCGGGTGTGGAGGTATCAGCTTTGCTAGGACGTATGCCATCAGCAGTAGGCTACCAACCAACACTTGCTGAAGAAATGGGTGTTTTGCAAGAAAGAATTACCTCAACCAAAACAGGCTCTATTACTTCGATTCAGGCAGTTTATGTGCCAGCTGATGATCTGACAGACCCGTCACCAGCTACGACTTTTGCTCACCTTGATGCAACAGTTGTTTTGTCTAGAAGAATAGCAGAGCTAGGTATTTATCCGGCTGTGGATCCTTTAGACTCGACCTCAAGACAACTTGATCCTAATGTTGTGAGCCAAGAGCACTATGATGTCGCACAACGAGTGCAAGGTGTCTTGCAAAGATATAAAGAGCTAAAAGATATCATTGCAATTTTGGGTATGGATGAGCTTTCAGACGATGATAAAAACACAGTCTCAAGAGCAAGAAAAGTTGAAAAATTCCTATCACAACCTTTCTTTGTTGCTGAGGTATTTACTGGCTCGCCAGGAAAATATGTTTCTATTAAGGACACCATTCAAGGGTTTAAAGAAATTTTGGATGGAGTTCACGATGACGTGCCTGAGCAAGCATTTTACATGGTTGGTTCAATGGACGAGGTATTAGAGAAAGCCAAAACAATTAAAAGTGATTAATATAAGTTTCATTTCACAAGAAAAAACCCTCTTTGAAGGTCAGGCCGAAATGGTGGTTATGGATGGAAAAGAGGGACAACTTGGCATTGTAAAAGGCCACTCCCCTTTATTGGCTATATTAAAACCAGGGCCAGTAAGAATGATTACCTCTGATACTGAAGAGGTTTTTTTTACAGAAGGTGGCTTTGCTGAAGTGCAACCTGATAGCATCACCATTCTTGTTGATGCAGCACAAAGGGCTGACGATCTAGATGAAGCCAAAATTCTCAAAGCCAAAGAAGAAGCAGAAAAGCTTCTTAAAGACAAAGGAGATCAAAAAGATTTTGCTGAAGCATCGGCACAACTTACTCAATCCTTGTCACAGCTTCGAGCAATAGAAGCTTTGAAAAAGAACATTAAACTTAAAAAATAGTTTAAGTCCAAAAAAAAAGCATTAAAATCACTTAATGGGACTAAGTATAGTTTTGCTTGCTGCTGGAGAAGGCAAGCGCATGAAAACAGAAAAACCAAAACCATTGGTGCATCTTGCTGACCACCCATTAATTCAATATTCATTAGATACAGCCAAAGCTTTAAAGCCGGAAAGAATTGTTCTGGTCACAGGCTACAAGAAAGATGAAGTTAAAAAATATGTTATTGCCAACAATCCTGGCGATTATATTTTTTGCGAACAAAAAGAAAGGCTTGGCACAGGGCATGCAGTAAAACAGGCAGCCCCCTACTTACCAGATAGCGGCAAAACACTTGTTCTTTATGCTGACGTGCCTTTAGTTGGAGCAAAAAGCTTAAAAAAACTCATTGCCTCTTCAAACAGAAAAAAGCTGGCTATTTTAACCTCTAAAGTCACAGATCCAAGGTGGTATGGCAGAATCATTAGAGATGACAAGCAAGACCCAACAGCTATAAGAGAAGAAGCAGACGCCACAAAACAAGAAAAAACCATTAATGAAATTTTTACTGGCATTATGATTGCTGAAAATGACTTTTTAAAACGAGGCCTTAAAGGGTTGCTGCGCAACAATAACGCAGGCGAATACTACTTAACCGATTTAGTAGACTTCGCTAGCAAAAGACAATTAAAAATTGGTTCTACCCAAACCAGAGAGGAAGAAATTTTGGGCGCAAACAACAAAGAAGAATTAGCAAGACTTTATAAAGCTTTAACTGCTTTAAACATTGAGGCGGCTAAGAAAAAGGGCGTCATTTTAAAAGACGAAGCATCATGCTTTGTAGAGGGCCAACTGAAAGTTGGCAAAGATGTGCGAATTGGTAGCAATGTAACAATAAAGGGCTCTGTTTCGCTGGGCAACAATGTGTGTATTGAGTCAAATGTCGTTTTATGTAATACCAAAGTAGGCGACGACACAACAATTAAAGATTTTTGCTCGATTGAAGACTCTGTATTAGCAAAAAATGTTGAGGTTGGGCCCTTTGCTCGACTTAGAAATGGTGCAGTGCTAGATGACTCGGCGAAGGTTGGCAACTTTGTCGAAATAAAAAAATCAAAAATAGGACAAGGCTCAAAAGCCAACCATCATGCATACCTAGGCGATGCCAATATTGGAAAAAAAGTGAATGTTGGGGCTGGAACTATAACTTGTAATTACGATGGCAAACTTAAGCACAAAACGAAGATTGAGGATGGCAGCTTCATAGGCACAAATTCATCTTTGGTTGCTCCGCTTAAGATTGGCAAAAAAGCTTATGTTGCAGCTGGCTCAGTTATTACAACCGACGTGCCGTCAGGTTCTCTAGCCTTTGGCAGATCAAAACAAAACAACAAGAAAAACTGGAAGAAAAAATAATGTGCGG
>CAJWNO010000001.1 GCA_913044115.1 uncultured Gammaproteobacteria bacterium | reverse complement strand
TATCGACATCAATTATTTTTTTAACAGCATGTGGCGGTGGCGGTAGTGGCTCTGAGCCAGCTCCAATTCCAACACCTGCACCAACACCTGCACCAACACCTGCACCGACACCTGCACCAACGCCTTCACCGACACCTACTCCTGTGCCAGATTTTGAACTTTCACTTATTAATGCTTGTTTTGATGGAGAGTGTCTAGACGTTATTCAAGCTTCAGGGGCAAATGCAGGAGCAACTGGAGGAGGAAATGCTATCACTGACTTACGTACTGTTTATATATATGGTCCTGATACAGTTGGTGATGTTAGGGGAGAACCAAATTACACTGGTTCTGTTTGGCCATATATAACAACAAATAAATCAGTTGAAGAATTTATTATTCCTGAAGAAATTACTGCTTCAGTTACGGTCAATCAAAATAATAATATCGTTTTCATTAATGATATCCCTATATATCAATTTACTGGTGACAACAATGAAGATGATGTAAATGGTAATGCAGTTGAAAATCTTTGGTATGTTGTTAAAGCAGACGGTTCTAATTTAGCACCAGAACCAACACCTACGCCTGCACCAACGCCTGCACCAACGCCTGCTCCTGGCCCTACAAGCTGCAGTGATTATGACGATACGGGTAATACTAAATATTGCACGATGAATTCTGGTGGTTTAGAACGAGAGTTTTTTCTTTATATACCCGATAGCCTGCAAAATTCTAGCGAAAATTCGCCTTTGGTAATTAACTTTCATGGAGGTGATGGATATGCTGAATACGAAATGGAATATACGGGTTTTAGGGAGCTATCAGAGGAAGAAAACTTCATCGTTGCTTATCCACAGGGGACGCTTGCAGAAGATAAAGGATCTACTGGTTGGTATACTGGAATAGGATGTGAGGATGGCAATGAAGTTTGCGATGTCTCATTTATATCAGAATTAATAGATGCATTGATAGCTGAACAAAATATTGATGCAAGTAGAGTATATGCATCAGGTTTTTCTAATGGTGGTTTTATGATCTATAGTCTTGCGTGTTACTTAAGTGATAAGGTAGCAGCATTTGGTCCTGTTTCTGGGCTTATGTATACTGAAGAATACGATAACTGCACACCTCAAAGACCTTTACCCATAGTTCATATTCATGGCACCAATGACTCGGTGATACCAATATCTGGTAATAGCTATGCTGTTGGCTTTGGTAATATTTTGAATTACTGGAGCGACTATAATCAGTGTTCTTCAACCATTATTGGTGATGGTGTTGACGAAAATGGTGATGGGTATGCATGGTCAGCCGAAATCAGAACAGATTGCAATGATGGTGTTGAGTTAGCCTTTTATCGACTAAGTGGTTTTGGACATGGTTGGCCAAATAGGGATGGTTTAGGTTTTGATGATGATATAGATGCAGCTTCAACTATTTGGGGTTTTATGCAAAACTTTAATTTAGAAGGGGTTATTGAATAAAGCTATGAGAAAAATTAGTTTATTTATTGCAATAATTTTATATGGCTGTGGAGGAGGATCTAGCTCTTCAAATGACTTAACTGCTCCAATTATTACACCACCGCCACCGCCACCTACAAATACTGTACCGGATTGCACTCCTACGACATATACGAACACCCTTTATTGCACTTCAAAAAGGCAAAATTTGAATCGGGAATTCTATATCTATATACCAGATGATATTGATACAACAAATTCTCAAATACCGCTTTTATTTAGCTTGCACGGATATACTAGTAGGGCAATTTGGAATCTTGGTTACACTGGCTTTCAATCGATTGCAGAAACGGAAAAATTCATAGTTATATATCCTCAAGGCACTATTCTTGCTTCTACTGGAGAGACACATTGGAACGTTGGTGGTTGGACAGTAGGCAGCACAACAGACGATGTTGATTACCTTTCAAGCCTTATAGATTGGGCTTACAGCGAATATAAGATTGATAGAAATAGAGTTTACTCTACAGGCATGTCAAACGGTGGCTTTATGAGTTACCATCTTGCCTGTAATTTAAGCTATAAAATTGCAGCAGTTGCCTCAGTTACAGGCTCTATGACACCACAAACTTATAATAGTTGTAGCCCAACTCATCCTACAGCTATCTTACAAATACATGGTACAGCAGATGGTGTAGTTCCTTATTATGGAAATTCTATATCTAGAGCTATACCAACGGTTATGGATTATTGGGAAGAATATAATGATTGTGAGCAAGAAATTATCAACATAATAGATGATGTGAATGGTGATGGTGATGGTGGTTATTTATATTCATATAATCAATGCTTGAGTGATGTGAATCTAAGACTCTATCTTATGACAAATATGGGGCATGAATGGCCTACCAATAATGGTCAAAACGATATTATTGCAGCAAATGAGATTTGGTATTTTTTAAAGCAATACGATGTAAATGGAAAAATTAATTTCTAAACAACTTTTCTTACAAATTAGTCTTGTTCTTGCTACATTCCTCATAGCTTCTGCCGGAGGCTTGTCTACAACATATACCGATTGGTCTTGGTATGAGAGTCTAAACAAACCAAGTTTCAATCCTCCAAATTATATATTTGGAATAGTTTGGCCAATACTTTATGTATTAATGGCTGTTGTTTCTTTTGTAAATGCAAAAAATATTTATAAATTGTATCTGTTGCAGCTATGTTTAAATGGATTATGGAGTTGGATATTTTTTGTTTTTCAAAGCATTGGTTTTGCATTTTTAGATATCGTAGTTCTTATATTCTTGAATGTTCTGATATGTAAGCAATTAAGAGAAGATAGTGCCTGGTTAAGCTTATTTCTTTATCTACCATATTTGCTCTGGATTACATTTGCATCCATTTTGAATCTATCAATTTTGATTCTGAACTAATCCTGATCTAATTTTTTTATTTCTTTATTAATGTCGTAATTCCAGATTTTTGCCATTGCAAATTTTGCTATTGAAAACCTTAGGAATAGATTCCTAAAAAATATAATTATTGGGTTTTGAAAGTGGTAAATTTTTCCCTGTAATAAAGATCGAGCTTGCATCTTAGTAGTTCTCTTAAGCCTTAATGATTCATATTGTTTTTGTATCGTTTTAAAATCGCCCTGATATTTGCTAGCAAGCATACCAAAGGCGTATCCATCCTCTATAGCCATACAGCCTCCTTGACCTAAAAAAGGCACCATAGGATGAGCAGCATCCCCTAATAATGTAATATTTTTAATGTAAAGTGATTTTAGGGGAGGTCGTATGTAAATACCCCATTTATAGATTTCCTCACTTGAATCAATCATGGAGAATGTGTCTTCGTCAAAAGCCTTAAAATCATCTAACATTTCAGCTTTCGTGCCCATTGCTCTCCAAGAATCCTTGGCTGAATTTTTGTTTTTTACAACAGCTGTCATACTTATCTTTCCTTCACTATTAGCTGGATAAATAACAATGTGTTTGCCTTTACCTAAATAGAATTTGCCATCTACTAGATCTCCTTTACCAATTGCCCGCCAAGCATGATAGCCACTGTAGACAGGATCTCCAGAATTTGGAAAAAATTCTTCCCTAATTGGAGATTTAATGCCATCACAGCCCAAGATATGTTTAACAATGTATCTCTGATTATTACTAAAAGATAATTCCACTTTATTTTGGTCTAAACCCAAATAATCATGATTAAACAGAACCTCTCCACCAAGTTGGATGTATTTGTTGTAAAGAATTTGCAATAGATTCTGTCTAGTAGATGTTACAAATTCCTGGTTCCCTTCTATAAACCCAACCTTGTTATTTTTATAGTGAAATATGATCTTTTCTGGTGAAAATGACGAATCGATAAATTTATCTTTTATATTTAATTTATCTAAAATACGTATTGCATTTGGGGAAATAGAAATTCCAGCTCCATGTTCGTTTAGTTGTTTAGACCTCTCAAAAATTACAGTTTTGAAACCTTTTTCAAGCAGAGTACAACCAGCAGTCAGTCCAGCGATTCCACCACCAAGTATACCTATATGAGATGAGTAATCAGACATCTAATTAAAGCGATTTGATGGCATTTTTAATGGTTGAGAATAAGTCAGGATTGCCTTGAAAACTTTTGATATTTTCATCAGGCTTATTCCAATCTGATGATGCTTTTGCAAAAAAACTTGATTCAACATTAAGCCAACTTGAATCATCTAGAGTGCCGGCTTTTACAAACTTAATCATTGGCATTTCCTTGGCATAACTAATTATGCCTGAGCCACAGTTTTCACAGAAACCCCTACGGATAGTAGATCCCATACTTCCCTTGCTTTCGAAGAACTTTATTTCCCCATCTACATTAAGTTTTTTATTGGGTATATATATGATTGTTGCTTTTCCAGAACCTGTTGCTCTTTGGCAATCTTTACAATGACAATGATGCGCGGAAATAACATCTTCTTGGTTAAAGTTGTAGTTGATTTTTCCGCACTGGCATCTTCCCGACTGTTTCATTTTCTATAGTCCAAAGGCGGTTTTCGGTCACCTAGAAGTGCTTCGTATTGATGATCACCAATATTAATTTTATGTTCTTCCCATGCTGCTTCAATTAGCTTTGGGTCTTGGTAAAACCTCAAGGCTGAATTAGCAAGAACTTTTGCTGCCAAAGTTGAACCCTTTGTGCCAATGGTTGTGCCTCCAGCTGCAACTGCTTGCCAAGAATGCGATGAAGTACCTGGTACCCAAGTTGCAATTCTTACGCCAGATGTTGGCACTTTCCAAGAAACATCTCCGACATCGGTTGATCCTTTTGTTTGAGATAGCTCAAGAGGTTGGATGTTTTCTTGATCACCAATTGGTCTGTCTGGGTTTAACAAGGTTTGATAGATTTCCCTTGCAAATTTATTCTCTTCATCGTTGTAAGATATTCCACCTAATTGATGTAATTCCTCGTCTATAACTATCGAAAGAGTTTTATTTGGCATTAACGGATAGTTCCCGTGCATGACCTCAAAATCCATTTCTGTTTCTGTGCCTCTAGCAGCGCCCTCAGCAGTTTTTACAACTCTGTTGAAGAGCTCTTGAACACCTTCAACGTTTGGATGCCTTACATAGTAATAGACTTCTGCTTCTTCAGGCACAACATTTGGAGCAAGGCCACCTTTAGTAATTACATAATGTATTCTAGCTTCCTCGTCCATATGCTCTCTCATCATGTTTACCATCATATTCATTGCTTCAACACCATCTAATGCCGATCTACCATTTTGAGGAGCTCCAGCTGCATGTGCAGAAACACCCTTAAATTTAAATCGTGCAGATTTATTACCGTTAGAACTACTGTAGAAAGACCTATTCATGTCATCAGGGTGCCAGTGAAGCACTACATCTACGTCGTCAAAGTACCCATCTCTTGCTATGTATACCTTTCCACTTCCTCCTTCCTCAGCAGGGGTGCCATATAACCTTATTGTTCCTTTTGTATTTGTTCTTTCAAGCCAATACCTAATTGCTATTGCAGCTTGCACTGAACCAGCACCAAATAAATGGTGTCCACAGGCATGACCAGCGTCACCGCCTAAGCTCTCGCGGTAAGGTGTATTATTTTGAGATAAGCCAGGTAAAGCATCGAATTCTGCCAATATGCCAATTACAGGTCCTCCATTGTTATATTCAGCAACAAAGGCTGTAGGTATATCTGCAATACCTGTGTTAACTGTAAAATCTGAATCTTTCAGGGTGTCTTGCAATAATTTAGAACTTTTCTCTTCAAGATATCCCATTTCAGCAAAGTCCCAAATAGCTTGAGCTATTTCTTCGTATTTTTCTTTATGAGCATCTATGTTTTCGCTTAAATCAGCATGGACAGCAAAAGATAGTAAAAAAAGAATTAATCTCATAATTTTCTCCGATGATTAATTCTAGTTTATGTTTTTTTCTTATTGTGTGTAAGAGCAACTTTGACGTCTTTGAGTAATAGTGCTGCGATACTCAAGAGCAAAATAGAACCAGCTTCAAAAACTAATTGTTCAGGCATAGAATCTTTTCCTTGCAAAACAATTAACCTTGCCAAGGCTGTAATACCAATAAATAGGGGATATATGACTGGCAAGACATGACTTCTAAAATAGATTGCTACCATACCTAAGACCTCGGCATAGATAAACATAAGCAGAAGATCTGCTAATTCAATGGAACCTCTCTCATAAACGGCGTACAGTTCAAAACCAACTGCACCTAAAGTCATGATCGCAATCACCGATAGAATAAGGTCTTCCAAATATTCGAATAATCTATTTATTCTGTTCATGTAAAAGATATAGGGATGAAAATGAAAGTTTCTAGTTTTTGCTGTGAGGCGGTAATTTGGCTTCTACAAACCATTCATGTTTTCTTTTGACAGGATTAAACTTTTTAATTTTTAGCTTCTCATTCTCTTGAATAAACTTCTTTGTTTTTACAACCGTATAGTGATATGTGTGACTATCTCTAGTTTCACCTTCAGGTATTAGATAAACTTTTTGTTGTTTGTTTGCTGCCATAAATGCGTACTGTACAATAAACAATGTAACTTTTCACTATTTTTATGAAATATAAAACAATTAACTCTGAAAAATTTAATACACCATACTCAGATGCCATAGAAATAGGAGATATCATCGAATTCTCAGGAATGTTAGGTAATGACTCGAATGGGCTAGTGGATGGTGGATTTGAGAATGAATTGCATCAAATTTTTAAAAATTTAGCTGCTGGTTTAGCTCATTTTGATTTGAGTTATGAAAACGTAATTAAAGCCAAAATACTGCTATCTGACATTAGTTTTATGCCCAAGCTCAATGAAATTTACTTAAGTTACTTTGAAAAACCGCTTCCTATAAGAACGACTTTTGCTGTATCAGGTTTGCCTTTTGGAGCAGATGTAGAGATTGAATTTACAGCAAAAAGATGAAAAAAACTTACTTAAATGAGTTTCATTCTACTCATGATGGCAATTTAGTTGATTTTTCAGGTTGGGAAATGCCAATCAACTATGGTTCTCAAATAAATGAGCATAATGAGGTAAGAACAAATGTTGGCATCTTTGACGTATCACATATGGCAGTTTTCGACTTTTCCGGAGATAACCAAGTAGAATTCCTTAAAAAACTACTACCAAATGACGTTACTAAAATTCTTAATTCCAAAAGAGCGCTATATTCACCACTATTGAACGAAAATGGTGGAATTCTAGATGATTTAATTGTTTATCATACCGGCAATAATCATTTTCGCATCATCTCAAATTGTGCCACTAGGCAACAAAATAATGATTGGTTTAACGAAAAGGCCAAGCAATTTGAAGTTAAAGTGAACTTTCAAGAGAATGCATCAATTATCGCCATCCAAGGGCCAAATTCAGATGAAGTTCTTTCAACTTTATACTCTTTAGATCTAAAAAACTTTCATATCTATCAAGATGATGAAGTGATGATTGCAAGAACTGGTTACACAGGGGAAATAGGATTTGAAATCATATCTAATCAAAAAAAGGGTCTTGAGTTATGGAATCACTTTATAAGCAAAGGTGTGAAACCTATTGGTCTTGCTGCTAGGGATACTTTAAGACTTGAAGCAGGCCTCAACCTTTATGGTTCTGATATGACTATCAATAACCATCCTTATGAATCTAATCTTGGTTGGACTATTGATAATTCTGACGAAAATAGAAATTATATCGGTAAAAATAGTCTAGCTATTGAGGCTGAATCAAAGAAGAAACTTATTGGTTTCTATACTGAAGAACGAGGAGTTCTGCGTGCTGGTTCTAAAGTTCACTTCGCAGGAGGTGAGGGGATTGTAACTAGTGGCACATGGAGCCCAACATTCAAAAAAAATATAGGTTTTTGTCGAGTTGATGCTAACTATCCTGCTCAAGGCAAAGCACTCCTAAGAGATAAAGAGATTAATTTACATTTTTGTGAGACAAATTTTTTAAAGCATTTAAAATAAAACCATGGCAAAAGTTCCTAGTAATTTAAAATTCTTAGAGTCACATGAATGGGCAAGAGTAGAGGATGACGGTACTGTAACAGTCGGGATTTCCGATCATGCTCAAGAATTGCTTGGTGACATTGTATTTGTTGAATTGCCTGAAATTGGAAAAGAAATATCTCAAAGCTCAGATATAGCTATCGTTGAGTCAGTAAAAGCTGCTTCTGATGTCTATTCACCACTTACTGGGGAAATAGTAGAAATCAATGAATCCCTCAATGACAATCCCGAAATAATTAATGCTTCTCCTTATGATGATGGTTGGTTTTTTAAAATTAAGCCTCAAGATATAAGTGAAATGGAAAAACTTTTAGATGCTGCTGCATATGAAAGTTCAAGCGAAGGTTAATAATTTTTTCTAAAATGACTGATAAATCAAAAGATTTTTCTCATAGACATATCGGACTTAAAAACCCAGATATTCAGAATATTCTGCATGACTTAGGATATTCCAATTTAGATGGTTTTCTTGAAGATTTAATGCCTAACTCAATCTATGATCTTGATTCTATTGATTTGCCTGAACCACTTGATGAGCCATCTGCACTGAAGAAACTCAAAGCTATATCAAAACAAAATAAGGTTTTGAAAAGCTTTATCGGTCAAGGCTTTTATAACTGTAATGTGCCAAATGTTATTAAGAGAAATGTCTTCGAAAATCCTGGCTGGTATACATCTTATACACCTTATCAACCTGAAATAGCTCAAGGGAGGTTGGAAGCATTGATGAATTATCAGACTATGGTTTCTGATTTAACTTCAATGGATATATCTAATGCCTCTTTGCTAGATGAACCAACTGCAGCAGCAGAAGCAATGATGATGGCAAATAGAGTCTCAAAATCAAAATCAAAAAAATTCTTTGTTCATAGCAGTTGCTTCAATCAAACCATCTCCGTTATCAAAAGCAGAGCAAAGCCTCTAAATATTGAAATCACTGTTGGTGATGAAATGGATCAAACATCAGAGTATTTTGGATGCTACTATCAATATCCAAATGCTGATGGTGGTATAGAGGATTTAACAGCTGTATCCAAGAAAATTCACGAGTCTAATGGCATCTTTATTGTTGGGACTGATTTATTAGCTTTGACACTTTTGAAAGCACCAGGTGAATTTGGCGCTGATATTGTTATAGGATCTGCTCAAAGATTTGGTGTACCTATGGGTTTTGGTGGACCACATGCAGGATTTATGGCAGTAAAAGATAGTTTCAAAAGATCTCTGCCTGGCAGACTTATTGGATTAACACAAGATCAACAAGGCAGACCATGTTATAGGCTTGCGCTTCAAACCAGAGAACAACATATAAGAAGAGAAAAAGCGACCAGCAATATTTGCACAGCTCAGGCATTACTTGCGATTATGTCTGGATTTTACGCTATTTATCATGGTCCAGACGGCTTAAAAGTTATTGCTGAGAGAGTGAATAAGCTTACAACTAATCTAGCTAATAACCTGATTGAGAAAGGATATAATCTTAAACATAAAAACTTTTTCGACACAATTGTGGTTGAAGTAGAGGATGCTGATCATTTACACAAATTAGCCGTAGAAAATAAATTAAACTTCAGAAGAATTTCTACCAACCTTATTGGTATAAGTCTTGATGAAACAACCCAAGAAGAAGACATAAACTCAATTTCTGAAATCTTTGATGCTCCAGATAATTCAAATAAAGATATCAAGAAATCTATTCCACAAAATTTGGCAAGAGAAACATTATTTCTAACACATGAAGTGTTTAATTCGCACCATTCAGAAACCCAATTATTGAGATATATCAGGAGTTTATGTGATAAAGATATTGCATTAGATAGATCAATGATTCCTTTGGGTTCATGCACAATGAAGCTAAATTCAACATCCGAAATGATACCTGTAGGCTGGAATGGGTTTGCTAATGTTCATCCTCATGCCCCAGCCGATCAGATACAAGGCTACATGAAACTAATAAGCGATTTAGAGGAATGGTTAGCTAATATAACAGGCTACAAAGCTATATCACTTCAACCTAATGCAGGATCTCAAGGTGAATATGCAGGTTTACTGGCAATAGATAGCTACCACAAGGCAAATAATGATAACTCCAGAAACATATGCCTAATTCCAGAATCAGCGCATGGAACAAATCCTGCATCAGCTCAAATGGTTGGCTATGAAGTGGTAGTAATAGATTGCGATGAAAATGGTGATATTGACATGACAGACCTAAAAAATAAGGCAGCTGAACATTCAAATAATATTGCTGCAATGATGATTACATACCCATCAACACATGGAGTATTTGAAGAGCATGTAAGAGAGGTATGTGAATTAATACATAGTTATGGTGGTTTTATTTACATTGATGGTGCTAATTTCAATGCAATGGTTGGTATGTGCTATCCGGGAAAATTTGGTGGAGATGTTTCACATCTAAATTTACACAAAACATTTTGTATTCCTCATGGTGGTGGTGGTCCTGGAGTTGGACCAATAGGTGTGGTGGAAAAACTTGCACCTTTCCTTCCAAAAGATCCTTTAACTAATGATGAGGCAGGCTACGCAATTTCAGGAACGAATTATGGTAGTGCGAGCATCTTACCAATTAGCTGGATGTATATAGCCATGATGGGCTTAGATTCCCTTAGAAAAGCCACTCAAGTAGCAATTCTAAGTACAAATTACATAGCCAAAAGACTAGAAGGCCATTATAAAATTTTGTACACAGGAAAAAATAACTTAGTAGCGCATGAATGCATAATAGATGTAAGACCTTTCAAAGACCTATGTGGGATAGAGGCTGAAGATATTGCAAAACGACTAATAGATTATGGCTTTCATGCTCCAACGATGTCATGGCCAGTGGCAGGTACATTAATGATTGAACCGACAGAGAGTGAGTCTTTAGATGAACTTAATAGATTCTGTGATGCAATGATTGGTATAAGAGAAGAAATTAGAGCCATAGAGGAGGGCAAATTGGATAAAGATGACAACCCTCTAAAGAATGCACCTCATTGCGTTGATGAGCTAATTGAAGACTGGGATCATCCTTATACAAAAAAAGAAGCATTCTATCCAAACAACCAAACAAAGCATCAAAAATACTGGCCTCCAGTTGGTAGAGTAGATAATGTCTACGGTGATAGAAATTTAGTTTGTACTTGTCCAAGCATCAAAGACTTTAAATAAACTTTCTTTTTTAGTTTAATCTGTTAATATTCATGACCAATTTTATGGTTAGTAAGTTAAAAATTGCACAAGACTGGTTGCCAAGATACACCGGCTCACAAATTGATGAACTTGGTGACTACATTCTTCTTACAAATTTCAAAAACTATGTGACTGCTTTTGCAGATAGATTTAATTGTGAAATTAAAGGTGAAGGTGGTGCAATGCAAAGTACTACTAATTCTGATGGTTTAAGCATCATAAACTTCGGTATAGGCTCTCCAAATGCTGCTTTAATAATGGATTTACTATCAGCTAAGAATCCAAAGGGCGTATTATTTTTAGGCAAATGTGGTGGTTTAAAAGAAGCTTCCGAAATAGGCAACTTCATTTTACCAATTGCTGCAATACGAGGAGAGGGGACAACCAATGATTATTTCCCTCCAGAAGTTCCAGCATTACCATCTTTTAAACTTCATAAATTTGTATCAGAAAAAATTAAAGAAGCAGGCGAAGACTATAGAACAGGCGTAATTTTTACTACTAACAGACGTCTGTGGGAACACGATAAAGCATTTCTCAAACGCTTGAAAAAATCTACAGCCATTGGTATTGATATGGAAGTTGCAACAATATTTATTGGTGGACATTACAACGAAATAGCAAGAGGAGCATTGTTACTAGTATCAGATGTTCCAACCACTCCTGAAGGCGTGAAAACTCAAGAATCAGACAAAAAAGTTACTAGTGAATGGGCTGAAAAACATCTGGATATTGGTATCAAATCAATGACAGAAATTGAGAAGAGCGGCGAGAGAATCAAGCACTTTAGATATTAAATTAATTCAGTATTTCATCGCAGCCTGTATCAGCTAAAAATATTAGTACTCTTTGCTTATCATTATCAGCTAAAGCTTTAAATTCTTCCCGAATCCAATTTAGGCATTTTGCTTGGTAGCTAAAAGTTTTTTGCTTCCAAACAGATCCATCAACTTTGGCTTCCCATTCCTCGGAACCGTTCTTTACAGCTTTAGAATTCTCCAATAATAATGGAGCATACATCTTGCCAAATTCAGATAGAATTGCTTTTAAAGATAGTGGGCTTTCCTCAAGTTCAATCCAATTATTTGTATCAGAATCAAGACCCGAGAGATCTTCCATTATATCTATCCATGCAACAACCCGAGGAGCTAATTCTTCACAAATTTGTCTTGGTGTTGGGTCAAATTTAACTAGTTGTGAGATTTGGCCATAAAAAGCAAAATCGGCTGATGATGGTTTATTCCCCAATAAGAATCGACTTTTAATTAGATGCTCATTTAGTGATTTTATAAATCTTCTAAAACTTTTATCAATCAAATCAGCGGTCTCATTGCTTGAACCAACAACCCATAATCTTTCGGTTTGCCTTTTGATAATGAATTCTTTAATTTGGTTATGGTCTTCTACAGACAATGGGTTCTGAAATTCCACTAATGGTAGAATCGTCCCAGCTTTCTCGGCATCATCTTTGAAGTGCCATCTGTAATGAAACATATATTTTGTGATCCATTCATCGCCAAAGTCTTCCAATAAATAGTTAATAAATGCTAAGGCTGGATCATCTGGTATAACTTTTCTTTGAGCATAAGTTTTTTCGATTTTTCTGAGCATGGGTGTAGAGTCAGTTGTAGCTACTAGTTTTTGATCATCGCCCTCAAACAAGATTACAGGTAATAAAATCGGCTTTGGTAGCTCTATATTTAGGCTCTCAAGTCTAGTCTTAGTTTCACCCCAATGAATATCATATGGAATCCGTCTATATCTCAGCAATGAGAGCATTTTTTGGGTGTATGGTGAAGGTGTTGCACCGAATATCTGTAATCTATCCATACTTGATTATAGCCTCTATTTCATGCAGCTAAAATGGACTATAATGTTGCGCTTAGGAGAGATGGCAGAGCGGTTGAATGCACCAGTCTTGAAAACTGGCATACGTTAATAGCGTATCGTGGGTTCGAATCCCACTCTCTCCGCCACTAAATTCATTTATTCAAGATAACTCTTTAGAGTTTTTGTTAATATCTATAGATGCCTAGATTGCTCGCATTTTTTCTTTTGTTAACGTCTCTGTTTATACATACAAATGAAAGCTCGACCAAAGAAATAGTAATACTGCATACCAATGATATAGAGAGCGTCTATGAGCCTATACAGGCTGTTTGGCGCGATGATATCGAGCTTATAGGAGGCATATCACACCTTGCTACCTTAATTGATAATACAAGAACTACCGAAGACATAAGTTTTTTAGTTGATGCCGGTGATATTTATACGGGCGCCTTATCCAAAAAATCAAAAGGTAAACTGCCTTTTGATCTCTATAATGCTATGGGTTACGACGCCTTAAACATCGGCAATCATGAATTTGAATATAATTGGGACGCCCTGGTAGAAATAATACCAAGAGCCAATTTCCCGGTTCTCAATGCCAATATTTTCCATGAAAAGTCAGGCAAACTTATTGCTAAACCCTACACAATTCTTGAACAATCAGGTGTAAAAATTGGAGTGATAGGCGTCATGGGTATTGATGCCTTTTACAACACTATGGCCCCATTTCATCGCATTGGCCTCAGCATTAAAGATCCAATAGAAACAGCACAATATTGGGCAGATAAAATTCGTGAAGATGTAAATATGTTAATAGTCTTAACTCATCAAAACAAAACTGCCCCAATGCAAACTAACAAAGAAGCTGATCCAGACGTACAGCGTGGCTTTGATGAAGATTATGAAATGGCAGGGAAATTAAGAGGTGTTGATGCTATTTTTGGCGGGCACTCTGATAATGGTTTGCCAGAACCAGTAATCCACCCAGATACTGGCACAGTAATAGGTTTAACGTTTGGACAAGGCATGCACCTTGGTTATACAAAATTTACAGTGAATCTTAATAAACACGATGTAACATTTTTGGAGGGTTATTTGATTCCTGTAGATTCAAAAGCATTTCCTGCTGATCAGGAAACTGAAAAGCTGATAAACCAATACCGTAAGCTCTATCCTGAACTGTCAGAGATTATTGCAACTATAAAGCAGCCCTCAATGCGACTTTATAACAATGAATCTACCATTGGTAACTTATTGACAGATATTATGAGGAATGCAGCAGGTAGTGATATATCTTTCTTAAATTCAGGTGCTATCAGAGCCGATTTAAATGCTGGGAAGATAACTTTAGAGCACTTACTAAACGTTTATCCTTTTCCAGATAATCTCACCATTATTGAGTTATCAGGCAAACAGATCAAAGACTTGATTGAATATAGCCTGACTTTGCCTTACGGCATAGGTCAAATTTCTGGCCTAGAAATACAATACAACATCAATAAACCAGATATGCAAAGACTTTCAAGCATTAAGATCAATGGTAAAAACATAATAGATACAAATAAATATACCGTATCTACAAGTGGCTATTTAGCTAAAGGAGGGGATGGCTATACAATTTTTACTGAAGGCAAGCTCATTAATGAAGAACAAAGTTTTCCTGATGCGCTTTATAGAGG
This sequence comes from uncultured Gammaproteobacteria bacterium, assembly GCA_913044115.1. Classification (GTDB taxonomy): domain Bacteria; phylum Pseudomonadota; class Gammaproteobacteria; order Magnimaribacterales; family TMED112; genus TMED112. The sequence continues at coordinate 87,298 of CAJWNO010000001.1, read as the reverse complement.
TTTTAAGGCAATGGAAGAAATAAAACTGCCTTCAATTGGCAGACAAATAAATCTATCAGCTGATCTCAGCGTCAATTAAAACAGCAATAAATAGTGCAGGTTCTTGGCCCTTGCACACCCAAGCATGGTTGGTTCCTCTTTGCACAACGACATCAAAAGGCTTCAGATCTACTTCTTCCTCATCGAGCAATAGAGTAACTTCTCCTTTTAAGAGAATGATGTAATCAATTGTTTCTGTCTTATGCATTGCAGGATGACGGGTTGTATCTACCCTGGCATCTGCTGCACCAACTTGAGAGAAATTATCATGAGCTATTTGATTTAAGACATCATTTGGTATTCCCTCTGGAAGAGGGTTTATTTGAAAATACCTGAACTTAGAACCACCTTTAGGAGGGCTTAATAATATATCGCTGTCAGCTCTATCAATTGTATCTTTTGAATCGACTTCTTTACCATCGGTATTCCAAAGCTCAAATAAACCTCCAACTTCTTCGCCAATGGTTCTTGGAGGAGGGCTATCAGAAATAATTACTGATTTACCGTCTTTATTGTGACCTGTTACTATTCTTCTCATTTGAATAACTCCCTAAGAAATCTTACCCATCAATGCCTAAATTAGTCAATTTATTGTGAAAAAGTTAAATAAAGTCATTAGTCTTTAAGCTTTATATAGACATATTAAGTATTTGCTGTATCGTGTAGCTCATAATATAAAGGAGGACGCAATGCAAAAAGGAGTCGTAAAGTTTTTTAACAATGCTAAAGGCTTTGGATTTATTGCGCCAGAAGACGGTGAAAAAGATGTTTTTGTACACATCAGCGCATTACAAAAATGCGGAATCGAAACATTGAATGAAAATGATAATGTTGAGTTTTCAGTTGAAGAGTACAAGGGCAGAATGGGCGTCGGTGAAATAAAACTAGTCTAAGAATAAACCCACAAAAAAAATTAGTTAATGACCAATATTGTATAAGGTCATGAAGAGTATTCCTGTGCCAATAGTTCCAGAAATAAGAACTATATAATCAACAATTCCCACTATACTAATCCTTAACCATGATTCATCTGGTCTGGTTTTTCTGAAAGCTGAAATTTTAAAGAGGCAAAACGCCACGATGAAAACAATGCCTCCTAATATAAATATACCCATTTTTACTTCTTAAAAACCGTCATCCTCTTTTGCTGTATCAATGTTAATAGAACCTTCATATATGTTCACCCTTAACAGAATTGGATTGCAACATACCTGACAGTCCTCAACGTATTCTTGTTCCTCAATTGAAGTATCTATCTCAAAATATAATTCTTCCCAACAATAAGGGCATAATCCCTTTTCTTCATCTATCATTAGCCTGAGATCTTTTTAAACCTACGACCAACCCAATTTAAAAGTCTTTTTCTTGAGAATAAGCGCGACAATGAATAAAGGTTTCTATTGCTTCTTCCTGTAATGATATAAATTTTTCCATTCTCAAAAGCATCTAGAGCCTCTTTTGAACAGTCTTCAGCAGATTGAATCTTCACATTTTTATTGTCTTGCATAGCCGAAAGTCTTTTTTGTAGTCTCTCTGAACTCACTGTGGCAACATTAACAAACTCAGACTCAGTCGCACCTGGGCAAACAGCCATTATATGTATGCCTTTACGGGAGTATTCGAAATTAAGAGCTTCGCTTAAACTCAATACATATGCTTTTGTAGCAGCGTATACTGCTGAATAGGGTATTGAGTAAAATGCTGCTACTGAAGCAACATTAATGATTCCCCCGGAGCCTTTTTTCTCCATATCTTCTAAGAATAGATAACTAAGTTCAGTAAGGGAGGTGATATTTAGATGAATCATATTTTCATAATCTTCAACAGGACATTCATCGAATGTTCCCCATCTGCCGTAACCAGCATTATTCACTAAAATATCAACATCAATTTGTTCAGCTTTAATTTGGTTATAAAGCTTTTGAGCTGAATTAGGTACGCTTATATCTTCTATAAAAACTTTAGCACTGGTTCCTCTTGCTTCAAGTTCACTTGCAAGCTGATCTAATTTATCTTTTGACCGTGCAGTAAGTATCAGGTTAGCGCCTCTATTGGCAAAATCCTTGGCCATTGCAAGACCTATGCCTGATGAGGCTCCCGTTACTAAAATAGTTTTATCTTTAAATTTAGACATATTTTTTCCTACTATTATTAAATTATTTGATGCTGATTTTAATTTTTTAAATACTTTCAAATTATACATAACACCTTCTTGTCAAAAGTCTTTATTGTTGCGATAGTAAAAGAAGCAGGAGATTTTTATGAATTATTTAAAATTTTTAGTACTTTTCTCAGTAATATTTTTAGCTGCATGTTCAAATGAAGCTGAAACAACTGAAGCAGAAGTAGAAACTACTGAAACCGAAGAAGAACAAGGTCCTCCATATACTGAGTATATGACATGTACACCTGGTTCAGATTTTAATGATGCAAGTGCAAAAGCCATGATTGATGAATGGAATGACTTTGATTTTGCTGAAGGTTTCTTTTACTCAGCAGGTCATGCGCCTGTTCAAAGCGCTTCACTGGGTGGAGATAATAAAGTTTATTGGCAACTATTTTGGGAATCTAAAGATGCTTCGGATGCTGGCTGGTCTGATTGGGCTACAAATGCTGAAGCTGATGCATGGAGAGCAAAACATTCATCTGTAATGGTCTGTGATGGCGAAGGCAGAAGAGGTTATAACTTTTACTTCCCTCTAGGCGATGAAGCAAATTGGAATGGGCCAACTGAATGGGTCACTTATGGTCATTATTGTAAATTCAATGGCGAGAATGGGCGTGCTTTGCTAAGAGAGGCTGTCGGTGCATTTAATGAATACACTTTAGGTTCAGCTAACGAAACACCGTTTGCATACAGCGTTATGTTTCATAACGGGGAAAATCCAGAACCATTTTCTAATTATGATTTCTTCTGGAATAATTATTATGAGAGTCATTCAGATGCTGAAGTAGCTTACCAAAGATTTGCTGATATGGGTTCAGATGTTCAAGCTATGTTTGATGCATCTGCTACATGTGAAGGTCCAAATGCAAGCAACTCTTATCAGTTCTACCCAGATCCTGATGACGCAGATGATGCATAATTAGTTTAATTCTTTTAAAAAAGCCGCTTATTGCGGCTTTTTTTTTGCTTTTAATTCAAAGAGTCTTTAGATTAATTTAAGTGGAATATTTAGATAAGCTAGCAGCAGATTTCGCCACTTGGGCCTGGGGCCCATGGCTTGTTGTACTTTTGCTTGGTGCTGGAGCTTACTTTCTTTACGCTTCAAGACTACGACCTTTTTTGTATCTACCGCATGCATTTTCTGTATTAGCAGGCAAACACTCAAATAAAGATGATGAAGGCGATGTAAGCCATTTTAAAGCTCTTACAGCAGCTTTATCAGGGACAATTGGATTAGGAAATATTGCAGGAGTAGCTGTAGCTATACAAATTGGTGGTCCAGGCGCTATATTCTGGATGTGGATTACTGCAATTTTTGGCATAGCTACTAAATTTTTCACTTGCACACTATCTGTTATGTATAGGGAAATTGGACCAAATGGAGAAGCAAATGCTGGTCCTATGTATATCATAAAGAACGGTCTACCGAAATTTATGCTGCCATTTGCATATTTTTTTGCTATTTTTGGGATCATTGGTTGTTTACCATCGTTTCAAGCCAACCAACTTGTTCAGATAACTAATGATTTATATTTTTCAGACGTTGAAAATTTTAAATATATTGCTGCATTTATACTTGTCGTTTTAACTTCAATTGTAATTTTAGGCGGCTTAAAACGTATTGCTGAAGTATCAGCTTGGCTTGTACCAATCATGGCTGTTCTATATTTTGTTTCAGTCCTTTCTGCAATCCTCTTAAATATTGATCAACTTTTGCCTTCATTTCGACTAATTTTTGTGGATGCTTTTACTGGTAATGCTGTGTTAGGTGGAGGTATAGCAGGAGTTATTATCACCGGAATAAGAAGAGGTGCATTTAGCAATGAAGCTGGTATAGGAACTGAATCGCTGGTTCATGGTGCTGCAAAGACATCTAATCCAGTAAAACAGGGTCTTGTAGCAATGACAGGACCAATTTTTGACACACTAATAATGTGCACATTAACAGCTCTTATCATTCTTATTTCAGGTGTTTGGCAATCTTCTGATAGCAGTGGTGTAACCCTTACTTCTGAAGCATTCTCCATGATATTGGGGCCAATTGGTTCACTAATCCTATTTTTGTGTGTTGTTAGTTTTGGCATGAGCACAATCTTTACCTATTCTTACTATGGTGCTAGTTGTGCAAAATTCTTATTTGGCGAGTCAGGAAATAAAATATACCAATACATTTTCATATTATTTGTAGGCATATTTTCTGTAACATCATTAGATTTCGCACTCAATGTAGTTGACGGTTCCTTCGCCATGATGGCAATTCCAACTCTTATTTCAACAATTTGGTTAGCTCCTAAAGTTGTTGCAAAAGCAAATGACTACTTTACTACTCTGAAGACTCAAGATAAGAAAGAATTAAATCGAGCTTAGTTTGTCCACCAAAATAAACTATTTCATCTTTATCAAGCTTTAGAAGGCTTTCTTTCAAAGATTCTTTAGCTTCGCAGAAATTATTCACAAAACTTAATTTTTGAAACCTTACATTTATCGCAAATAAAGAGTATTTTTCGTCATATCTGCATAAAGTTTCTCTTTCAGAGCGAATTACCCACTCAGAGATATCTCCCTTGGGAAAACCTTCCGACTCAAGATGCATTCTTTGGCTATCTCCATGAATAAACCAATTCTCTCTTTTGAATGGTGTGCCTACTGGAGCATTACTTATAAATCTTTCTATTGGATTTCCAATTTTTTCATTCAATGTTTTTACAGGCTTATGTATGACCCTGAGAGGTTCACCGATCTTTTCTTTCAGATTCCAATAGCTAGGAGAGCAAACTGATGCAGCTAATAACCTTTGTTGTCCATCAGATTCGATAATACATAGATCATCTGGAACAGATAAAGACATTGATGCTATAGGGTCTCTATATTCGTTGTTTGAGGCAATATGTTGCGTGAGAAGCTTCTGGGCTTCCATTGAGTCTTTAGTAGCTCTTACAACACTCTCATATGAGTTTTCAAATAGTTTTTCTTTATGTTGCTTCAGTTCTTCATCAATCTCAGCTTCAAACCATTTTTCAATCTCAATAGGTTTAAGCCCAAGACGGTATTTTCCTTTACCGTCCGACCATGGAGGGTTGGACCAGAAATTTAAGTTAACAACAAGCTCTTGAGACATAATCTAATTTGTTTAATATGGAGTCTTAGCAATATTAATTCAAAAAAGATTATGAAAAAAGTAGCAGTGATTGGCGCTGGGCCATCAGGTATTACCGCAGTAAAAAACTTTAAGGACAGAGGTTTTGATGTCATTGGTTTTGAGCGGTGTGCGGGTGTTGGTGGGAACTGGAGATATGATGACCCTTCAGGACACTCAAGCGTCTTTGAAACGACACATATTATCAGCTCTAAATATACTTCTTACTATGAAGATTTCCCACTGCCAAAGACAGCTTCAGATTATCCATCACACAAAGAATTACTTAAATATTTCAATGATTATGCAGAGCATTTTGGAATCAAAAAACATATACATTTCAATGCAGAAGTCATTAAATGCGAACAAGACGAATCAGGCAGATGGGTAATCGAATGGAAACATGTAAATACTGATTTAATTAACGTTCAAAAATTTGATGCATTAGTAGTTTGTAATGGCCATCATCATGAACCAAGACTTCCAAATTATCCTGGAAATTTCTCTGGAGAGTATATTCATTCCCACAGTTATAAAAAAGCCGAACCATTCAGAGACAAAAAAGTTCTTGTTATAGGGGGAGGGAATTCAGCATGTGATGTAGCTGTTGAAACAGCTCGAATTTCCAAAAAGACATCGATAAGTTGGAGAAGAGGGTATTACTTAATACCAAAATTTATGTTTGGGATGACAAGTGATATCTTTGCCTTGAAATCTAGATGGTTACCTAAATTCATAAGACTTCCTTTTATGAGATTTATGCTCGAAATGCTTCAAGGTAAAAATGAAAATATTGGGCTACCTAAAGTAACAAATCATATACTTGCTACTCATCCAACGGTAAATTCTGATCTCTATAATTCTGTGAGGCATGGCAAAGTATTGCCAAAGCCTGACGTAGAAAAATTTGATGGAAACTATGTGCATTTTAAAGATGGCACAAAAGAGGAATTTGACACTGTCATAGCTTGCACAGGCTACAAAATTAAACATAAATTTTTTGATAAGGATCTAATTAATTTTGAAGAAGGTTCTGTGAGCTTATTACACAGAATGCTGCCGGCAAATATAAGAAATCTCTATTTTATTGGCTTATTTCAGCCTTTAGGCTGTATTTGGCCTGGTGCTGAATTACAGTCAAAATTAGCTGCTAAACATTTAGCTGGTGACTGGAAGCCACGCGGAGATATACATCAGCTTATTCAAGAAGAATTGGATAATCCTGATGTTGAACAACTTCAAACAGATAGGCACACAATTACTGTTGATGATTTCTCATTTAGAAGTAGATTAAAAAAAGAGTTAGCTCGGGCAAATTAGGTATGAAAAGCTTATATTTTCTTAGACATGCAAAATCTAGTTGGGATAATTTTGAACTAAAAGATTTTGATCGTCCTCTATCAACAAGGGGAATACAAGACGCAGACCTAATGGGGAATTTTTTTCGATCTAAAAAAATAAAATTAGACTTAATAATTTCGAGCCCTTCAAGAAGAACAAGAGAAACTATTGAGCATTTCTTTTCAAAGAATTCTCCTGAAATAGATTATTGCAATTCAATTTATCATGCATCAATGGAGCAAATTTTGCAGAGGCTATATGAGATACCTGAGGAAATTAGTAATGTCATGGTAGTTGGGCACAATCCTTCCATGCATGATATAACAGAATATTTGACTCAAAAATTTCTTAATAAGTATCCAACATGTGCTCTATCTGAAGTTCTAACTGAAGCAAGTTGGGTGGACTTAGTTCGTGGTTGCGGCAGTCTTGAAGCTTTTAAGAAACCTAGCGAGCTTCGCTAAGAGATAAGAATCTATCTTTGAAAACAATACCAGCTGAAACAGCAGCTGAAAACGCAGTATAACCTAAGATTATTTCTGGCATAAAATTGAAGTATCCGACACTTATAAGAGTCAAAACTGATAATGATCTTATTAATTCCAAGTAAAAAACAAATGCTCTGTTTTCATACATGAAGGAGGCAAACACCAGAACAGTTACAATATTCAGTGATATCAGCATTAGATCAACGTATTCAATAGAAGCTGAATTAAACAGGACGCCTTGTGTGTATACGCTTACAAAAACTAAATGTGCGAAACCAAATATTTTGGCGTAAAGCGAGGTTTTAGTATCAAACTTTCTAAATTGACTAAGATCGTTCTTTTTGATGGGGTACTTTTCAGCAACATCAGCAGGTCGCCATTTAGGAGTAGAAAACCATAAGGCCACTTTGTCTCTCCATCTTTTTGTTCTCCATGTGTCTTTAATCATTTCATTCCAAACTTCTAAATTAGCCCAAAGTGGGTTCCATGAGTTAAGTGGTTTTGAAGTTCCATATATTGGTTTGAGGTCTTCTCTTTCGTCAATAAAAGTGCCAAACATCCTATCCCATAGAATGAAGACACCTCCATAATTAGCATCGATGTATTCTTTATTCTGAGCGTGATGGATTCTGTGGTTTGAAGGGGTAACAAATATATAATCTATTATTCCCAATCTACCAATGTGCTCTGTATGCACCCAGAATTGGTATATCAAATTTAATGCAGCTACAGTTACAAATATCTCTACTGGTATCCCTAATAGCAACATAGGTGTATAGAAAATCCATTTGAAAAGAAAATCTGTACCAGTTTGCCTTAAGGCTGTTGAAAGATTAAATTCTTCGCCATGATGATGCACTACATGAGAAGCCCATAGTACTTTGATTTGGTGATGTGATCTATGTAACCAGTAATAACTCAAATCGTATAAAACGAATGCTATCACCCATACGTATAAATCATAAGAAGCCAACAAACCAAGATTAAATTGTTGGGAAATAAAAGCATAAACTAATCCTTGTACCCCTAATCCAAGTAATGCAGGATAGCGACTCATTAGCCCTAGTCCAATGCTTGTGACCGTATCATTAAGCCTATAGTTATTCTTCTTTTTAAAATAGCCGTACAGGAATTCAGACAATATCATCAAAATGAATATAGGTACTACGTAGGCTATTAAATTGGATGTATGCATGATTTAAATTTTGTATTTTTTGATTATTTAATTCAATCTATCTAATTAAGAGTTCCTTTCAATAAATATAATATATTAGTTGTTGAGAGTTCTTCAAGAACAAAAACATGAAATATTTTTTTATAAACCTTTTGCTCAACAGCTTTTTCTTGGTGCCTGATTCGCTCTTAAAAAAAATTTACCCCAAAAAAAGTGCCTTTATAAGAAGTAATTATTTGGACCATCAGTCTTTCATTTTCCTTAAATTAATCGATATATTCGGCTATAAGCCTGACACAACAAATTTTGATAATAGAGAAAGACTAAATACGGATTTCGCTAGAATGAGTCTAAATCTAAACAGAAAACCTCCTAATAACTATTCTTATAACGATTTAGGTATCAGCGAAGAGGGCGATATATATCTTAGAGAATATGTCCCTAGTAATTTGAAAACAGATAAGGCAATGCTTTATTTTCACGGTGGTGGTTATGTTTTGGGGAGCGTAGAAACACATCATAACTTTGTTGCTCTAATGTCCATTGCACTAGGAATGAAAATATATTCTTTGGAATATAGATTGTCTCCTGAAAATAAATTTCCAAATGCTTTGGCTGACGCCAATAAAGCTTATAAATGGCTTTTAAATAATGATATGCAAGGCAGTAAAATTTTATTGTGTGGTGACAGCGCTGGTGCTCATCTTGCAGCATCATTAAGTTATGATTTAGCCTCTAAAGAATCACAAATGCCACATGCACAAATACTAATCTATCCTATGATATGCCCATCACTTAGACACGAATCTATGGAGCTTTACAAGGAAAATTTTCTTTTAACTAAAGCCTCTATGGAATGGTTTTGGGAGCAACTAAGATCTCAAGCTGATGATGATATAAATCCCAGATTTAATTTACTCAAACAAGATCGACCAAACCTTATGGGAACTTCAACTTTATCAATAACTGCTGGTTTTGATCCACTATGTGATGAAGGCAATAAGTATGCTGATCTTTTAACAGAATCTGGGAATGAGGTTAGAAAGCTTCACTTTCCGGATCTTTTTCATGGTTTTGTAAATCTAACTAATTTAAGAACAGCGGAGAAGGGTGCATTAACAATCTTTGATAAAATTAGGTCCTACTTATGATAAGAGCATTCATTATAATTTTCTGGGTTTTGGTTTTTGTCACTCAAATCACCACCAATGATTCCCTTTTTTTTATGCTGGTTGATTATGCTGCAATTTTAGCGGTTTTTATTCATTTTTTGGAATACCTTTATTTCTATAATCGAATTAGAAAAAAAGCTAAATTTGTATCTGGTTTTGCAATGACTATGTTATTTGGTTTTGAATATATTAGGGGACTAAGGTAACAACTGCTCTACTTTTTTAAGAGCTTTAACCATAGCTTTTTTAACATCAGCAGATTCTTTTTTGCTTGAGGTTCCTTTTGAATAAACAAGATTTGTGAAGTGCTCTTTCAGTTTTTCACCCATATCTACTGACTTCTCTGTGAATCTATTTCTTAGCTCTTCAAACTTAACTCTTGAAACCATTTCTTTTGGGCCTACAGGATCAAGCCCTGCAAACATTTGAAACCTTATTGCTGCTTCATTTAAGTCCATTGATTCAGAAGGTTTGCCGTTAACAAATTCCGGTATTAGATCTTTTGAAACTTTATCAGATCCTTTCTCAATAAGTTCTTCAAAAAGCTCCTGATAAGACTTCAATTTTTCTTGAGCTTTTTCATTCTTCTGAAGCATTGCAAAGTCTTTTATAGCCTTCTTAAATTTCTTCTCTTCTGCAGTGCCATGTAGGTTTTCAAGTTCTGTAAATCTTTGTTCAGCTTCTCCAGGTGAAACTTTCTTGTCTCTGAGATCTTTAATAATTACATCCATTAAACCTCTAGATTCATCAAGCTCTTTGTCTTTAATTCTTAAAAATTCATCGCAGGCTAACTCAAATTTTTGATTAACTTCTGGATCAAGCTTTTTGCCCGCTGGACCAAGAGTTCTCCAATGATCTTGTAGCTCTCTTATTCTTAAAACTGATGCATCGATATCTTCTTTGCTTAAACCTTGAACTTCCTCTATAACCGCTTCTTTTTGCGTTCTATTATAGATTTCGACCTGCTCAAGGAGCTTATTTACACCATCTCTAGATTCTTTGAATTTGTTATTTAAGTCTTGAAAGTCTTTATCGGGTACAGGTGCAAATTGTTTCCATTTTTCATGGATGCCTTTTAAGAACATTACTATTTGTATAACAGTTGTATTTTCAACAGTTTTTCCGGCAGGGAAGGCATCAATATCTTTCAATAATGCTAGTTTTTTGTCTCTGTTTTCTTCTTTTCTGTCTTCAAGTACTGCGAAATAATCCTTACAAGGTGCCCAGGCTTTCTCACAAGCTTCTTTAAATGTTGACCATTTTTCTTTGCTGGCTGTCTTGCCGTGCTGATCTAAATTTTGCCATTGCTTTTGGAGAGAGTTAATTCTGTTTGCAAGTGATCTTGGTTCAAGCTTTTCAGCCTGTAGTTTTTCAACCTCATTAATTAGTTCAGTTCTTTTATCGGAAGTAGCAAATTCTGCCCAATCATCATATTCCTTGGCTGTAAAATTAAGTCTTTGGAATTTATGTCTAAATTTTGAAGGAATAGGCTTCCCTTTACCAAACTGTGAATTAAGTTTGCGAAGGTCCTTTTGAGCCTTTTTAATATGGCCTGTAGAGAATAGACTCTCTATCTCATTTAGTTGTTGATTAAGATTTATTGCTTTGTCTCCCACAAATTAGCTGAATATTATTTATAATTTCAAACAAATAGTAATTGAATGAAACGGATTTTAACAGGTATAACGCCAAGTGGCTATCCTCACTTAGGAAATTATATAGGAGCAATTAAGCCATCACTAGACCTTTTGGATGAAAAGTGTGAATCATTTTTGTTTATTGCAGACCTTCATGCGGTCATTAAAGTATCTGATCCAGAAAAATTAAAAGAGCTGAGTAATGGTATTGCTATGGCATGGTTAGCATCCGGACTAGATCCAGAGAAAACAAATTTTTACAGACAATCAGATATTCCAGAGATTACAGAATTGGCCTGGCTGTTAAGTTGCATCACAGAAAAAGGGCTACTGAATAGGGCTCATGCTTATAAGGCAGCTGTAGATACTAATAATGAAAGCGGGAAGAAGGATTCTGATGAAGGGATATCAATGGGACTTTTTTCCTACCCTCTGCTTATGGCTTCGGATATTTTGACGCCTAACGCAACACATGTTCCAGTTGGAAAAGATCAACAACAACATTTAGAAATAACAAGAGATATTGCTGAGAAATTCAATCGCAAGTATGGCGATTTCTTTAATATTCCGGAAGCGGTTATTAAAGATGAAAAAACAGTTTTAGGTACAGATGGACGAAAAATGTCTAAAAGCTATAACAATATAATTCCTTTACTTGCTGAAGAAAAAGAACTTAAAAAATCTATCATGAAAATTGTAACTAATTCACAAGAACCAGGTGAGAAGAAAGATTGGAGAGATAATACTCTGTTTAGTATTTACTCAAGTTTTACTTCAAAAGATCAGCAAGAGGAAATGCAAAATATGTTTGATGATGGTATTGGGTGGGGTGATGCAAAACAAAAAACATTTGAGGAGCTTAATAAAATACTCACTCCTATAAGAGAAAAATATCTTGAGCTTAATTCAAATAAAAAACACATCGAAGAGATTCTAAAATCAGGTGCAGAAAAAGTTAGGGAACAAACCCTTCCTTTAGTCAAAGAAGCAAAGAGGCTGGTAGGTATAAGTAAACTTTAATTGCTAATTAGTGATTGGATTTACTCTCATTCACCCGTATATACTTAATCAATGCATACAAATAAAAAAGCGGTCTTAATGATAAGTTTGGGAACTCCTGATAGTCCAGGATGGTTTGACGTTGCGAGTTATTTAAGAGAATTTTTAGGTGACGGCAGAATTATTAACATTCCTTCATTTTTAAGATATCTGCTTGTGAATTTAATCATAGTTCCAACTAGAACTTTCTCATCTTCAAAAAGCTATAAGGAACTTTGGACCGAAAGAGGTTCTCCATTGAAATATCATATGGAAGATTTGACAACTAAAGTTCAAGATAAACTTAAAGATAGTCACGATGTATATTATGCAATGAGGTATAAGAATCCTTCTATCAAAGATCGCTTAAAAGAGCTTGAAAACAAAGGATATGATGAAATTATACTTTTTCCAGTTTTTCCCCAATATTCTTCAGCAGCAAATGGATCATTCCTGGATTACTCTCTAAAACAAATTGCAAATTGGATAGTTATTCCATCTGTCAAAACTGTTGATCAATTTTATGATAACGAAGATTTCTTAGATGCTTTTGCAGAAAATATAGAAAAGTTTGATCTAAATTCATATGACAAAATAATATTTAGCTATCACGGTCTGCCTATGAGTCAGCTTGATGAAGTCTATGAAAGTGGCAGATGCGATGATCGTGAATGTGAAGACGGTGTGCAGGGCGATAATCATCATTGTTATAGAGCAACATGTTATGAAACCACAAAATTGCTGGTTGAAAAAATTGGTATAAATTCCTCTAAAACCATCACAGCATTTCAATCAAGATTAGATTCTAAATGGGTTAAACCTTTTAGCGATAAAGTATTAGAACAATTTGCTGAAGAAGGTGTAAAAAATGTACTTGTTGTATCGCCGTCTTTTACAGGTGACTGTCTAGAGACCATCATCGAAATTGGAGACGAATATAAGGAACTATTTATTGAAAAGGGTGGTCAGAAACTTGATTATGTACCATCACTAAACTCGAATGATAGTTGGGTTAGATGTATAGTAAATATTATCAGGGGAATATAAATGATAGAAACACTCAATCTGCAAAAGAAAGCATTCATAGAAAACGGACAACCATCTTACAATCAGCGAATCGATAGCCTTAAAAGATGTATAGCATTATTAGAAACACATGATGTCCAGATAGTAGAGGCTCTCAACGAAGACTATAAAAATCGATCTGAAACAGAAATTATGACTTCTGAAATAATACAATCAGTTAGAAATCTTAATTTCACTATTAAAAATCTAAAGAAATGGATGAAGCCATCGAGAAGAGCTTCTTCCTTTATGGCAGATATGCTTGGCTCTAAAGCTGTACTACAACCATCGCCTTTGGGTACAGTAGGAATAATTGCTCCATGGAACTTTCCTATTGGCATGATTTTCTATCCAGCTGCATCAATTCTTGCTGCAGGAAACAGAATTATGGCTAAACCCTCAGAATTTACTCCAAATACTGCAAACCTTGTAAAAGAAGCGGTCGGAAAGTATTTTGATGAATCGGAGTTTGCAGTTTTTCTTGGTGGACCAGAAGTTGGAGCAGAATTTACTGCTCTTCCACTAGATCATTTACTTTATACAGGCAGTGGCAATATAGCGAAGAAAGTTGTAGCCAATGCAGCAAAAAATCTTGTTCCTACAACATTAGAGCTTGGCGGTAAGAGCCCAACAATAATTGCTTCAGATGCGAATTTAGAGCTCGTGGCAAAGAGAATAATGTTTGTTAAGACTCTTAACGCAGGACAAATTTGTTTATCTCCTGATTATGTCTTGGTTAAAAAGGGTATGGAAGACCAACTCATAGCTGAATTAAAGAAAGTTTTTAATACTTTTTACCCTGAAAATGATAGTTCTGACTACACCTCTATGGTCAATGATCACCACCACAATAGAATGCATGAGTATCTTACAGATGCAAAAGAAAAGGGAGCAAAAGTTATAGATTTAGGTAATTTTGATTCAAATGAAAAAAATACTATGGCTACTAAAGTCTTGCTTGATGTGAACGATGGAATGCGTGTTATGCAAGAAGAAATCTTTGGACCTCTTCTGCCTGTAATGGTTTACGAAGATTTGAGCGAGGCTGTCTCTTATGTAAATGACCATGATCATCCACTGGGACTATATTTCTTTGGTAACAAAAAGTCAGAGCAAAATTTTGTAATAAATAATACAAGGTCTGGTGGTGTCACAATAAACGACACTATGTTCCATTTGATGCAATCTAGATTACCATTTGGTGGTGTTGGACCTTCTGGTTATGGTTATTATCATGGTCATGAGGGTTTTCTTAACTTTTCAAACTTAAGATCAATTTATTATCAGACAAATACAGATAGTATTTTTGCAATGCTGAGACCCCCAAGAAGCGGGCCTTTTGAGTTACTCTCAAAAGTAATGAAAAAATTGTCTTGAACAAATTCTTAAGAAAAATTTCATTTCGTTATCTCTTCAAGAGAGGATCTAAATCTTTATCATCACAAACAATCTTAACTTCGAGCGGAGTGGGTATAGGTACCGCTGTACTAATCGTTGTTTTATCTGTGATGAATGGATTTGAGAACGAGTTACAAAAAAGAATACTCGGTGTAATACCGCATGTCACTATTGAAAAAAGTGGTGGTTTTACTGATACCGATAAGCTGTTTGATCAAATAAAACAAAATAATTTAGTGCTTGATGTGGCACCTTACTTGGCTTCACAAGTTGTAATTAATAATAAAGATAACTCTAAGGGCATTATGCTCAAAGGCACCTCTGGTACAAATGAAATTTCAATTATTCCAGAAAATATGCTTATTGGGGAATTATCTCAACTTGATGATGGTGCAACCATAATTCTAGGAGATAGCCTGGCATATGAATTAAATGTAGCAGTTGGTGATTCAGTTAATTTGCTGAATATTGATCAAACAAATCCTTTGATTGGGGTTCCTAGAGTTGTAGCTTTTAAAGTTGTTGGCTTGTTTTCAGTTGGTTCAGAAGTTGACCAAATGTATGGTTTAGTAAGCACAGATGCCTTCAATAAGCTTATTAAACCAAAAAATGGTACAGGTATTGAAATCAGGGTAAAGAATGTCTTAGAAGCAAGATCTATAGGGCGAAATATCATAAATGAACTTGAGACCGATGAATACATTAAGCTCAGCAGCTGGGATCAGTCATATGGTGGTCTTTTTAGAGCAGTACAACTTGAGAAAATAATGGTTTCATTGCTTATGTCTCTTATTTTGTTGGTAGCTGTTCTAAGTCTTCTGATGTCGGTGAATAACTTAATTAAGAACAATGAAAAAGAAATAGCTATATTGCGAACAATGGGCTACTCAAGATGGGAGATACAAAGTGTCTTTATGCAACTTATTCTTACTATAGGATTGGTGGGAATTTTAATTGGTAACTTGCTAGGCTTCCTGCTAGCTTCGAACATCACAGAATTCTTAAACCTTCTTTCTCAGGTTTTTAATATCTCAATGTTGGATGTATATTATCTAGACTATTTTCCATCCATAGTTAATTTTCAACAAATATTATGGATCAATCTTGCAACCTTTATTTTGCTTGTAATTTTTGGGTACATGCCCTCAAATAAAGCGGCTAATACTAACCCTGTAAACATAATAAATAGATCATGATTTCAATTAAAAATTTACACAAAAGCTATAAGGATAATTCAATAGAACAAGTTGTCTTTGAAAATGTTTCATATGACTTTAGTTCACATGGGGTTTACAGCATCGTTGGCTCTTCAGGTTCTGGAAAAACTACATTGCTTAACTTAATTTCAGGTTTAGATGTTTTTGATAAAGGCTCAATACATTTAGACCAAAAATCATTAGGAGAAATGAGTGTTGAGGAAAAGAGCATGCTTAGAAAAGATACATTTGGTTTTGGTTATCAGTTCCACTATTTATTGGAAAATCTAACAATCCACGAAAATTGTGTTGCTGCTTGCAGTGGCCAAGAGAATCAGCAAATTGATGAGATTTTAAGAGAGCTTGGCATAGATCATATAAGAGATAAGTATCCGTCTAAAGTTTCAGGAGGAGAAAAGCAAAGAGCGTCAATAGCCAGAGCTTTATCAAAAAAACCAAAAATTCTTATTTTGGACGAACCAACAGGAAATCTTGATCAGGAAAACAGCCTGATTGTTCAAGATTTTCTACTTGCTTACGCAAGAAAGAATAAGTCATTGGTAATTTATGCTACTCATGATATCGAATTTGCTAAAAGAGCAGATAAATCTTTAAATATTATTGAAAAAAGCATTTCAGAATAATGAATAAATCCCTTTATACAAGACTTCTAGGCTATACCTTCAAACACAAGGGGCTATTTTTTCTTAGCATTATTGGTTTTATTTTGTTCGCAGCAGCAGACATATCTGCAGTTGAATGGCTTAAACAAGTAATATCTTACATAAATGAAAGCAATGAGAATCCTCTGAACCCTCTTAATTTAGCTTTATTCTTAGCTTTTATATCTGTAATCAGAGGTATTGGGTTCTATGTTGGTAATTATTTTATGGCAAACGTTGGGCTGAAGGTGGTTCACAGTCTCAGAGAAGATCTTATTTCAAGTCTTTTGTATCAGCCTATGAGTTTTTTTGATCAAGCTTCTAAAGGTGAAATAGTTAATAGAATTATCTTTACAACTAATCAGATTACAGGTGCTGCAACAAATGCTTTAAAAATACTTGTGAAAGAAGGTTTTCTCCTTATTGGTCTTTTTATTTATTTGCTGTACTTAAGTTGGAAATTGACTTTGGTCATTCTGGTAATTGCTCCTCTAATTGGGATTATCGTATCAATTGCAGGAAAGCGCCTAAGAAGAGTAGCTAAAAAGATTCAGGATGTAATGGGAATAGTTACGCAAGTAAGTAATGAAATAGCGTCTGGAGCTAGAGAAATAAAATCTTTTAATAATGAAAGCGGCGAGGAGGAAAGGTTCAAAAGGGCCAACGATGAAAATTTAAAACAAAATTTAAAGATGGAAAGTACAGGCAATATCACTACACCACTAATACAAGTTTTTGTGGCTTTTGCATTAGCTGCAATGAGCTACTTGGCTTTAACAAACCTTAGCGAATTAAACTTACCTTCAGAATCTTTTGTTGCCTTCTTTACAGCTGCAGGTTTAATGGCCAGACCAATCAGACAGCTTTCGAGTCTAAATGCAGTGATTCAAAGAGGTTTGGCTGCAGCTGAGGATATTTTTTCTGCTATTGATAATGCTCCAGAAAAGTACGATGAAGGCCTTGATATTAACAAAACACTTGAAGGAGAAGTTGAGATTGAAAATGTCTCATTTTCTTACTCACATGATTCAGAGCCGGTTTTAAAAAATATATCTATATCAGCAAAGAAGGGCGAGACAATTGCACTGGTTGGCAAGTCAGGTAGTGGAAAATCAACAATCGTAAACTTGCTGAACCGTTTTTATGATGACTACGAAGGAAGAATCAGAATAGATGGATATGACATAAAAAAAATTAAACTCACAGATTTACGTAATTCAATATCTTATGTTTCTCAAGATCCAACTTTGTTTAATGATACTGTTAAAAATAATATCGCTTATGGTTTAGATGAAGTCTCAGATTCTGCAGTATTTCAAGCTGCTAGAGAAGCAAATGCTTATGAATTCATTATGAATCTGCCTGAGGGATTTAATACTATAATCGGTGACAAGGGTACTACTTTGTCGGGGGGCGAAAAGCAACGTGTAGCAATAGCTAGAGCACTTTTGAAACAATCATCAATATTAATTTTTGATGAGGCAACATCCGCACTGGACAATGAATCAGAAAAAGAGATTCAAGCAGCAATTGAAAAAGCTTCTCAAAATAAAACAACATTCATAATTGCTCATAGATTAAGCACAGTTGAAAAAGCAGATAAAATTTGTGTTCTTGAAAACGGTGAAATAGCGCAAGCAGGAACTCACAACGAACTTATCAAAGAAGAGGGCTTATACAATGTCTTGCAAGGTAAGCCTGAGCTGGTTG
Source organism: uncultured Gammaproteobacteria bacterium (assembly GCA_913044115.1). Lineage (GTDB taxonomy): Bacteria > Pseudomonadota > Gammaproteobacteria > Magnimaribacterales > TMED112 > TMED112. The sequence continues at coordinate 69,075 of CAJWNO010000001.1, read as the reverse complement.
AGGAAGCAATTACAACCGATTCGGATATAGATTTTGTCCCAACTTTGATTAATGAGAAGAAGAGTTTTTGGGATGAATATAACTTTGGAAATATTGCCCTGACGCCGTTAAGTTTTTTATATTGGGCAGTTAGTAGTTTCAAAAACACTTTTATAAAACCTAAACCCTCCTCAGATAATGAAATACCTGTTGTAGTTGTTGGAAATGTGACCGTAGGTGGAAATGGAAAAACTCCTTTAGTAAGTCAAATTGCAATTGATCTAAAAAATATCGGCTATAAACCAGGAATCATCCTAAGAGGTTACAAAGGCTCATTTACTGGCACAAAACTCATAGGAGATGACACAACAGCAAAAGAAGTTGGTGACGAAGCTATCTTTCATCATAAAAGAGGCTTCAATGTTGTTGTTGATAGGGACAGGGCAAGAGCACTTTCATACTTGGAAAGACATACCGATTGTGACATTGTTATCTCTGATGATGGTCTTCAGCACAGCGCCTTAAGAAGAGACTTTGAAGTCGTGGTAGAGGATGCTAATAGAAATTTTGGGAATCAGCTTTTCCTGCCTGCAGGACCTTTACGAGATAACATTTGGAAAACTAAAATGGTTGATCTTTTCATCTACAGTGGCAGAAAAGATGGCAACGATAATTTTTTCGAGCTTGAACCAGAATCCTGGGTAAACCTTGATACTGGTGATTCATATTTAGTTGAAGATTATCCTTTTGGAAAAACCGCCAATGTTGTAAGTGGTATAGCTAACCCAAATCGTTTTTTAAAAACCTTGAATAGCTTAAAAGTTAATTTTGATTACAGGCTATTTCCTGACCACCATTACTTTAGTAAGAAAGATATAGAGTTCAATTTTGAAAGGCCAATTCTTACGACTGAAAAAGATGCAGCAAGAATGGGAGATAAGTTCAAGGGCAAAAATATTTGGTATCTAAAGATGGGCGTTAAATTAAATACCAATATAAGTAAGCTTATTACGGAAAAGGTGCATGGCTGAAAATTTTAAAATCTTAATTCCAGCTAGAATCGGTTCAGAGAGACTGTCTAGAAAACTCCTTCAAAAGGTTGGAGATAAAACAATAATTCAAATGACCTGGGAAAGATGTGTTCAAAGCAAAGCTGATGAGGTAATTGTTGTTACTGACTCCAATGAAATTTTTGATCTCATCATTGATTTAAGTGGAAAGGCATTTCTTTCTCAAAAAAATCATGATTCTGGTACAGATCGTGTACAAGAATACGTTGAGACAATTGGTTTAAAGCCGGAGGAAATAATTATAAATGTGCAGGGCGATGAACCTTTAATTGAAATAGAAGCTGTCAATAAATTGGGTAGCTTTATGCATGAAAATAACTATGCATATGCAACCATTGCCAAACATTTTTCATCTAACTCTGATCTATTAGATCTCAATAAGGTAAAAGTTATTTTAGATGATGAAAATAGAGCACTAGAGTTCTTTCGGGATACACCAAATAGAGTTAAGGATTTTTCAAAGGAAGTTCTACACCATATTGGAATTTATGCTTATCAGGCTGGTTTTTTAAATAATTTTTCTAAATTAACTAAAACAGATAATGAAATAAATCTAAAGTTAGAACAAATGCGGGCACTTGATAATGAATTGCCGTTACATGTTCTTAAACTTAATTTAAAAGAGTCATGGGGCATTGATACTGAGGCTGATTTATCTAAGCTTAGACAACATATTGGACAAAGTTCATAAAATGCACGATTTAACTAAGAATAATGCCTTAAATTTGAAATCCGAAGCATCAGAGTTCTTTCACTTTGAGACTGAGCATGATCTTATAAAAATTTTAGATCGAGCAGAAAATGACCAAAAGCAATTGCAAATTATTGGTTCAGGGACCAACACTATTTTTCCGCGGCATTTTGCCAAAATAGTAATTAAATCTACCAACAATAATTTCAAATATTCGGAAGAAGGAAATAGTGTATTACTCGAAGTAGGTGCTGCTGTGGAGTGGGATGACCTGATTGATTTTTGCTGCAATAAAAGAATTTTTGGTTTGGAAAATTTGGCTGGTATTCCTGGCACTGTAGGAGCAGCTCCAATTCAAAATATAGGTGCATATGGTCTTGAAGTTTCACGTTTTATTGATTTTGTTGAATGCTTTGATACAGAGCTAAGAATAACCAGAAAAATTAAGCCTGAAAATTGTGAGTTTGGTTATAGAAAAAGCATGTTTCAAAATGCTTCTAATCTCATTGTATTAGCAGTAGGTTTTAGACTAAAGAAAGATTTTGAACCTATCTTGGAACATGAAAGCCTTCAAGATACTTCTTTTTCTAAAGCCCAAGATATGATTGATGAAATCAGAAAAATAAGAAACGCAAAGTTACCAAACCCAAAGGATTTTCCAAATTTAGGCAGTTTTTTTAAGAATCCTATTATTTCGTCTGAGGATGCAGATAGTAATCTAAAATTGGAGGGCTTAAAAAAATATCACTTACCGGAAAATAAAGTTAAGTTCTCAGCTGGTGAAATGCTAGATAAGCTTTCACTAAAGGGGATGAAAATCAGAAATATAGGGCTTTGGCATCAGCATGCTCTAGTGCTTACAAGTAATGGTATTGTCTCTGCACAAGATATTAAGCATGTTGAAGATTTGCTGAAGAATTATGTTATTGAACATTATGGAATACAGCTTGAGAGAGAGCCTACATATCTATGAGTGTTTCTTTATTTCTGTCTTTAGCTTTCGCACATTTAGTAGCTGTCACCTCACCAGGACCTGACTTTTTCTACATAGTTAAAAGCAGTTTCGAAAAAGGATTGAAGAGCTCAATCATCTCTGCCACAGGCATAGGTTTAGGAGTATTTTTGCACTGTTTATTCGCTATTGTTGGCCTAGATTTTTTGTATCAAAAAATACCTAGCCTCTATACAATAATTGGAACTATTGGGGCAGCATACTTAATATATCTTGGAGTTAGTGGAATTTTTGCAGACCCAGAAATAAAAGATCTTGCCGTAAAAGAAGGGCAATCAATAAATGTTTGGCAAAGCTTCACTGGTGGATTGATGGTAAATATATTTAACGTTAAAGCATTCATCTTTTTTGTTTCACTTTTCAGTGGTGTCGTCTTAAATACATCAACACTGTTTCAATTAAGCATTTCTTTGTATTTTTTTATTGCAACCGCAACGTGGTTTATATTCCTAAGCCTCGTTCTTAATAAAGGCTTTAAGTCTTTGTTAAATCATTCTGTACAAAGAGCTATATCAAAAATTTCTTCCTGCTGTTTAATTGCCATTGGGTTTGCTTTGGGAGTTTATGTATGGACCTAAAACAATTAGAAAAAGCAGCATTGTCCTTGGATGAATATCCTCTAGATAAGTGGAATCCTAAGTTATGCGAAGGGGTAGAATTTCGTATAGATGCTGATGCTAACTGGTTCTATAACAATTCTAAAATTGAAAGACTTTCTATGGTTCAATTATTTTCTAAATTAGTTAAATGGGAAGAGGGCAAATATTTCGCTGTAACACCTGTTGAAAAAATCCCCATCGAAGTTGAAAAAGAGGTTTTCTGCATAATTGACTACAAACAAGAAGGTAGCGATTACTTCTTTCAGACCAATACCCAAGAGTGGGTTAAATTGTCGCAGGAGCATAAGTTAACGGTAGAGATGATAAACCATCAACCTTATCCAAAAATTAAGCTTAAAGAGCATATTTATGCATTGTTAAGCAGAAATGTGTTCTATAAAGTTATTGCAGAGTCAAAGCAGGATGGGATGTCCATGTACCTTGAGTCTGATGGCAGGTGCTTTTATCTAAATTAAAGAGTTATTCGTAGTTTGGTAATTCTATAGAATCAGGCACTTCATAACGATATCTTGTAATTGCACCATCAATAACCATCATAGAATTATTTACTGCATCTTGTTGGGCTCTTTTCTTTAGAATTGCCTCAGAGTGATCCATACAATTAACTCGCCTTTCCTTCAATTCATCGACAGTATATTTGCTTACAGGTCCACCGTACCAGATCACACTAGCTATTTCTGAACAAAGCTCATAATCAGATTTACCTTTTGTTAGAGCTTGTGATTCTTGTGTTGTAAGTGTTGAAGCGCAGCTTGTTAATAAAATTAATGCAAATAGAAGTCTCATTGCTCCTGTTCTTCTTCATCCATCAAATTAGCAAGCTCACCTATGATTTCACATAAGTATGTGAATTTTTCTTCATTTGTTAATAATGAGTCATATTCATCACTGATGTTATCTGCTGAAAGCAGACGTAAGACAGCATCTTCGAGCTGTTGTAGTTCTTGATCTTCCATAAGTATCTCCTGTTTCTACTTATTTGCTGCTATGAACTCATCAACCTTTTCTTCAAGTATATTTAAAGGTATTGAGCCAAAACTTAGCATATGGTCATGAAAATCTTTAATATCAAAATCATCGCCTAAAGCAGCTTTAGATTTATCTCTGAGCTCCATTATTTTGAGTTGGCCAATTTTGTAAGCTAAAGCTTGCCCTGGCCAAGCAATATACCTGTCAACTTCATTATTGATATCTTGCTCAGTCTTTGCAGTGTTTTCTAAAAATAGGTTTACTGCATCATCTCTTGACCAGTCCTTGTAGTGCATACCAGTATCTACTACCAATCTAACTGCACGCCACATATCATATGTAAGTTGACCAAATTTATCGTAAGGGTCATCGTAAATTCCCATACTCTCACCTAATTGTTCACTGTATAGACCCCAGCCTTCAACAAATGCTGTAATACTCAAGTATTTACGAAAGTTTGGCACATTTTCCATTTCTTGTGCCAATGAGATCTGATGGTGATGTCCAGGCACTGCCTCATGAACTGAAAGCACAGGAATCTCATATTTTGGCCTAACTTCTGGCATGTATAGGTTAGCGTAGTAATAACCTGGTCTACCGGCACTAGGAGCATTGTAATATGCTGTAGTTGTGAAAGGTGCAGACTCCATAGGAATTGGGATGACTCCGTACGGTGCTCTTGGCAATTTATTAAAAAGTGTTGGCATATATGCATCAATTTCTTTTGACATAGCTCTGTAAGCTTGAAGCAATTCTTCGCCTGTCTCATAGTAAAACTTAGGATCAGTTCTGAGATATTGCAGGAAAGAATTGAAATCTCCCTCCCATCCAACACGAGCAATAATGCCTTCCATTTCTGCTCTTATTTTGGCTACTTCTCTTAAACCTATTTCATGAATTTCATCTGGAGTTAAATCAGTAGTTGTATGATACCTAGCTAGGTATTCGTACCATTCTTTGCCATTTGGTACATCGCTTATCCCTATAGAATCACGAGATTTTGGCAGATATTCATTAACCAAAAAGTCATACAATTCTTGATATGCAGGGTTGAGAACATTTTTTATGTAATCTTTGACTTCACTTTGAAGCTGAGTTGTTTCTTCAGCTGATGCAACATTGCCTACGTCTTTAAAGATTTTGTAATAGGGATGATCTTCAATGTCTTGCTCAAGCATCGCGCCTATTTGAGCTGAAACACCTCTAGTGACTAACTTTGGTTGAGTATAGCCAAGCTCCAGACCCTCTTTATTTATAGCAAGTGAGTTTTTAACATTCTGTGTATATCCTTTTACTCTTTCAAACCAATTTTTGTAGCTTTGTAAGTCAGTAAAATTGAGCCTATTTCCATAGAGATAGTAGTCTTGTACACCACCTCTTTGATTTAGGCGCATGTAGTAGCCAGGATAATTTCTTCCTTCTAAGCTAACTTCATAGTCCGATTTTAGAAGCCTGTAATTAAGCTTGTCATCTTCATTTAAATTTTCTGGATCGATTTCATTGAGCACCTCAATTACATATTTTTCATATTCTCCAGCAGAGAAAAAATCTTCAACAGAATTGCTTGAAACTTGATCATCATACCTTTTGTCTCCTAGCAAAGATGCAAATAATGGGCTGCTTTTGAGAGAATCTTCCCAGTTTTCATCTAGGAATTCATTGAATTTCTTTTGATCTGGGTGTGGTTTTTCGGTAGTTATATATTCGTAACCAATGTTAGTTGCAATACCAACCAATCCAGCAATAAGTACGACGCTTAATAATTGTCCAAATTTCATAGTAGTAATAGATTACTACATATTTGGATAGTTGGGGCCACCGCCACCTTCTGGGGAAACCCAATCAATATTTTGAGAGGGTTCTTTGATGTCACAAGTTTTACAATGAATACAGTTTTGTGAATTTATTTGAAAGCGTTTTTTGCCTTCTTCTTCTACAACCTCATACACTCCTGCTGGGCAATACCTTTGGGCCGGCTCATCGTAAAGTTCAAGCGTTACATCGATCGGTAAATTTTCATCTTTGAGCACCAAATGGCAGGGCTGTTCTTCTTCATGATACGTGTTGGATAAATAGACTGAACTAAGTTTATCGAAAGTTATTTCATTATCATATTTTGGATAATCAATCTTTTTACAGTCTTTTGCAGGCTTAAGACAATCATGATCTGGAGTAGGGTGGTTGAGGGTAAAAGGTAAATTTCCTCTAAAGATAAATTGATCTATTACATTCAATGCTGCACCAATCAAGCCTCCAAATTTATGAAAGAATGGGTTGAAGTTTCTAGATTTATAAAGCTCAGTGTATAACCAGCTTTTTTTGACTTCTTCATCAAGGCTCTTTTGTTGTCCTTCGATATTTGAAGCTATGACCTTAGCTGCTTCAATTCCTGATTTCATTGCTGTATGAGAGCCTTTTATCTTAGAAAAATTTAAGGTACCAGCATTACAACCTACTAAATAACCACCCGGGAATTCCATGCTTGGTAAACTTTGTAAGCCGCCTTTTATTAAAGCACGGGCACCATAGGAGATTCTCTTACCATTCTTTAAATATTTTTTTATTGCTGGGTGAGATTTCCATCTTTGAAATTCATCATATGGGCTCATATGCGGATTTTTATAATCTAGAGGTATGACCAACCCTAATAGGATTTGTTTTTTATCTGAATGGTACATGTAAGAACCTCCAGGGGTATCATCGGGTAGAGGCCATCCGTTGGTATGCATCACTAAACCCTCTTCATATAAATCGTTATCTACTTCCCATATTTCTTTAAAACCGATTCCATAATGTTGTGGATCTTTGCCTTCGTCTAACTTAAATTTCTTTATTAACTGTTTGCCTAAGTGGCCTCTGCAACCTTCGGCAAAAACTGTTGCTTCGTTTGCAAGAATTTCCATTCCAGGCTGAAACGAATCCTTTGGATTACCATCCGCATCAACACCCATATCGCCTGTTATTACACCAGCAACTCTATCATCTTTGAAAATTATCTCTGCTGCAGGGAATCCTGGGAAAATATCTACGCCGAGCGCTTCAGCTTGTTCTGCCAACCATCTACAAAGGTTACCAAGACTAAGAATGTAATTACCGTGATTTTGCATCGTAGGCATGACAAATGATGGAACTGGAAGGCTGTATTTATCATTTAATAGAAACTTTATTGCGTCTCTTTTAACTTTGACATCCATAGGTGCACCTTTTTCTTTCCAATCAGGAATTAGTTCATCAAGTGCTGTTGTTTCAAAGACGTTACCAGATAGTATATGCCCACCAATTTCAGCACTTTTTTCTAGCAGACAAATGCTCTTATCGATGTTCTTTTCTTTAAAGCTTTGAGCAAGCTTAATTGCTGTTGAGAGACCCGATGGACCACCACCAATTATGACTACGTCATAATCCATTGATTCTCTTTCCATATTATTTACCAAGGTGTTTAATTTTTATCTATTTCATATATATTACTAACTGACAAAATTTAAATATATGAAAATTCTGATTCCCATTAAAAGAGTAAATGATTACAACGTCAAGGTTAGACCGAATCAAGGTAATACTGATGTTGATCTTTCAAACGTGAAAATGGCAATGAATCCTTTCTGTGAGATAGCAGTAGAGGAAGCTATTAGATTAAAAGAAGCAGGCAAGGCTGATGAAATAGTAGTAGTAACAATTGGTGATGATAAGCACCAGGAACAACTTAGAACAGCACTTGCTCTTGGAGCTGACAGGGCAATTCTTGTGAAAACAGATAATTCTGTGCAACCGCTTGATGTGGCAAAAGTGCTAGTGAAAGTTTATGAGTCTGAAAGCCCTGATCTAGTAATTATGGGCAAAGTAGGAATAGATGGAGATCACAATCAGACAGGCCAAATGTTTGCAGCCCTTACGGGCTTACCACAGGCAACATTTGCATCAGAAATAAATGTAGATGGAAGTAAAGTTGAGGTCACAAGAGAGATAGATGGTGGTCTAGAAACATTGTCAGCAGAGATGCCAGCAGTTGTCACAACAGACTTAAGACTTAATGAGCCAAGATATGCCTCTCTGCCCAACATAATGAAAGCGAAGAGAAAGCCGCTCGAAGAGATGGATATAGAGAGCTTAGGTGTCGTTGTCGAACAAAAAGTTACTACTCTTAAGGTAGAGTCACCGCCTGAAAGGCAAGAAGGCGTTAAAGTTGAAACTGTTGATCAGTTGGTTGATAAACTTAAAAATGAGGCAAAAGTGATATGAGAACATTAGTAATAGCAGAACATAACGGTAATTCTCTATCAGCCGCAACACTCAGTGTAGTTGAGGCTGCAAAAAAACTTGGTAGAGATATAGACTTGCTTGTAGCAAGTAATTCATGTGAATCGGTGCTAGAAGCAGCTAAGTCAGTTGAAGGAGTGTCAAAAGTCCTTAACTTCAGCCACGAAAAGTTTAAAAACGAAGTTGCGGAAGATGTAGCTGCATGTGTGATGTCAGTAAGCAATGATTATGACTTCTTTTTAGCAAGCTCAAGTACATCTGGTAAAAATAACTTACCTAGAGCAGCAGCGATGTTAGATATTCAACAAATATCTGAAGTAACAGATATTATTGATGAAAAAACATTCAAGAAACCTATTTACGCAGGTTCTTGCATAGCAACTGTTCAATCTACACAAGCTAAAAATGCTATAACTATTAGAACTACATCTTTTGATAAAGCTAATGAAAATGGTGGATCAGCTGCAGTTGAAGATATGAGTGTTCCGGAAACTGAATCAAGAAAATCTGGGTTCGTTAAGAACGAACTTACAGTTTCAGATAGGCCTGAATTAACTTCTGCAGATATAGTTATTTCTGGTGGAAGAGGTATGCAAAATGGAGAAAACTTTGCATTACTAGAGGCAGTTGCTGGCAAGTTAAATGCAGCAGTAGGGGCTTCTAGGGCAGCAGTGGATTCAGGATTTGTGCCAAATGATTACCAGGTAGGGCAAACAGGGAAATCTGTTGCTCCTAACCTATATATTGCTGTTGGGATATCAGGAGCAATTCAGCACTTAGCTGGAATGAAAGACTCTAAAACTATTGTTGCTATAAATAAGGATGAGGAAGCGCCTATATTCAAAGTTGCTGATTATGGTTTGGTTGGGGATCTTTTTGAGGCGTTGCCTGAATTGGAGTCTAAACTTTAGTTTAGAGGATTAAAAAGACTATAAAGCTTACAGAACCCAAAAAAAGTATCAAAACCGCCAGTAGAGCAACCAATACTCTTATTGGGCTATCTTCGACCATGTCTTGAAGATTATCTTTTTTTCCTGTCCCCGAAATAAGGGAAAATAAATCATTTAATATTTTCATAGTAAACTTACATATTAATTATGATTAACGTAACTGCAACAGCCGAAGAATATCTTTCTGAACTCATTACAAAGAAAGACTTTAAATGTGATATACGAATTTTTGTTTCTGATCCAGGCACTCCTAGGGCTGAAACTTGTCTTGCTTTTTGCAGAGAGGATGAATGGCAAGCAACAGACCATAAAATTAAGTTTGAGAATTTTATTTTATACATAGAAGAAAAGAGTTTGCCATTTCTTGATGATGCTGAGGTAAATTACGATAAAGATAACTTTGGAGGTCAATTAACAATTAAAGCTCCAAGCTCTAGAGTTCCAAAAATTGGAGAAAATTCAACATTGGAAGATAAAGTTAATTACATACTTTATGATGAAGTAAATCCTCAATTAGCTTCGCATGGTGGCAACGTTCATCTTGATTGTATTACTGACGATAATTATGTCGTATTACAGTTTGGTGGAGGGTGTCAGGGATGCGGTATGGTTGATGTAACCCTGAAAGAAGGAATAGAAAAAACCTTATTAGAAAAATTACCTGAACTTAAAGGTGTAAAAGATATTACAGACCATACAGAAAACGAAAATGCTTATTACAAATAAGTATTAGTCTTCTTCTTTAGGATACTTATAAACACCTACTAATAATCCTATTCTGGGATGATCAAAATAATGGAATTCATCGAGAGATATGCGTCTTTGTTCATCAAGCAAATATAGGGTATTTTCCACTTTTTCTTCTTCACTTTTACTTTTAATAGTCTTTTTGAATTTACCAATAAGTGGCTTCACATTGAATTCAGATTTACTCATCAAATAAGCTTTTTCAAGTGCGTCTGGTCCTTCAGCGCATTTGGCATGAATTCTGGGATACCTGGATTGAAAAACTTTAACTATACATTGATTTGGGCCTGAAGATACCAGTATAAAAGGGGTGTCATCTTCAGAATTCAAAGGCTGATGCCAAGATTTATGATCGGATAATTCAAGGTTTTTTATTTGTGATATTCTGCGCATCGTGCCATTTAATTCATGCTCTTTCTTATCAATTATTCTGTAAAGTTTGGGGGGTTTTATGATTTCAATATCTTGATTTTCATCTGTTTCAACTGGCTCAGTGAAGATCTCTTCTATGTATTCAAGTTCGATTTGAATTTGACCTTTAGCTGGTTCAATGATCTCGAGATTAATTTTTGGTTCATCTATGCTTTCTAGAGCTAAAATTTCATCTGCAAGTGTGTATTCATAGACTTCCTCAAAGGATTCTGTTGTATCCTGGTTTTTCCAAATTACAGCTGCAACTTCAACTTTTACGTATTGAATTTCTTCTTGAGAAAATATAGGTAAAGAGAAGGCTACAAAAACCGCTAGAAACTTGAAAAATAGGCGCATAAAGTTTTTAATACCAATAGAGTTTAATCATAAACACACTTAGATAATACAAGATTTTATTTAACGAATGGAAGAGGGTAAATTATGGATCTAAATTTTTCGAAAGAAGACTTAGAATTTCGCGACGAAGTAAGAGAGTTCTTGGATAACGAGTATCCGAAACATATCAAAGAAAAGATGAATAATGGAGACGATCTCACACGTGAGGAGATTGTTGAATGGCACAAAGCAGTTGCCAAAAAAGGCTGGATGGGACATTCATGGCCAGTAGAACATGGAGGCACAGGCTGGGATGCTACTAAAGTTTATATATACCTAAGAGAACTAGCTTTAGCAGGTTGCCCAACATTTGTACCTTTTGGGCTGCAAATGGTAGCTCCAGTAATATGGACATTTGGGTCAGAAGAACAAAAGAAAAAATTCCTACCAAGAATATTGAATTTTGATGATTGGTGGTGTCAAGGTTACTCTGAACCTGGTTCTGGCTCAGATTTAGCCTCTTTGAAGTGTAAAGCTGTTAGAGAAGGCGATGAGTACGTTCTTAATGGACAAAAAACATGGACTACACTAGGTCAGCATGCTGACTGGATATTTGTGCTTGTAAGAACCGATGATTCCGGTAAAAAACAAGAGGGTATCACTTTCATTCTAGTAGATATGAAAACACCTGGAATAGAGGTTAAACCAATCATTACTCTCGATGGAGATCATGAAGTAAATGAAGTTTGGTTTGATAATGTCAGAGTTCCTGCAGAAAATGTAGTAGGTGAAGAAGGTCAAGGTTGGACTTATGCGAAATTTCTTCTTTTCCATGAAAGAAGCTCTATAGCTGGTGCTCCAAATATGAGGAGAGTCCTAAATAGCATAAAAGCCAGAGCGAAAAATATCTTTCATACCGATAAGCCATTATCTGAAGATAAGAGCTTTCAATCTAAAGTTGCTGAATTTGAATTAGATTTAGATGCCCTTGAGATGACAGAACTAAGAGGCCTAGCAGCTATGAGAGAGGGCAAAAGTCCTGGTGCAGAATCATCATTACTCAAAATTAAGGGGACAGAACTTCAACAAAGACTTTCAACCCTAGCTGTAGAAATGGCAGGTCATGATGCAATGCCATATGGAGGGCCTTACGGATTTTCAGACGTCGAAGTAGCTGCAACGAAAGTTGATCAGCTATCAGCGCCGAAATACTTAAATTTCAGAAAGGTAACTATCTATGGCGGAACAAATGAAATTCAAAAGAATATCATTGCAAAAGCTGTTTTAGGTATATAGGGGAAATTATGAATTTAAGTTTTACCGATGAGCAAAACCTTTTAAGAGATAGTGTCTCTAAATTCTGTGGATCAGATTATGACTTTGAAACAAGAATGAAGAGTGTAAATTCTGATGCAGGTCACAACCCAGATCACTGGAAACTTTTTGCTGAATTAGGATGGTTAGCAATTCCTTTCTCAGAAGAAATGGGCGGACTAGATGGCGGTGATGTAGACCTTAGCTTAATGTTTGAGGAATTTGGTAAATCAATTGTAGTTGAACCTTATCTAGCAAATGTTGTTTTATCTGGTGGTGTTCTTAAAAGATGTGATCTTGAAAACAAGGCATCTCTTGTAGAAAGTTTAATAGCTGGAGAAGCTCAGTTTTCTCTTGCAAATTATGAGCCTAAAAAAGGCTTCAATTTAGACGCAGTTGATAGTGAAATTTCCTCAGATGGGATAGTAAATGGACATAAGACTACGGTCTTGAATGCTCCAAATGCCGATCATTTTCTAGTGTTCGGTAAACACGGTTCTGGTTTTGCTTTTGCTTTGGTATCAAAGGACGCAGAGGGTTTAAGTCTAACCTCATATAAAACATACGACGGCTTTGTATCAGGTGATTTAAAGTTAGAAAATGTAAAAGCAGATGCTGTGTTTTCTAAAAATGATGCGCTAGAAATTCTAAATGAAGCAGTTCTTGAAGGCATAATATCTGTATCTTCAGAAGCAATAGGTGCTATGGAGAAATGTTATAAACTAACGATCGAATATACTCAGCAAAGAGAACAATTTGGACAATCTCTGTCAAAGTTTCAAGCATTACAACACAGAATGGTTGATATGTTCATGGAAACTGAATTTAGTAAGTCGTTCCTTCTGAAAGTTTTAGCCACAGACGATGCTGATGAGAGATCTAAGCTTGTTTATGGTTTGAAACACCAAATAGCCAAGGCCGGTAAATATGTTGGTGAAGAAGCGGTTCAACTACATGGCGGTATGGGGGTCACAGAAGAAATGTCTGTAGGCCATTATCTAAAAAGATTATTAGTTATTACAAACTTATTTGGAAGTTCTGACTATTTTCTTAGCAAGTACATAGACAGTTAAATTGGTTAAAAGATTCAATCCCGATAAAAGAAGACGTCCAAAGGTCGATGACTACTTTGGCGATTGGAAATGGAGAGAAGCTCTTGCTGAGTCCATGGTTCCCATTATCGGTAAACTCTACAGAAGTGGTGTGCATCTTCTAATGTATGGTCGTCCACTAAGCAACTCATCTCCTATCGAAATTATGAAGCTTCATAGGTTTGTAAGAGAAGCTGAAGGAAACGAATTAAGTGAATTAGAGACTTATCCGGTAATAGAACAAATTGCAAAAATGAAACTAATGCCTTGTGAAATAGATATTGGTGAAATGGTTTCTCATTTACTAGAAAATCCTCAACTTAAGCCTGAACATTATGTAAATAAAACTCTGGAAGGCCAAACAAGAACAAAAAGATCTTATCCTTTGAGACCAAAAGACGTAGTCTTATATGGTTTCGGAAGGATTGGAAGGCTTATAACAAGAATACTTGTCACAGATACTGGAGCAGGAGCTAATTGGCGTCTGAGAGCCGTTGTCATAAGAGATTCAGGCCATGAAGATGATCTTATTAAAAGAGCAAGCTTGCTGCGAAATGACAGCGTACATGGAACATTTCCAGGCACAATTAGGGTAAACAAAAAGAATAATTCATTAATTGTAAATGGGAACGAAATATTCGTCATATATGCAAATGACCCTAGAAAAGTTAAATACAAAGATTATGGGATAAAAAAGGCAACTATTATTGATAACACTGGTGCCTGGAAGGATGAAGAAGGATTGGGACAACATACAAGAAATCCATCGGTGGATAAAGTAATACTTACTGCTCCCGCAAAAGGAAAGATCAAAAATATTGTCTTTGGAATAAATGATGAAAAATTAAAGCAAGATGAAAAAATTGTTGCTGCAGCATCATGCACAACAAATGCCATTGCTCCGCCACTCAAACTAATCAATGATGCCTACAAGATAGTCAGTGGGCACATAGAGACTATCCATGCATATACTAACGATCAGAACCTTGTAGATAACTACCATAAGTCAGATAGAAGGGGTAGAGGAGCAGCTCTTAATTTGGTCATCACTGATACTGGTGCTGCTAAAGCTGTTTCTGAGATACTGCCGGAAATGAAAGGCAAACTTACAGCTAATGCAATAAGAGTACCAACACCAAATGTGAGTTTGGCAATTATGAACCTTAACCTTAAAAAGGGTGTTGGTGTAGATGAGCTTAATGACTTATTCAAAAAGGCAGCTTTTCACTCAAATCTAAGAACAACAATCGATTACTCTAATTCAATTGATGGTGTATCTTCAGATTTCTACAGTAATGAATTTGCTTGTGTTTATGACGCACAAGCAACAATAAGCAATTTTAACTGTGTAACTATTTACGTCTGGTACGATAACGAGTATGGTTACTCCAAACAAGTTGTAAGGCTTTTGAAAAAAGTTCTTGGTGTAAATTTAATTAGATACCCAAAACAGTAAATGAAAAAAATTAAAATGAAAGGGGGCCTTGATGTACCTCTTCACGGCTCTGTAAGAAATAACAATCTAGATATCATCGACCCTCAGTTTTCTGCGGTTTTAGCAGAAGATTACTTTGGTCTTAAACCAAAAATTCTTGTGAAAGAGGGTGATGAAATAAGACAAGGCGAAGCTATCTGGGAGGACAAGACCAACCCAGGATTTGTGGTAAGAGCTGTTGCAAGTGGTGTCATCCATCAAGTAAATAGAGGGGAAAAGCGAGCTCTTGTTTCAGTGGTAATAAAAAGAAGTGATGACCATGATCAGCCTTTCATTTCTTCAGCAAATAAACTTGAAAATTTACTAAATGCTGGATTGTGGGATAGTTTTCGCGAAAGGCCATTTAATAGAGTTCCCGCAATAGGAACTGAACCAAATTTCTTGTTTATCAATGCATGTAAGAACGATGAACTAGAAGCAAGCCCTAATCAGGTGCTCGAGATAGAAGGAGAAAACTTCTTAACAGGATTGAAATACTTAAAAAACACTTTTAATTGTCCAATTTATTTGTGTTCCTACTCAAATATTTACACTGGGGATTTAGGTATTGAGCAGTATGTGGTCGATGGAAAATATCCTTGTGGTAGTAGTTCTTTTCACATTCAAAAAATAAGGCCTTTAACAAAGAATACAAAAACTTGGACTGTAAATTGGCAGGACGTTGTTAGGATGGGCAAATCTATGACAAGCGGGAATTTTTGCTATGAAAAATACATTAGCGTTTGTGGTCCTGCATGTGATGAACCGAAAGTTGTAAAAACGAGGCTTGGTGGAAATCTTGAGGAACTATCAGCTGGAGTAGCCTCTAGTAATGCACGAAGAGTATCTGGAAGCCTATTATATGGAAGAAGCGGTGACAGCTACTCAGACTACCTATCACGCTACTCTAACCAACTCTCTTTAGTCTCTGATGAAAGAAGAGCTACTTTCTTTAACTGGTTAAAACCTGGCTTTAAGGATCACAGCGTTTCAAACGTATTTTTATCAAGTTTTATTAAACCAGAAAAGTTTGATTTTGATACAAATATAAATGGCGGTTATAGAGCTATTGTTCCTATTGGTGTTTTTGATGAGGTGAATCCCTTTGACATAGATCCAACGCTTTTTTTAAAATCTCTAGCAATAGGAGATCTAGTAGCATTAAGGGAATTAGGGATATTTGATTTAAGCGAAGAAGATATGAGTATTTTTTCGTATGTTTGCCCTAGTAAATACGACTATGTGGCACTATTTAATGATTGTATGGAAATGATTTGGAAAGAGGAAACCTCATGAAATTTTTGGAGAAATTTTTTGATAAGAATAGGCCATCTAAAGATAATAACTATTTTTATCTGTATGAGGTTATTCAAAACTTTTTCTTCTCATCGAAAGTTGCCACAACTGGTAAAACACACGTAAGAGATAGACTTGATATTCAAAGAGTCATGGTTGTTGTTTGGCTAGCAACTTTTCCAGCTATGTTTTGGGGTATGTATAACATGGGGTTTTGGGGCCTTGATTACATGCAAAAGGGCGGTTTTAGCTCAACTGGAGATTGGCACAATTCTTTAATTCAATTAGTTGGGACAGACCCTTCTAACCACTTCCATAGGTTTTGGTTTGGGCTTGTTTATTTTGTCCCGATATATTTAACAGTTTTTGTTGTGGGTATTGCCTGCGAAGCTATATTTGCAACTATTAGAAGACATGAAATAAATGAAGGTGCTTTTGTATCAACGGTTTTATTTTCTTTAAGTTGTCCTCCAGATATACCTCTATGGCAAGCTGCATCAGGAATAGCTTTTGGAATAGTTGTTGGCAAAGAGTTTTTTGGTGGCACAGGTAAAAACTTTCTAAATCCAGCCCTCACAGGAAGAGCATTCATTTATTTTGCTTATCCGTCAGAATTGTCAGGAGATATGGTTTGGATTTCATCCCTAGCAGACAATGGTGCAATTGATGGTTATTCAGGGGCTACTGCACTTGGTATTGGTGCTCAAGAAGGAATATCTGGGATTCAAGCTAATTATACTTGGACACAAACTTTTCTTGGTCAAATTCCAGGTTCAATTGGTGAAACCTCCACATTATTAATATTGCTCTCAGGGGCATATATGGTTTACGCCAAAATAGCTTCTTGGAGGATCATAGTAGCTACATTGATAGGCATGATCCTTATGGCAAGCTTTTTAAATTTTATTGGCTCTGATACAAACCCAATGTTCAGTGTTCCATGGTGGTGGCATTTAACAATAGGCAGTTTTGCATTCGGACTTATTTATATGGCAACAGAGCCAGTAACTGCCGCAAATACTAATATGGGTAGATGGATATATGGATTTTCAATTGGTGTTCTTGTGATCTTAATTAGGGTTGTAAATCCTGCATTTCCTGAAGGAATGATGTTGGCGATCCTTTTTGCGAATTTGCTTGCTCCAGCAATTGATTACTGCGTAACTTCATACAATACGAGCAAAAGAATGGAGAGGTATAACGCATGAACAAAATGATCATTCCATTAATAGCTTGTATAGCTTGTGCAGTTGTAGTTTCAGTAACAGCGGTAACTGTTAGGCCGGAACAAAATTTAAATGTTGAAAACGAGAAAAAACTCAAAATATTGGCGGCTGCAGGAATAACGACGGATGAAGTTGAAAAAGAGTTTTCAAAAATTAAAACTCTTTATGTTGATTTTAAATCAAACCAGCTTGTAGAAGTAACTGAGAATTATGATCATATCAAAGCATCTTCGAATGTTGCGCAATCAAGTTTGGTTCCTAAAGAACAAGATATAGCTATTTTGAAAAGAAGAGAGAATGTTGCTCCCATCTATGTTTGGTACTCAGAACAAAACCAAATTCAAAAAATTGTTCTGCCAATAAGAGGGTATGGTTTATGGGGCACTCTTTATGGGTATTTATCACTTGATGCAGATTTAAATACCGTGAAAGGAATTGAGTATTATGATCACAAAGAAACACCTGGACTGGGGGGAGAGGTTGATAACCCAGTCTGGAAATCCGATTGGAATGGAAAGAAAGTCTATGATTCATCGGGTAATGTGGTTTTGTATGTAACCAAAGGTCCTTCGACAGAAGAATATGAAATTGATGGAATTTCAGGAGCAACACTTACCAGTAACGGTGTTTCAAATATGATCAAATATTGGCTTGGCGAAAATGGTTATGGCCCAGTGCTTGAAATGCTAAGAGGAGATAAAGCATGAAAGCAATCTCAGTGAAAGAGACAAGAAAACTACTCTTTACTCCTATAGTCGAAAATAACCCAATTGCGCTTCAAATATTGGGCATATGTTCTGCGCTTGCGGTTACAGTCAAAATGGATGTAACACTGATTATGTGTATAGCTCTTACATCTGTTGTAACGCTCTCAAACTTATTTATTTCGATAATTCGACATTACATACCCGATAGCATAAGAATCATCGTTCAGATGACAATAATCTCATCACTGGTGATTATTGTGGATGAACTTTTAAAAGCTTACGCATATGAAGCGAGTAAACAGCTTTCAGTATTTGTTGGGCTTATCATAACTAATTGCATTGTTATGGGTCGAGCTGAAGCTTACGCAATGAAAAACCCACCCATAAAAAGCATGTTAGACGGTTTTGGTAACGGCCTTGGATACAGTTTTGTCTTGCTTGTGGTAGCTGCAATTAGAGAAATTTTTGGAAGCGGTACTTTCTTTGGTATGCAAATAATGCCTGAAACTTACCCAGTAAATAATTTTCTTCTTTTACCACCTAGCTCCTTCATCATAATTGGAATAATGATCTGGGTTATAAGATCTTTTAGCAAAAGCCAAGTAGAAGAAAATGAGAACCCGCTAAAAGCTCATACTTTCAAGCCATTAACCGTTAAAAAAGAGGTGCAAAGTGGCTGATCTACTCAATCTTTTCGTTAAAACGGTTTTCATAGAAAACATAGCCTTATCCTTGTTTTTGGGAATGTGTACTTTCTTTGCCATTTCAAAGCAGGTAAAAGCAGCATTTGGTCTAGGAATTGCAGTAATTGTTGTTCTAACTATCACCGTTCCGTTAAACAATCTTATCTATAATTTTGTTTTGAAAGAGGGTGCATTATCTTGGGCAGGACTAGAAAATACGAATCTCAAATTTGTTGGTTTAATCACATATATTGGAGTTATTGCAGCAGCAGTTCAAATTCTTGAAATGTTTCTGGATAAATATGTGCCTGCTTTGTACAACGCATTAGGGATATTCTTGCCACTAATCACAGTAAACTGTGCAATTTTAGGAGCCTCTCTATTCATGATAGAGAAAAATTATAATTTTACGGAAAGTGTTGTTTATGGATTTGGGGCAGGATTTGGATGGGCTTTAGCTATTGTCCTCTTGGCAGGGATCAGAGAAAAGTTAAAATATAGTGATATACCAGAGGGGTTAAGAGGACTAGGTATAACTTTTGTAATAGTTGGTTTAATGAGTTTTGGTTTTATGTCATTTGGAGGAATTTTACTCTAATGGATATTTATTTAGGAATACTTTCATTTACTCTTATTGTGGCGTTCCTCGTCGCGTTTGTGATGTTTGCCAGATCACAGTTAGTATCCACTGGGGAAGTCTCTATAGAAATAAATGGGGATCCAGAAAAAAGCATTAAAGTGCCTGCAGGTGGAAAATTACTGAGTACTTTGGCTTCTAAAAATATCTATCTAGCATCAGCATGTGGTGGTGGAGGAACTTGTGCAGAATGTAAATGTCAGGTCACAGACGGTGGTGGATCTATACTGTCCACTGAGCAATCCCACTTCAACTATAAACAACAGAACGATAACTGGCGCTTATCATGTCAGGTTGCCGTAAAAGGCGATATGAAAATCCAAATACCAGAGGAAGTGTTTGGGGTAAAAGAGTGGGAATGTGAGGTCGTTTCAAATGATAATGTCGCTACTTTTATTAAAGAGCTTGTTCTGAAGCTTCCGGAAGGAGAAAACGTAAAATTTAGAGCAGGCGGATACGTTCAACTCGAGGCACCAGCATATGAGAATAAAAGTTATAAAGATTTTGATGTCGCTGAAGAATATCATGAAGATTGGGATAGATTTAAAATTTGGGATAACGTAGCCAATAATCCTGAACCAATAATAAGAGCTTATTCCATGGCAAATTATCCGTTAGAGGAAGGGGTTTTAAAGTTCAATATAAGAGTAGCCTCACCACCTCCTGGAACTGACTTTCCTCCAGGCATAATGTCGTCTTATGTGTTTGGTTTAAAACCAGGAGATAAGGTAAAAGTTTTTGGTCCATTCGGCGAATTCTTTGCACGTGAAACACAAAATGAAATGGTCTTCATTGGAGGCGGAGCAGGCATGGCCCCAATGAGATCACATATTTTTGATCAACTTATCAGGCTTAATTCAGGCAGAAAAATTTCCTACTGGTACGGCGCAAGAAGCATGAAAGAGATTTTCTACAAAGAAGAGTTTGAAAAACTCGCTGAAGAACATGAAAATTTCTCTTTTAACATAGCTTTATCTGATGCCTTACCTGAGGATAATTGGGAGGGATTATCTGGTTTTATTCATCAAGTTACTCACGATGAATATCTATCAAAACATGATGCTCCTGAAGACTGTGAATACTATCTCTGTGGGCCGCCAATAATGAATTCTAGTTGCATAAAGATGCTGACTGATCTTGGTGTTGAACCAGAAAACATAATGCTCGATGACTTTGGTGGCTAAAAGGCTATTTCTTTTTTGCCTTCTTTTTTTATCAGGCTGTTCTAATGCGATTCTGCAAGACTTCTCTGGAGAGATCTATGGCACCACATATTCGATTAAAATTGCTGAAAATTCTAGTCATGCAGATTTAGAATCAAGAATCAAAAATGAGCTGACAAGAGTGGATTATGTTTTTTCAACATATAAGCCCTCATCAGAGATTTCACTAATCAATAACAATGACGATCTTGAATGGTCGAAAGAATTTAGAAACCTTTATGACATAAGCATGGAAATATCTACTTCTAGTAAGGGGGCCTTTTTACCAAAAGATAATAATGGTTATGACTTCTCTGCTATTGGAAAAGGTTATGCAATCGACAAAATTGCAGAATTGGTTGAGCAAAATGGAGTAAGTAATTACTTTATAGAAATAGGTGGTGAGATTAGATCTAAAGGCTCTAAATTTAAGGAAAATTGGATTTTTGGCATAGAAAGACCAATCAACAGTAAAAAAAGCCCTTATATCGCGTTTAACGTGCCCAAAGGAGGTATTTCTATTGCTACATCCGGAGAATATCGTGAACCAAGTCACATCTGGGGAAAGGGGCCGAGAGACTTATTATCAGTAACAGTGGCTCACGAAAGTGCAACATATGCTGATGCATGGGCTACTGCTTTGTATGTACTTGGCAAAGAGCAGGGCTTAATGACTGCTGAATCGAACGGTTTAAAAGTATTTTTTATTTTAAATAATGGTGATTCCATTCAAAGCAGTAATTGGAGTATGATATCTCCATGATAAATGCTCTTTTAGCCGCTTTAGTAGTTGCCTTATCAATATGTGGAATGGCAATTGGTTTAATACTTAAAAATAAGCCTTTAAGCCCTAGTTGCGGTGGGGTATATCTTTCTAAGGGTGAAGCTTGCCAAGTTTGTGGCAAAGTTAAAGATTAGAGTCAATCACATCTAGTATTTATAAGACTAAATAAGTAATTTTTTGTTGCGCTTTCATTCATCCAACTGTCACTTGTTGAAATGAGATCTAAACAGCCTTCATTATCAAGATTTATAGGCATTCCTTTAAATAAGTACTGGTTGTTATCGTATTCATTGGCTTTAGGTTTTTGAGGCATAATGCTTCCTGCCACTGACGAAAAATTCCCTGCACCATCATTTAGGGCAATATGGGCACCATGTAGGTCAGATAAAAAGTCTCGAGTCGAATGGAAGATATCGATATCGCCGTCGTCATCATAGTCTCTGAGATATATGTTGCCTTCTCCATGATGACTATCAGATCTTGGTTGATTGCTAAAGTTAGAAGCAGTTACATCTGTCATGAGGCCTGTGCCATCGCCTAAAAGAACCTGAATATATGCCCCCTCGTAATAAGGCAAATCCCTTGTAACTGCTACAACAATGTCGTTATTGCCATCGTTATTTATGTCACCCCAAGCAGCATGGTTATATTTATTATGATTTCTGCCGAAAGGACCAATTGGTAATTCTGTTAGGGTCCAATTCTCGAGATTAGCTGTTCCATCACTCAAGAAAACAAAACCATCCTCTGGAAGATTCTCAAAGTTCCAACGGTTATCAAAATTCCAGAAAACTAAATCATCAAAATCATCGTTATTAAGATCTACTACTAAACTACTCATGGGGTTGCCGTAGGCAAATTGATGGTTTCTTTCTAGATAATCATGAAAAGAAAAGTTTCCTGAACCATCATTAACTAATAAGATATTGCAGGCAAAAATATCAATATCACCATCGTTGTCAAAATCCCCTGAACTTGAGTCATGACTAAAACCACATAGTTTTCCCTCGCCATTATTTTGGTCATCAATATTGGCTGATGACTCAACAAATATTCCTTCAGAGTTACTTAAAAGCAGAAGGTCAGGGTAGGGCAGTATAAAGTTATTTGAGTAATCTGGATCACGATATTGCAATCCCATAGACCCTGCAAAAATATCATCAATGCCGTCTCCGTTATAATCAGCAATTGCTAATCTATATGCAAAGGGGTGAGTTGGAACTTCACCATTTTCATAAATTGAAAGATCTTCATAAAGATTTCCATTACCATCATTTAAATAGATATTTACTGGTGCATTTACCTTTTGATCAAGATCGATAGTATGTGGAAATAATGCCCATGCTACTACCATATCCTCATATCCATCACCATTGAAATCACCTGTAGCCATGTTATGAGCATCTTGACCAAACAACTCGTTCTCCCATGTTTCGCAATCTTCAGGTGTGGGGTAACAAATTGTCGCTGTAAATCTATCTGTAATTCTCATGCCACCAAAACCCAAGTCATGTGAGGCAAAATAGTCAGTTTTTAAATCACTGTAGTTGTAAGGTTCTGGATCAGGTACATATCTTAATGTGTTGGCTTCTCTGGAAACGTTATGAGTAAAAATTTTTGAGCCAGAAGGGCAATTAGCTGCAGGCACAGAGCTTACGGTTATGTTGAATTGCTCTTCTTCAAGCAAGGTAATAGGAGCTCTGTATGAAAACGTTTTATTGTCTGATGATGTAACCCAATATATATCGGGGCTTGAAAGATTAAAAGAGCAGTTATAATTCGCTGAAATAGTAATTGTTTTTGGCTCATAACTTCTAACATTAGAATCAAAATTACTCACATTTATTGTTAAGGGTATTGATTCAGGTGTGGTCTCATTACTTGAACCACCACCTCCACCACATGCTATAAGCAATAAAGCATATGAGACGACTAGGGGTCTTTTTAAATAGTGCACTTATGTATAATAAATTTACTTAATTTCTTTGTAAAATATATCTAATGACAAACTTAGAAGCTCTCTATCTAACCTTATTTATTGTTGGTTTTTGGTTGATATTTGGCTCACTTTCATTAAAAATTCGTAAATTGTTAGGTACGAAAATGTCTAGAAATGGTGCTTTCACTCTTTATGCGGTGGTGCTTTTGCTGCCCTTATTGCTCCCTTTTATTTTTGGTTGGGTAAAATAAATAACTTATTTCTTTTTTCGAGTTATAACTATGTAACCACCGCCCAAAAGAACTATCAAGCCTATTAAAAATCCTGTATCCATATATGTACTATATAAAAAAGGGTTACCGAAGTAACCCTTAAAATATTTAATATAATGAGCCTTAGAACTGGTCTTCTTCTGTTGATCCTTTGAGTGCAGAAGTTGAACTTTCTTCTCCTTGGATACAATTGTTTACAGCGTCAAAGTAACCTGTACCAACTTCTTGTTGATGAGAAACAAAAGTGTAACCTTTCTTGGCGTCTTCGAATTCTTTTTCCTGTAGTTTCACGTAAGCAGTCATACCATCTGCAACATATTCATTTGCTAAGTTAAACATACCGTGCCACATAGAATGAATGCCGGCTAAAGTAATAAATTGAAACTTATAGCCCATCGCACCAAGCTCTTTTTGGAACTTAGCAATAGTTGCATCGTCGAGGTTCTTTTTCCAATTGAAAGAAGGGGAGCAGTTATATGCCAACATTATTTCAGGATGGTCTTTCTTGATTGCTTCAGCAAAGGTTTTTGCTTGATCCAAATCTGGTTTTGATGTT
This sequence comes from uncultured Gammaproteobacteria bacterium, assembly GCA_913044115.1. Lineage (GTDB taxonomy): Bacteria > Pseudomonadota > Gammaproteobacteria > Magnimaribacterales > TMED112 > TMED112. Next base: position 44,852 of record CAJWNO010000001.1, on the reverse strand, counting down.
TCACACCATACTAAATCAGAATAAGGTGCATAAGCTAAACCTCTAGCTATAGCCTGATCTAAGCCAGCATTGCTTCTAAAGAAGCCTTCAGATGTTCTTTCGCCAGTCAAGAATGGCTTGTCATTTTCATCGACATCAGAAGTCACCAGATCTGCTGCATCAGCATCTGTTCTTGCAATGAGTATTGTTGGTGTGCCTGAAACATCTGCAGCCAGTCTAGCTGCAATAAGCTTCTGAACTGCTTCCTGTGTAGGGACAAGAACTTTTCCACCTAGGTGGCCGCATTTCTTTACACTTGCTAATTGATCCTCAAAATGAACTCCTGCAGCTCCAGCAGAAATCATACGTTTCATTAATTCAAAGGCATTAAGATTCCCACCAAAGCCCGCTTCAGCGTCGGCAATAATAGGGGCAAAAAAATCAACTTTGGGCTCACCATTGGTATTCATCCATTCGATTTGATCTGCTCTTCTAAACGCGTTATTTATTCTTGTTATAACTTTTGGTACTGAATCAACTGGATATAGGGACTGATCTGGGTACATAGTACCAGCGGAATTATTATCCGCAGCAACCTGCCAGCCTGAAAGATAAATTGCTTTTACGCCAGCTTTTACTTGTTGAACAGCTTGACCACCAGTAAGAGCTCCCAAACAATTTATATAATCCTCTGTAAATAAGTAGTTCCAGAGCTTTTCAGCTCCTTTTCTGGCTAATGTACATTCAGGTTGCAATGAACCTCTTAATTTAACAACTTCTTCGGCTGAATAAGGTCTTTTGACATGCTTCCACCTTGGATTCTCAGCCCAATCTTTCTCTAATGCAGCGACTTGGTCACTTAAATTCATTTTAAATACTCCTATATGCGGGCAGTGTGAGGAAATCAGTTAATTCATCGCTCAAAACTAAATCTTTTAACAAAGTTTTAGCCTCGACGAACTTCCCTGAATTCAAAGAGTCTTGCCCAACCTCTTCTAAGACAACATTGTATTCTTCCTCTAAAAGTTTTTCAAACGTCTCTTTATCAGACATAAGTCCAGTATCTAACTCAACGTTATGCTTGATCCATTGCCACAATGAGCTTCTGGATATTTCAGCTGTTGCAGCATCCTCCATAAGGCCATAGATCGGCACACAACCTACACCACGCAACCATGCCTCGATATACCTGAGAGAAACTCTAATATTGGTTCTAAAACAATGTTCTGTAAAATTACCCTCACAAGGCTCAATTAAGTCATTTTGGGTAATTACATCGTTCTCCCTGAGTACATGCAGTTGATTGGTTTGATCAAACTCAAATGCATTGGAAAAGACATTATTAGCGATGTCAGCTAATCCAGGGTGAGCAATCCATGTTCCATCGTGACCATTCTGAGTTTCCAGTGTTTTATCGCTTAAAACTTTTTCAGTGACAATCGCGTTCTCACTTGGATCTTTAGATGGAATCAGAGCTGCCATCCCTCCCATAGCAAATGCTCCTCTATTGTGACATGTCTGTATTAGCAATCTGGAGTACGCATTCAAAAAAGGTTTGTCCATACCTACTTGGTACCTATCAGGAAGAAGTCTGCTTTTATCGTTCTGAAAAGTTTTAATATAGCTGAAAATATAGTCCCATCTTCCACAGTTCAAACCAACTATATGATCTTTTAATTCGTAAAGGATTTCATCCATCTCGAAAACTGCTGGAAGAGTTTCAATTAAACAAGTGACCCTTACAGTGCCTCTGGGTAGATTTAATTGGTCCTCAGCATAATTAATTACTTCATTCCAAAGTCTAGCTTCATGATGATTCTGAAGTTTTGGAATATAGAAATATGGTCCAGTACCTCTATTGACTAACTCTTTGGCATTATGAAATAAATAGTAACCAAAATCACACAAACAACCTGATGGATTTGAACCGTTTATTTCAATGCCTTTTTCTTCAAGATGTAAGCCTCTTACCCTACACATTAAAACTGCTGTTTCATCGTTAAGTTGATATTTCTTCCCATTCAATGGATTCTCAAATGTGATTGTTTTACGAACGGCGTCATGCATGTTTAATTGACCGTTTGCCACGTTTTCCCAAGTGGGGCTTAAAGAATCCTCAAAGTCAGCCATAAAAACTTTTACATCAGCATTCAAGGCGTTAATGATCATTTTTCTGTCAACTGGCCCTGTGATCTCTACACGCCTATCTTTCAAATCATTTGGTATGTCTCTAACTTGCCAGTCAGAATTTCTTATTTCTTTTGTTTCATCAAGAAAATTTGGAAGTTTGCCTGCATTGTACTCAGCTTGGTTTTTTACTCTTTCATCTAACAAATCAAGAATCTTGGTTCCGAATTTACTGTGCAAATCTTGGACAAATTTATTTGCTTCATCTGAAAAGATAATTTGAGCATTTTCTGGAGTATCAAAATTAAACTTCATATTTATTCTTCAGCAAGACTAGCTGCTATACCTATGTATTTTGAAGGCGTAAGACTACTCAAAATAGCTTTGTATTCCTCATTATCAATCAACTCTTCAACTGCTTTTAAATACATGTCTTTGTTCATTTTTTGGCCTCGTGATAACTGTTTAACCTGGTCATAACCATCTTTCTTGCCTTCCAGCCTCATGAAGCTTTGTAAAGCTTCTGCAAGCAACTCATACCTATCCTCGAGATCTCTACTTATTACATCTGTATTGGCTTCAAGCTTTTCAAGTCCTTTGAGTGCAGATTTAGTTGCAATTTCCATGTACCCATAAGCAGATCCAATATTTCTAAGTACCGTAGAGTCAGAAAGGTCTCTTTGAAGCCTTGAAACTGGAAGCTTTTCAGCAAGATGAGAAAGCAGTGCATTGGATAAACCAATATTACCTTCAGCATTTTCAAAATCTATGGGGTTAACCTTGTGTGGCATCGTGGATGAACCTACTTCATTTTTGTTCATTTTCAGTGAGAAATAATCGAGAGAAATATAGCTCCATATATCTCTGGTTAAATCTATAAGTATGTTATTAATTCTGAGGATATTATGGAAAATCTCAGACATATAATCGTGTGGTTCAATTTGAGTGGATACAACGGTCAGCTCTATATCGAGATGATTAAGGAATTTTTTTGAATGCTCAACCCAATTTTCTTGCGGAAATGCAACACTATGAGGATTATAGTTAGCTGTTGCACCGCCCCATTTTGCATAAAACTTCGCTTTAGAAAGTGTTGCATGCTCTTTCTTTAGCCTTGCTACAAATACGTTAATTTCTTTACCGAGCGTAGTAGGGGAGGCAGGTTGACCATGAGTCCTTGCCATCATTGCGATATTTTTATTTTCGCTAGCTAAAGACTCTAATGCAGCAATTATTTCCTCAACCCACTTTAATAATTTGTTATGAGATTTTTTTAACATCAAGGCGTAACTCAAACTATTTATATCCTCCGAAGTTAAGAAAATATGTAAAGAAGCTTGGACTGATTCTGAGTGTTTGAATTCCTCTGCTAGCGCAAATTCAACTGCTTTAACATCATGGTTTGTTGTTTTCTCAATTTCTTTAACCTTTTCAACCAAGCTATCGGGTATATTTTTTGATAATTCTTGAATTTTATTGGTTGTCTCAGGGTCTCTCCACTCAGGTTTGAAATTGGTAAGAAAATAATCCAACCATTCAATTTCTGCTATTAGTCGAGCTTTTATGAGCGCACTTTCAGAAAAATTTGCGCGGGTATCTTGGGTTTTTTCTCGATATCGACCATCCAGGGGGGATAGGTTGTTAAGGGCGTCATTCATAGACTTCGTAATTATACCCTCTATTTTCTGCCCAGCTATAGTATTTTTCTGAAATTCTTTCTCTTATAACTGCACCTCCCAGACATTCATCACCTTGATAAACTACAGCTGACTGTCCAGGTGTAACAGCTGATATTTCCTCATTAAACATAATCTTATTGCCCTTAGAGGTTTTGTAGATTTTGGCTTTTATAGGTTCAGATTGATACCGAATTTGAACCTCGCAATCTGAGCCATCTTTTATCTCCTCATTTACCCAATGCATGCTTTCTGTATAACAACCAATACTGAAAAGAAGCTCATGATCACCGCCTTGTACAACTATTAACTCATTACTACTTTGATCTTTATGGGCAACATACCAAGAGTTTTGATCTCTGCCTTTAACACCACCAATTCCTATGCCTTGCCTCTGGCCTAATGTGAAATACATGAGTCCTTGGTGCTCGCCTAGCTTAACGCCTTTGTCATCAACAATAATTCCAGGTTTTTTACCTAAGAAATTTGATATGAAATCGTTGTAATTATTTTTACCTATAAAGCATATTCCAACTGAATCTTTCTTTTCAGCATTTATTAGTTTGTTATCTTTGGCGATCTTTCTGACATGATCTTTAGTTAATTCCCCTAAAGGAAAAAGCGTTTTTCTTAAATCTACGCCACTTACTTGGTGTAAAAAATATGATTGATCTTTTGAACTATCGAGACCTCTTAATAATCTTGCATCATTGTCAACTCCAACTCTTGCATAATGGCCTGTAGCAATATAGTCAGCACCTGTTTCTAAGCAATAATCTAAAAATGCACCAAACTTTATCTCTTTATTGCAAAGAATATCTGGATTAGGTGTTAAACCAGCGTGGTGATCAGAGAGAAACTTCTTAAAAACTTTGTCCCAATAATCTGCAGAAAAATTTGCGAGATGAAGTGGAATGCCAATTTGGTCGCAAACTTTTTCAGCGTCTGCAAAATCCTCCTCAGATGTACATTCAATATTAGGAGCATTGTTGGTCCAATTCTTCATAAAAATGCCTTGAACGTCATATCCTGCTGATTTAAGTAGCAATGCTGTTACGGAAGAATCAACTCCTCCGGAGACACCTACAATTACTTTTTTCTGTTTTCCCATACTTATTGTCTTAAGAGTCTTAATATTTAATGCAAATGTAAGTATAATCAAGCCAAATTTTTAGCTATGACTTCATCAAAAATCAAAATTCCAGCAAAAGGCGAAAAGATAACTTACAAAGATAATCAATTAATTGTACCTGATAATCCAATCATACCTTTCATTGAAGGTGATGGTATTGGTGTAGATATTACACCTGTCATGATTGATGTTGTGAATGCAGCTGTTCAATCAGCCTACAAAGGCAAAAGAGAAATCAGTTGGATGGAAATTTACTGTGGAGAAAAAGCAGTAGATGTTTACGGTGGTGATGAATGGATGCCACAAGAAACCCTTGATGCCTGTAAGGAATATAACGTTTCTATAAAAGGGCCATTAACTACTCCAGTTGGTGGCGGAATAAGATCACTGAATGTTGCAATTAGACAAAAGCTAGATTTATACGTTTGTCTAAGACCAGTTAAATATTTTGCTGGAACACCAAGTCCAGTAAAAAGACCAGATCTAGTTGATATGGTCATATTTAGAGAAAACTCTGAAGATATATATGCAGGAGTTGAATTTGAGGCCAATACGCCGGAGGCAAATAAACTTATTGATGTTTTAGGTAAAGAATTTGGCGTTGAGAAAATTAGGTTTACTGAAAACTGTGGAATAGGCATTAAACCTGTATCTGAAGAAGGTAGCAAAAGATTAATAAGAAAGTCTTTTGAGTATGCTATTCAGAACGATAGAGACTCAGTTTCACTTATTCACAAAGGAAATATTCAGAAATTTACTGAAGGTGCTTTTAGAGATTGGGGATATGAATTAGCAAGGGATGAATTTGATGGAAAACCACTTGATGGAGGGCCATGGCATATCTTTAAGAATCCTAATAACGGAAAGGATATTATCGTTAAAGATGTAATTTGTGATGCTTTCTTGCAACAGATTCTACACAGACCAGCCGAATATGATGTTCTTGCATCACCAAATCTAAATGGTGACTATATTTCTGATGCATTAGCAGCACAAGTTGGTGGCATTGGTATTGCGCCAGGAGCTAATCTTGGAGATACAACAGCAGTATTTGAAGCCACGCATGGAACTGCTCCAAAATACGCAGGACAAGATAAAGTGAATCCTGGATCACTTATTCTTTCGGCTGAAATGATGTTGCGACATATGGGTTGGGTAGAGGCTGCAGATCTGATCATAAAAGCTATGGAAAAAGCTATCCAGAAAAAGAAAGTTACATATGACTTTGCAAGACTTATTGATGATGCAACAGAGGTAAGTTGTTCTGAATTTGGTAGACTGTTAATCAAGAAATTTGATTAGATAAATGCCACAAGACGAGTTTTCTACAGGAACAGTTGAGCTACAAGAAGAAGATCTAAAAGTAGACAAGCCTCCAATGTTCACTGTTGTTCTTTTTAATGATGACTTCACTCCAATGGAGTTTGTTGTGTATGTCATACAGAAATTTTTTGGCTTTGATCACACAAAATCCACTGAAATTATGCTTCAGGTGCATACTGAGGGTAGGGGGTTCTGTGGTGCATTTTCACAGGAGATAGCTGAAACTAAATCTCAGCAGATAAACCAATTTGCTAAAGAAAATGAACATCCTTTAAAAACAGATATTGAAGAATTAGGAAAAGATTAGATATATTAACTATATGCTTTCAAAAGACTTAGAAAATACACTCAATTTATTATTCAAGGAATGCTCGGATAACAACGATGAATTTGTAACTATAGAGCATCTTTTGCTTGTTCTAACACAAGAGGATTCTTCAAGGAAAGTATTTGATCATTTATCCATCGATATCGAGAGCTTGCAAAAAGAAATAAAAGAATACATCAAAAAGAATGTTCCCAAAGCTGCAGAAAACAAAGAGATACAGCCGACATTAGCTTTTCAAAGAGTATTACAGAGAGCTATATTTCATGTTCAATCTAGCGGAAAAACCGAAGTAAACGGGGAAAACCTGCTTGCTGCGCTCTTTTCAGAAAAAGAAAGTTATGCAGTCTATATGCTGAGTAGACGAAACATTTCTAGATTAGATGTTGTTGAATACATATCTCATGGCAAAAATACCGCTGTTGAAACGGAAGAGAACGTTGAAGAAACACCCAAAGAGAGTGAAACACATCCAGAGTTTCTAACTAACCTAAATAATCTAGCGAAAGATGGTGAGATTGATCCTCTTATTGGTAGAACAGATACTTTAAACAGGCTCTTTCAAGTCTTGGGAAGAAGAAGAAAAAATAACCCAATATTAGTGGGTGAATCAGGCGTCGGTAAAACAGCTATTGCTGAAGGCTTAGCGAAAGCTATAGCAGAGGGCAAATCTCCAGAGATATTCAAAGATCATCAAGTCATGTCCTTGGATGTTGGAAGTTTAGTAGCTGGTACAAAATATCGTGGAGATTTCGAGAAAAAAATGAAATCCATGATGGATTATTTGAAGAAAACAGAAAAAATAATTTTATTTGTTGATGAAATACACACAATTATTGGAGCAGGATCTGCTTCAGGTGGGGCTCTTGATGCATCAAACCTTTTAAAACCAGCACTAGCTAGAGGAGATATTAAGTGTATTGGAGCAACAACTTACAAGGAATATAGACAAATATTTGAGAGAAACAACTCATTGTCACGTAGATTCCAAAAAGTACAGATAGATGAGCCTTCAACAGAGGAGGCAATTCAAATACTTGAGGGCTTAAAGAATAAGTTTGAGAGCTATCATGGGATAACTTATTCAAAAGAAGCCCTTAAATCAGCTGTAGAGCTCTCAAATAAGTATTTACAAGACTCTAAATTACCGGATAAAGCAATTGACCTCATTGATGAGGCCGGATCACAAAAAAAGTTATCAAAAGCCAAAGGGAAAATTATCAGAAAATCTGACATTGAAACACTAATCTCTAAAATTACAAAAATCCCTACAATGCAACTTAATGCATCAAGTAAAGAGAATCTCAACAATCTTGAACACAACTTGAAATCTGTAATATTTGGTCAGGACCATGCTGTAAATGACGTTGTATCTGCAGTAAAAACCTCCAAGGCTGGCATTGGAAATGACGAGAAGCCAATCTGTTCTTTTCTTTTTACAGGTCCTACTGGAGTTGGAAAGACAGAACTAACAAAGCAACTAGCGTTTTTCTTAGGAATAGAATTTGTAAGGTTAGATATGTCTGAATTTATGGAAAAACATAGTATTTCAAAACTAATTGGTTCTCCTCCAGGGTATGTTGGTTATGAACAAGGTGGATACTTAACTGAAGAAATCAACAAAAAACCGCATTCTGTTCTACTTTTAGATGAAATTGAGAAGGCCCATCCAGATATATTTAACATACTTCTGCAAATTTTGGACTATGGTAATTTGGCTGATAGTAACGGCAGAAATATAAACTTTAAAAACACAATAATTGTTATGACATCTAATACTGGTGCCGTTGAAGCCGAAGGTGAATCTGTTGGTTTTATTGAACAAGGCTCAGAGGACAAGTTTGAAAAAGCTGTATCTAAAGCATTTACCCCAGAATTTAGGAATAGACTTGATGGAATAATTAATTTCAATAATCTCTCTAATAAGAGCCTAGAATCAGTGGTTCAAAAACTTATTATCGACGTAGAAGCAAAATTAAACGAGAAGGGCATCGATATTGAATTTAATGAAGCAGTAGTCAAGCTGGTCTTAGATGAGGGTTTTGATCCAAAACTTGGAGCAAGACCATTATCAAGAGCAGTAGATAAATTAATCAAAAAACCTCTTTCTACAATGCTTATAGAGGATAAGATCAAAAGAGGAAGTTCAGTTAAATTAACAGCCAAAGATGGAAAGATTATTCTGAAAACTGTTAATGCTAAAGAGAAAATTACTTAGATCTAAAGGTAATTCGACCTTTTGAAAGATCATAAGGTGACATCTCTACAGTAACTTTATCCCCGTTCAAGATTCGAATGTAGTTTTTTCTCATCCTGCCTGAGATATGCGCAGTTATAACATGATCATTTTCAAGTTTGACTCTGAAGACTGTATTAGGAAGAACTTCCATCACAGTACCTTGCATTTCAATAGTATCTTTTCCTGCCATTGGTTGCCTATTTTACTTGCTTAGCTTTAAATGTCACTTAAATTGGAAAAATGAATGATATTCAGATACATGACCTTAAGCTTGCTAAAAGTGAAATCCTTGAGCAAATATTTAACATAAATGAAGGCTATAACCCATTTTTAGGGCCTCTTGGAAATTTAGATAAACTAAAAGAACTTCTTAAACAATCAAATTACAGCATATATCTAACTAATAAAGAACAAATATGTGCATTTTCAGTTTGCTTTAGAGAAAATTCTGAATACAAGTCAAAAAACTATAAATTCTTTGAAAACAGGTTTAAAAAGTTCTTTTATATCGATCGTATAGGTGTCGTAAAAACCTTTAAAAATAAAGGCATAGGAACTTTTATTTACAAAAAAATAAGTGATATTTGCAAAAAAGATAAACTCCCAATATGTGCGGAGGTAAATATTGCTCCAAAAAATGATGAGTCAATAAAATTCCACGAAAAAATGGGCTTTAAGAAGATTTCAGAGGCATATTCAAATCCAAATTATGGTGTGCGATACTATGAAAAATGTATGTAAAAGCTAAGAGAACCTTTAAAAAAAGCAAGAATGAGCTTTTAACTGTTATAAGAAAACCAGGCAATCTTGAATATTTTCACCCATTTTGCATTGAAAATAAGGTTGAAAAATGGCCAGGAGAAGGCTCAATAGATTATGTTAAATATCTAAATGGGCTCAAATATAGAAGAGACTTCGTCAAATGGGATGAGAGTGGATATGTACTAGATATAGGGGTTAAGTCCAAGTTAGCTCGTGTAGAATGGCTTGTAGAGGGAAATTCAAGACAATCATCATTAACAATTAAGATTAATCCAAAATTACCATACAAAAATCAAATATTGAGTTGGATCTTGTGGAATATATACATCAAGTTCAGATTACAAAGTTATATAAATAATGTTGTGAAGGGTTTTGAAGATTATTTAAGTACCAAAAGGAAGGTATCTATGAATAAATTCGGAAAACATCCATGGTATTCATAAAAACCAAAATATTATGTTAAATAAATAAATTAACATAATTTTCAAATCAGATATTAACCATATAGAATCAATAACACAGCCTATCTATTTAATAGTTTTTTTCTCTATATATATTTAACATAATATATATTATGCGAACTTATTTATATGTGGATAACTTTGGGGAAAAAATGGTTGCCCTCTCCTAACTATTTTTTTTAAAATTGTTTTGTAATCAATTTAGAAATTTTTTTTTAGATCTGGATACTAATTTTATTTATCATTCTCTTTCTGAGATTTTATATATTCTAAATTTTTCTTTTTTTGAAAAAAAATATCTTTTAATTGCTCCTCTAGTTTAATTTGATATCAAATAATGGATATATACCCTTAAATTCTAAAAAATTTGCTTAGATCATATTTCTATGCCCTATTTCTTTATTTTTTAATTTTTTTAGGTAAATTTATTCAATATGTTTGATTTTTATAAAAATTGTCCCCTTTTTCTTTTTTTTATATCTTTTTTACATTTTTCGGAATCAATCACCTTTAATTCAATTTCTGACTTCAAAAAATTGTTAGACAAATCTGATAACAAAATGGAATTTTATGGAAATTATCTTTCTGAAGTTAAAAAGAATGATTTAGATGTAAATTCTATTATCTCTACATATGATAATAACTCACTCTATAGATCATATATTTACGCTAAATATAAACCTTTGCGAGGTATCCCAATACTTTTAAAAGATAATATAGATTCTAGAGACTTACCGAATACTGCAGGCTCTCTATCCTTACTAGATAATTTTCCACGAAGAGATGCACATTTAGTAACTAATTTACAAAAAAAGGGATTTGTTGTTCTTGGAAAGGCAAATTTATCCGAATGGGCAAATTTTAGAGGACAAAATTCAGTAAGTGGATGGTCAAGCCATGGTGGACAAACAAGAAATCCTTACGATTATGATTATAGTCCATGTGGATCTAGCTCTGGCAGTGCAGCAGCTGTAGCGCTTGGTTTGGTTCCTGTTTCTATAGGAACGGAAACTAATGGCTCAATCACTTGTCCTGCTTCTATTAACGGTGTTGTTGGTATTAAGCCAACTGTTGGACTTGTTAGCAGGCATGGAATAATACCTATTTCCTCTACACAAGACACTGCAGGCCCTCTTGCACTTAATGTCAACGATGCATCTATTGTATTGCAAGCAATTTCAGGCAGAGATCCTAAAGACAAAGCAACTTACCTTATTCCTAAAGATTATGATTTTGATGCGTTAACCAAACTAGATAAAAATTATTTAAACGGTAAAAGGTTAGGTCTTATAATGCCAGCTGATGGTGCTCCAGATGTTGCTTTTAAGTTAATAAGAAAAGTCGAGCAAAAGCTAAAAAAACTTGGTGCTGAAGTGGTAGTAGTTAGCTTTGATCAAATGCCACAAAATTTTTGGTCATCTGCTTTGTTTGTTCTCCAGCATGAGTTCTATATTGGTCTAAATGCCTATTTGAATAAATCTAAATCAAATATGAAAAACATGGAATCAGTAATAGATTTTAATGTTTCAAACAGAAAACAAATTATGGAATTCTATGGACAAGAATATTTTATAAAAAGCGTTGAATCAGCACCTGGAAAGACTATAGATAATGTTAGGACAGAAGATATTTATCAACAATCACTAGATGTGCTCGAGTACGCTAAAAATTCCCTAGATAAGGCATTATTGAATGATGATTTAGATGGATTGGTTGGTTTAACCAGAAATACTGCTTGGAAAATAGATTATGAAACAGGAGACACTTTCGAGAATGGTTGGGGGAATGGAGCACTCTCTGCTATTTCAGGCTATCCTCACGTAACAATTCCGTTGGATTATGTAAATAATCTACCTACTGGCCTTTCTTTTATGGGCACTGCATGGGATGAAGCTAGTCTTATAAACATGGCATACGCATTTGAGCAGGAAAATAACTTTTTTCCTAGACCAACTCAAGACAAGAATTGAGCCTTAACTTAATCACATCTAGACTCAAATTATTGGGCAAATTTATAGATTTTTTTATCTCAATAAGATTTTCTAGGTTCTTAAGCGACTGTTTAGTTTTTGAATGCACCCTACCCTTCTCGAGAAAAATTAGATAATCAGTAAAGGCTGATATCTCATCTTTATCTTTGGATTGAACCTCTTTATTTTTTAAAAATAGATGGTATCTCTCGATCATTTTAGATATATCGTCTACAGATTTTTCTAGCTCTCTGGGATTTTCTGATAAAAAGTTTAGAGCGCTTTCAGATAGCCCATTTGAGTTAGCTGTTATATATTCTTTGACTTCTGATACCGAGGGTTTAGGTACTCTTGAAATGTGAAATCTGCTTTTAATTGTAGGAGGAATTAGTGAAAGATTATTAGTAGAGATAAAAATATAAGTATCATCGTCAGTATCTTCTGCTACTTTTAAAAGCGAGTTGTAACCATCTATTCTGATATCCTCACCACCCTGTATGAAAAGCAATCTCTTTTTTGTAGTGCTTAAGGTAAGAAAATCTTTTGGTTCTCTAAGTTCCGAAATAGTGATTATGCTTTTTTCAGGATCTTTTTTTAAAAAATAAAAGTTTGGAGAGGCTATATTTTCAAGATCAGAATTCGCATAGTCCTTTTGGTCAATATCTGTAATAAGATTTTTTATAATAGTTCTGGAAATGTCTCTAATGTCTTGGCCATCAGAGCCATGCAATATTGTTTTTGGCCTAATATCGTCGCTTCTTTCTAAAAATTTTTTATCCCACGGCAGCATTAATTTTTTCTAATGTTTTATTTACTATTTCATTTTGTAAGTCTTCAATGCTTCTATTAGCATCAAGACATACAATTCTTTCTGGATTTTTAGAAGCAATTTCTAAATATCCGTTTCTCACTCTGTCGAAAAACTCAATTGATTCACTTTCCATCCTATCCATTTCTCTGTGTGAAATTCTATCTCGGGATTTTTCTGCTGAAATGTCCATATAGAAAGTTAAATCTGGCTCTAGCAGATCAGATTTGCTATGTATAACATCAATAAATTCTCTCTCTAAGCCTTTCCCAAAGCATTGGTAGGCCAGTGTTGCATCTGCATATCTATCAGCTATTACAATTGAGCCATTATTTAGATGACGGCGCAAAAAATTTTGATCTAAATGTTTTCTTGATGCATAAAGCAAAAATGCTTCTGTAATTGGGTCAACTTTTTCATCGGTATCTTGTAAAAAAATATCTCTTATTTGTTCACCCATTTGTGTTGTTCCTGGCTCTCTTAGCTTTGTAACTTTATGGCCAGCAGCGACTAGCGCAGCCTCTAATAATTCTATCTGGGTAGATTTTCCTGAACCCTCAATACCTTCGAATGAAATAAACACAACGTATATTATTTACTGTAAATATATTTTTTGACAGCTTTATTATGCTCTTCATAGGTTTTTGAGAAAACATGTGACCCGTCACCTCTTGCAACAAAATAAAAGTAGTCTCCAGGTGTTGATTTTATAGCTGCTTCTATAGCCCCTTTAGATGGGTAACATATCGGTCCAGGCGGCAAACCTTTGACTTGATATGTATTGTATGGATTTTTATTATCAAGAACGGCTCTTCCAATTTTTTCTCCATAGTCTTGATAGTAACCATACGATGATGTTGGATCAGCTTGAAGCTTCATATCGATGCTTAGACGTGCTAAAAAAACTGAAGCAATTGTAGATTGTTCTGTAGGTAATACTGCTTCTCTTTCAATAATTGAGGCCAAAACTAAAGCTTCTTGTGGAGATTTTAAAGGATTGTTCTTTGGTTTGCTTTGCCATACTTCCTCAAGATATTCCTGTAAATAATTTTCTGAATTAACTAATACTTCAATAAGGTCATTTTTTTCACTAAAGAAATATGTATCAGGCATAATCAAAGCTTCGCTTGAAAATATTCTTTTAACTTGGTCTGGAACAGTAAAATTAAGATCTTGCTCTAAAATAATTTTTTCTAAAGCGTTTAGACTTCTTTGAGCTACAGTACCTTCAATAACTGCAAGCTTAAATAATTGAACATCTCCATCCTCAAAACGTCTGATTAAGTCTGAAACGCTAGAATTTGGCGGGATATTGTATCTTCCAGCTTTAATTACAGGATGGTCTTTAAAAATGTATTTAAACCTTATCCACCAAGTGCTATATAGGTTATATCTATCCTCTATGTCGGATAGTATTCCATACAAGCTAGAGCCTTTTTTGACAATGAAAGTTTGGTTTGGATCTTGTACAGGAATTTTTTGCCCAAGCGCATACTGGAGCTTAATGGATACGAATAAGAATCCAAAAACTAGGAAAAAAAGAAGTGATTTCTTAGCTGTTATTTTCGATCCAATCGACGGCACTCTTAATTGTTGTAATATTTTCAGCCTCGTCATCTGGAATTTCAAGACCGAACTCCTCTTCAAATGCCATTACTAATTCAACTGTATCCAGTGAATCTGCTCCAAGATCTTCTACAAAAGAAGACTCAGGTGTAACATCATTTTTATCTACAGTAAGCTGATTGCAAACTATCTCTACAACTTTATCTAGAACTTCGCTCATTATTACTCCTCAGTAAATTCGTAAAGCATACATTACTTCATAAATAGCCCGCCATCAACTACTAAAGTTTGGCCGGTAATATAATTTGACTCTTCTGATGACAGAAAGTTCACTAGTGAAGCAACATCTTCAACTGTTCCCGCTCTTTTCAATGGAATTTTATCTATTACTTCTTGATCTAAAACTGCTTCTGTCATGTCAGTTTCAATAAAGCCTGGAGCAATTGAGTTTACTGTGATATTCCTCGAACCTAATTCTTTAGCTAATGATCTAGTAAAGGCATCCACACCTGCTTTTGAAGCTGAATAATTTGTTTGTCCAGGATTGCCCATTGAACCCGAGATAGAACTAATATTTATTACTCTCCCCCATCTTTTTTTAAGCATGCCCTTCACAACCAGTTTAGTAATCCTAAAAATACCGTTTAAATTTGTATTAATAACACTGTCCCAGTCTTCTTCGGACATCCTTAGAAATAAATTATCTTTAGTGATGCCAGCATTATTAACTAGTATATCTGGCTCAAATTCATCAACTTCTGTTTGAAATAATTCAACAGATGATCTATTAGAAACATCTAGAGATGAAACTATTAAGTTTTCATGGGTAAAATTAAATGTTGAAGCATCACGACATGTAGCAAGTACTTCAAAGTTGTTTTCCAACAAACTTAAAACAATACCTTTGCCTATACCTCTATTGCCGCCTGTAACAATTACTTTTCTATTTTCCATGTTTATCAAGTAGTGCCTTAAATGTATCAATATTATCGAGAGAAGAAAATGTTCCTTTAATTCTGTTTTGTTTAGCTAAACTAGAAAGAACTTTATTTGGGCCTATCTCAATATGCTCATCAAGACCATACTTTTTCAATCTATTCATAGATGAGACCCATTGAACAGGGTTTGAGATCTGTTCAGCAAGGTTATTACAAATCTCCCTAGTAGTTAGAGGAATTTTTGCATGCAAATTTTGTATTACAGGAAAACTGGGTTTTGCTAAATTTAACTCATCAAGCACCAGTTTCAATTTGGTTGAGGCAATATTCATTAAACTCGAATGTGAAGGCACTGAAACAGCTAAATCAATAACACGTTTCGCTCCCTTCTCAGCTAACTCATTTTTTACTGATTCAATTTCATCAGTGTTGCCAGCAATAACTGTTTGAAGTGGAGAATTCATATTTACAGCTTCAAGAAATTTTGCCTTTTTATCGGATAGTATTTTTTTAATACTATCTCCATCAAGCCCCAGCACAGCTGACATTTTAGTTTTAGTATCACCCTTACTTTCGATCATAAAGGTTGCCCTAAATTTTATAAATCTTAAAGCATCTTTAATATTGAAGCCTCCAGCACATAAGAAGGCAGATACTTCACCTAAACTATGACCTGCTGCAACTTTTGGCATCGGACAATTGTGATTTCTCCAAACTTGAAAGAGAGAATAGCTCATAAGCATTAGTAAAGGCTGAGTATAATATGTGTCGTTAAGTCTCGCGTCATCAGACATGATGATGCTTTTGAGGTCTTCTTTATAAAAATCTTCCCCAATTGAAAGTGTTTCTTCAAATTCAGGGAACTCTTTAAAATGTTCTTTGAACATTCCCGAATATTGTGCACCCTGTCCAGGGAATAAGAATGAAAAAGCCATTAAATCCTATTGCTGAATTTCTTCTTCAGGCTCTTTAGACTTTTTCTTAAGGTCTTTGACTAATCTCCCTTTGTAAAAGCCATCTGCAGACATGTTGTGTCTTAGGTGTCTTTCACCTGAAACAGGATCAGTAGCCAATGAATTAGAGGTTAGAGCGTCATGAGAGCGTCTCATTCCAATTCTGCTTCTTGTTTTTTTACTTTTTTGTACAGCCATGAAGCATGCATTTTAAATCTTTTAATACTTCTTGTGAAGCATAATAATCAATTGAAATAATTTGTTAGAATTAAAGCATGTTAATAACAACTTCAGAAAATATCCCTGGAAAAAATATTGTCAGCACAATTGGCTATGTCAAAGGCAGTTCTGCAAGAGCAAGACACGCTGTAGCTGATATCTTTGCAGGCCTTAAAAATATTGTTGGAGGAGAAGTAGAAGAGTATTCAAGACTTCTTCAACAAACTCGAGATCAGGCTGTAGAAAGAATGGTCGCAGATGCAGAAAAAAAGGGAGCTAACGCAATAATATGTTTTAGAATTCAAAGCAGTACTATTGCACAAGGCGCTTCAGAAGTGGTTGCTTATGGCACTGCAGTAATTTTTGAAGATTAACTTAATATGTATCTTCTTCCTCGAGCGGATTAGGGCCGAATCTGTTGTCTTCATAGCCACCCTTTCTTAAGAAAGCTAAACAATAAAGGATTGTGATCAAGTTTCCAGCTGCACCCAGCCTGACTGCTGCAGGCTCAACAGAAGGAAAAATTGCAAACCATATACTCATAACACTAACTATAAAGTATGGCACAGCCCAATAATAGCTGGCATCAAGGTCTTGTAATCTTCTGATAGTTACAGCAAGTGCGGGCAAAAAGAATATTAAAGACAATGCTACAGATGATATTCGTGTTCCTAGTCCAAAGCTACTATCCAGAATGAATTCGGTTGCTTGGTTTTCACTTAATGTTGCTACATATTCCCAATCTACACTACCGAAAGTTGTAAATGCCACTAAAGCACTAACTACTATTGAAATAATTACTGTAAATAACAGAAAATACCACCATTCTGCCCTGCAAGATCTACCTTTAAAAGTAGAATAATTATCTATTAATGCTGACTTTACTGCTTGACTAAAATTCATTTTTTTTCCTTATTTTTCTCCCTTTAAATATACATCATATCTTACTGATGAACCCTTAAATGATATAGCAGAGCAATCTTTTATACTAGGTGCTGCTCTTAATTCTTTCTTAATAACTAATCTTTTAAAACTAGATTCATAAAATTCAACAGAAGGATCATCATGTTCTTCAAGATAATTATCTAGAAATTCCATTTGTTTTGTTCTTTTCAATTTTTTCTTCGAGTTAAACATTGGATCAACGTAAATAACATCGAAGTTTTCTGCGGATGATAAAAAAGCACGGCTATCGTTATTTACAACTGATATGTTGTTTCTAGCATCATTGAAATATGGCAAATTAGGTAAATTGTTTAATGCCTCCTCGATCAAAACACATAACCCTGTATTCTTCTCTAAAACAGTAATTTTTTGTCCAAGCAATGCAAGAATAAAGGCATCATGCCCTAGACCTCCTGTAGTGTCTAAGATATGCTTTTGTGCTGTTGATTGCCAACCAATTGCTTTTTTTAAAAGACTTTCACCCTGATATTGCGAGATCCTCGTACTAAATTTACCTTCTATAAACGAATTTTCTAATTTGTTTTTGCCATAATGCAGAATTGGCTGATCATCAATAGATATATATGTTTCTGCAGATTCAGAGTTTATTAATGGAACATTATACTTTTCTGATAGCTCTTTAGCTCTTTTTTTGGAGCTAAGATTTAATACTTTTATTCCTTCTATATCAGGCACAGCAATATTATTCCTAAAACCAATCTATAAACAATAAATGGCATATAACCAAGCTTCTTTACGAGACCAAGAAATAAAGATATTGATAAATAAGATACTGTAAATGTCGTTAAAAATGCTATAAAAGTTGTTAAAATGTTAATATCTTCTTCTAAAGTGTCAAATTCTAAAAAGCTAAAAACAAGAGCTCCAAGTATGGTTGGGATTGATAGCATTAGAGAGTATTTTGCAGCCTCAGACTTTCTATAACCCAAGATTAGTGAACCTGTAATGGCAGTTCCAGACCTAGATGCACCTGATATCAAGCTAAATGTTTGGAATAGACCGATTACCATTGCATGTTTTGCTGTCATGTCTGAGTTTAAGTACTTTTGTTGGCTAGTTTTTTCAGATATATAAAGCAATAAAGCAAAAAAGATGTTTGCATAGGCTATTGATGTTAAAGACCACCTATAATCGCCTATACCTTCAACAAATAACGCTATCAAAACAATTGGTAAGGTGCTAATGACCAAAAACATGAATGTTTTAGAGACATAGAAGCTTAATCTTAAAAATTCATCCCTAAAATAAATAAGAACAGCCATCAAGGTTGCAAAATGCACTGTTATATCAAAAATAATGCCTTGATCAGGCCAACCAAGAAGTTTGTTTGGCAATAATAAATGAGCAGAGCTTGAAATAGGTAAAAACTCTGTAACTGCCTGCAGAATGCTTAGAATTATAGTTTGGAACACACTTAAATCATTCATCTGCTTTTATGATAGCTAAGCTCTTTTATGTAATTTGGATAATTTGTTGGTAAATGTTTGTTATTCTCGCTTAAAAGCATCTTTAGAATATTGATAGCAATATGATTAGCTTCAACTTCAACGATGCCTTTTAGAGGGAGTTGATCAGATTTAACGCCTATATAATCTGCATCAGGAAGTTTATCTATATTGTCGCAATAAAAATCTTGATTGTTATGTCTGTAAAAAAAATCATTCTTATTCCCTTTAATAACGGCAACTTTGTTTGTTTGCTCAAAATTCATGGCGCAAAGATTTGAATAGGCATAAAAATCCCTCTCTAAAATCAGTTGAAGCGTTTGTAAGAATGTGTAGGCTAATCTTGCACCCGTATAAGATCCAGGACCTGCGGCATAGGCCATTTTTTCAAGATTTTTAAATTCAAAACCTGTGACAGATTGTTTAATTGTTTCAATTTTCTCATCCCAATTGTTTCTCTTTACAATTGACTCTTCATCAAAACAGAAGTCATATGTTTTTCCATCATATTGAAGTGCGATGTAATGTTGATTGGAAGTAAGATCTAAAACTATAGCGTTCAATTTGAGATACTTTGGCGAATAGACTCTGTAACCTCGTCCAATGGTCTAGAGGCATCTATTTCGATAAACTTTAAATTTTTGTTTCGGTAGAAATCTAACAGGGGTTCGGTTTCACGATAATATACATCCAATCTTTTCTTAATCACTTCAGGTGCGTCGTCTTCCCTCTGTATCAATGCTTCTCCAGTAACATCATCAAGTCCTTCTTTCTCAGGAGGGTTATAGATAATATGATAGGATCTACCAGATTCAGGATGAACTCTTCTTCCTGACATGCGCTTTACAATTTCCTCTTCAGATATACTTAAAAATAGGACAAGATCTATTGCTACACCTGCAGCATCAAGTGCTTTGCCTTGATCAAGGTTTCTGGGAAAACCATCTAATAAAAAACCTTTATCACAGTCACTTTCACTAATTCTTTGTACGAGCATTTCAACGATTATTTCGTTAGGGACCAGAGTTCCAGATGATAGGAAAGTTTGAACTTTTTCTGCAAGCTCGCCTTCCGATCTACTAACTTCTCTCATCATTGCCCCAGTTGATATGTTTGCAACATCAAAATCTCTTTGAATAATTTCTGCTTGTGTGCCCTTTCCAGCACCAGGCATGCCTAAAAGTATTAAATTCATTTTTCTAAAACTACAAAAGACAAAGTATAACTATCAGTATTGGTTATTGATAGGTGGTGTTTAATTGCATCAAGCTTTGTACTAGTTAATGATGGCTTACCGAGTTTATCTTTTACAACTGATATGTCTGGTGGGTATATACCTCTAAATCCAGTTCCTAGCGCCTTTACAAGCGCTTCTTTAGCGGCAAAGGATGAACTCAGGTAATTAATCTTTCCTTGCTTACTTAATCTATTAACTTCTTTTTTTTCAACTGGGGAAAGAATTTTATCGATGAATCTTTCGTTGTATTTTTCATACAAACTTTGAATTCGATCTTTCTTAATTAGATCAGTGCCCACACCTAAAATCATTTAAAAAATACTCTGCTTTTTATGTTAAGTTCCTCAAAATAATACTCAATAGTCTTTCTATTTATTTCTTTAGATGCCATTAAAGCATCTTTTGAGAAACTTCTATCTGAAATTTCTTTCAATATTTTACCATCAAAACCATTTGCGCTTTTTGCAAAGCCTGATTGTGGTGAGTATTTATACATTTGCCCAGATTTTAGCTCTGCATTATTGTCATATTCAGTAAGAAAATTAATTTCATAACCCAAAATGCCTAGTAAATCTAACTCAAAATTTCTTAGGATAGTTTCTACAGATTGTTCTTTTTTAAGAGCAGAAATACAATTTTTATAAATACCAAATAAATCAACTGACTCCTCTGATTGAGTTATAAGAAAATTTATTAATTCATTCACATAAAAAGCAGAGTAAAGATTTTCACTGCCACAAAAATCTTCAAAAACCTCACACGGTTCAGCAAGATAGAGTGTTTTTAAATCTGATCTTCCTCTGAAATCAATATTTAGACATTGAAATGGTTCAAGGTTACCAGATAGTCTGGAATTTTTTCTTTTAGCCCCTTTTGCAACTGCATTTATTTTGCCATTCCTCTCACTCAAAAAAGTTACAATCAGGCTCGTTTCTTTATAGGCTCTTGAGTGTATAACAAAAGCTTTTTGAAAATTTTCTTCCATTAACTTTTAATACCAAAACTTTCTAAACTTATTGGATTGTTAACCCAATTTTTTTGAACTTTGCACCATAATTTTAGAACGATCTTTTTGTCGAATTTTTTTTCTAAATCTTCTCTAGCTGTAATACCAATTGATTTAATTTTTTCGCCATTTTTGCCTATAACAATACTTTTTTGGCTTTGTTTTGCCACATATATATTTGCACTAATTTCAATTAAATCCTCTTTTTCTTGAAAAGCTTCAATTACAACTGCTGTTTCATAAGGCAACTCATCACCTAATAGTCGTATCACTTTCTCTCTGATTGTTTCACTAATCTCAAAATCTTTGCTTTGAAAATTAATTTCTTCAGGGTAAAAAAATTCATTTTCCGGAAGTGCTTTCTCAATTTCCATTTGCACTAAATCAATCCCCTCATTACTTTTAGCTGAAATTGGTACAATGGCAAAAAAATCATCCGTATTAAAATTTTCATCAACGAAAGTAAAAAGATTTTTTTTGTTTTTGACGAGATCGATCTTGTTTATGACAAGAATTTTTTTAGCATCAGACTTTTTTACTAAATCTAATGTTTCTTTATCAATATCATCAAATTTAGTGCCAGAAACCATGAAAATTATTACATCAACATCATGTATTACTTCTGTTGGTTTTTTTCTTAAAACCTTATTTATAGTCTTTTCACTTTTTTTATGAATTCCCGGTGTATCAATAAAAATTATCTGTGTTTTTTCAAGTGTCTTGATAGCGTATATATTTGATCTTGTTGTCTGAGATTTATCTGCAGTAATAGAAACTTTTTTATCAAGGAACTTATTTAAAAATGTTGATTTTCCAACATTGGTTTTACCAATAATTGTTGTATAACCACACCTTGTCAATTTATTTTTCCAACCCTGTCTGTAGATGGCCACTCGCCTGGCTTCCAGGACATCCAAATATATTCTGCTCTGCCCCAAATAACATCCTCACTAATATAACCCCATGATCTACTGTCATTTGAGTTATCTCTATTATCACCACTGACAAAATACATCCCTTCAGGTATTATCCAGCTTCCGCTTTGTCCACCCCTATCCATATGTCTGATGGTATATTTTTTCCCTGCGTTTGACTCTATTAGAAGCTTAGCAAAATCATCTTTTAAGAAATCCTCTTGGGGCAAAATTTCACCATTGACGTAATATTTTTTATTAACATACGTTACAACATCACCCCCTTTTGCAATTACCCTCTTTACAAATGGCACTGTTGGCTTATGTGGCGGGAAAAATACAACAATCTCACCAATTTCTGGGCCTTTTGAAAATAATTTATCACGGCCAGTGAAAGGTATTTCAAGACCATATGCATTCCTGTTTACTAAGACAAAATCTCCAACTTCTAAATTTGGTCTCATTGACTCTGATGGTATTTGCCAGGGCTCGTAGATGTAGCCCCTTATCAAAAAAACTAAAAAAATATTGATAAACCAGCCTCGGCTTTCTTTAATAATCTCATTATGGCCATTAACTAATGAAGCTATTAGAAGAACTACGGAGAATAATGAATAGAAAGCTAATAAATCTCCAATATTCCATTGTTTTACGAACAATATTCCAATCACCAATATCGATACTAATAGTCCTGCTCTTTGCAACCATCTGTGTAAATTTTCATTAAAATTACCTGTTGCTTTCATCCAGTACCAGTGGACTGCTATTAAACAAATAATCAAATTTAGAAATATAAAAATTGGCAGATTAGAAATAGGCTGGATTAATGTGAAGAATGTATTCATTTCTTATCAGTTGACAGAAAACTTAAAAAAGCTTCTTGTGGGAGGGCCACTTTTCCTATTTGTTTCATTTTCTTCTTTCCTGCTTTTTGTTTCTCAAGCAATTTTTTCTTCCTTGTAACATCGCCTCCATATAGTTTAGCAGTTACGTTCTTTCTGAAAGCTTTCACGCTCTCTCGAGCAATAATCTTGCTACCCAACATAATCTGTATTGGTATTTCAAACATTTGTCTAGGTATTACTTCTCTAAGCCTTTTAGCAATATCTCTACCTTTTCTAGCTGCTTCTGATCTATGCATGATTGAAGATAGAGAATCAACAACCAATCCATTTATTGCAACGTCTACTTTTACTAATTCTGCTGACTGATATCGATCAAAAACAAAATCCACCGATGCATATCCTTGACTCTTAGACTTCAGAATATCAAAGAAATCCATAACTATTTCAGATAGAGGCATTTCAAATATTATTGATACTTGCCCCCCAAGATATTGCAAATCTTTCTGAACTCCCCTTTTAGACATAGCCAACTCTATTACATCACCTACATATTTATTTGGGCAAAGAATAGTCGAACGTATTATTGGCTCTCTTATTTCTTGTATTTCATTAACAGTAGGAAGTTCAGCTGGAGAACTTATAGTTGATTCTTGACCGTTTGTTCTAAGAATTTCATAAGCAACACTAGGTGCCGTGGTTATTAAATCAAGATCGTATTCTCTTTCGAGTCTTTCTTTTACAACTTCCATATGAAGCGTTCCTAAAAAGCCACACCTAAAGCCGCTACCTAAGATTTCCGAATTTTCCGGCTCAAATACTAAAGATGCGTCATTAAGATTTAACTTTTGCAATGCTTCTCTAAAGGCTTGGTAATCATTTGAATCGATTGGAAAAAAAGAGGCAAATACTTGAGGTTTTACTTCTTCAAATCCATCAAGTTCAGGTGTATTAGGATGTTTTGAAGAAATTAAAGTATCTCCGACTGGAACAGACTTAAGATCCTTTACGCTTGCTACTAAGTACCCTACTTCACCTTCTTTTAGTTCATTACATGGAACTTTTTTAGGAGTAAATTTTCCTATAGTGTCAGCAGTATATGTTTGCCCAGTAGATTTAACTATAAACTTTTCACCCTTTTTTAATGATCCACTAAAAATCCTTATTAGAGATATAACGCCCAGAAAATTGTCGTACCATGAGTCAATAATTAAAGCTTGCAGATTGTCTACTTTACTTTTCTTTGGTGCTGGTACCTTTCGAGCAATTTGTTGCATAAGCTCATTAAGATTCGTTCCATCTTTGGCACTAACAGACAAAGCTTCAGATGCATCAATACCTATAATTTCTTCAATCTCATTTTTAACCCTTTCTGGTTCAGCCTGAGGAAGATCTATTTTGTTGATTACTGGAATTACTTCCAATCCAAGATCAATGGCTTTGTAACATGTAGACAGCGTTTGTGCTTCGACACCTTGTGAACCATCAACAACTAAAAGTGCGCCCTCACATGCTGCTAATGATCTTGAAACTTCATAAGAAAAATCAACATGGCCAGGTGTATCGATTAGATTGAATTGGTACTCTTCGTCATCTATGTAATTGAGTGCAACTGATTGTGCTTTGATTGTAATACCCCTCTCACGCTCAAGCTCCAAAGTATCAAGCACCTGAGACTTCATCTCTCTTTTAGAGAGCCCTCCGCAAAATTCGATTATTCTGTCAGACAGCGTGGACTTCCCATGATCGATATGGGCAATAATTGAGAAATTTCTTATCTTATTCAACTGTTACTGCAACAAAAAAGTTGGAACCCTCTCTAGTTCCAAATATCGCTATTTTGTCACCTACAGCAAATGAATCAAGTGCATTTTTAAAATCAGCAACTTTTGAAATATCGTAAGTAGAGTTGCCAGATTTAATTTTATTAATAATATCGCCTTTAATTATCTGTCCAATGGCAGGAGATTTTGATGTTACTTGCACCACTCTAACTCCTATAACCTCATCACTATCTAAATTTTCTAATTCCAGGCCTAATGGAAAATTTGGTTCTTGTGGTATGTCATTAACAGGCTCAGGCCTATCCTGTGAAGGGAGCTCACCAACTTTTACGTATAAGTTTGAATACTCTCCATCTCTGAACAATTTAATTTTTAAATTAGTTTTTGGTTTAGTCATACCTACAGAATGTTGTAAGTCTTTGAAATAGATAACATCTTTTGAGCCAACTTTTACAATAACATCTCCTGGTTTAATACCACCTTTATCTGCGGCACCATCTTTAACTACAGCTCTAACTAATGCACCAACAGGTTTTTCCATACCAAGCGCTTCTGCCAAATCACTTGACACTTCACCACCTTGGACGCCAAGGTAGCCCCTAGAAAATTTTCCATTTTCTTTGAGTTGTTCGACTACTTCTAAAGCTATGTTAATTGGGATTGCAAATGCAAGACCCTCATTACCTCCAGACCTTGAAAAGATTTGTGAGTTAATACCTATGACTTCACCATCAGTGTTAAATAATGGACCTCCTGAATTACCTCTATTTACTGCAGCGTCTGTTTGAAGATATGGGACATAGTCTCCAATGCCTTGTCCTGAAGTGATGCCTCTACCAGTTGCACTTATGATTCCGAAAGTTACAGAAAAATCGTAGTTATATGGGGAGCCGATAGCTATCACTCCATCGCCTTGTTCAACTTTATCTGAATCTCCAATTGATACTGGGTCAAAATCATCTGAACTTATCTTTAATAATGCGAGATCACTCAATTCATCCATGCCTACTATTTCTGCTTTGAATTCTCTTCTATCAAGAAATTTAACAAGCACTTCATCAGCATCTTGGACTACATGAAAATTTGTTATTACATAACCATCTTTATCAACTACAAACCCTGATCCAGTGCTAATTGATTCTCTTTCTTGTCCCCTTGGGTCATTCATCTCAGGAATTGGTAGTCCAAATTCTCTGAACAGTTCCTCAGGAAAACCACCCAAAGATCTTCTTGAGTATTTAATTTTTCTAATAGACTGAATATTTACTACTGATTCAGATTGATCTTTTACCAGCTCTGAAAAATCAAATTCGTGTGCGTCTACACTGAATAAGGATATTAATATTACTGCTAAGAATTTTTTCATTATTTAGTTACTTTATTGGTTTAATAGAATTAAGGATTTTTTCTCCTGATTCAACATCTATATCACCAAATATAGCAATAGTACGTGGTTTTTCATCGTGAATAAGAGTTTTCTTTATGAGAATGAAATTTTCTTTTTTATAGACTCCATCAGGAAGGTTAAGTGTACTTGGGTTATCAATGAAAATTGAGAACTGCTTCTGATTTAGCCTATTAATGAATCTGTTTTTTAGAGCTCCATCAATATTGAAGCCTCTTGGTAACCATCCAGGTTGATATGCTACCGGCATAATATTCTTATTGAGATTTGGTGCATAGTGTCTAGAAGCAAATTGTAAAATTTCGTCCGTTTTAATATTCTCAAGAATTTTTTGAGCCTCAACTGATGCTATTGATTGTTGTAGTAGTAAGTTGGCACTGTTTTCTTTATTGCCACTGATAGCATTGTTTAAAATCGAGTAACTCAATAAAGCTCCGACAGAAAAGATAGTTAAGGGCATCACAAGTTTCTGATTAAATGCAGAAAATAAGCTTTGTAGTGACATATTTGCCAACTGCCTTTTAAATCCAATTGGTTTTAATTCTTTCGATGCTTCACTTATTTCAATCAGATTGAAATATACATCTTTGAGCTCAGGTTTAGTTATCATGTCTTGAACAAGACAATCAACTTCCTCAGTATTTAGTTCCCCGTCAATAAATGCAGATATTCTGCTGAAATCGTAGTCTGAAATATTACTCATAGTCTTTCTTTTAAGTTCTCCATTAAATATTGTCTTGCTCTAAAAATTCTTGATCTCACTGTGCCAACTGGTACCCCAGTAATAGTTGCAATCTCTTCATAATTTTTTGAATCCACCTCACACAAAATATACGCAGTTCTTTGTTCTTCTGGTAGCTCATCCAACAAGCTTTTCACTGATGCATAAAGCTCAGTATTCTCCATAGATTCAACAACATCATTTGGGGCAGCAAGAGTACTTTCAAAACTTTCGTCAATCTGAGTCTCTCTAGAAGAGTTGATTTTTGTAATTGCAAGGTTAAAGCCAATTCTATATAGCCATGTATAAAAGTTGGAATTACCTTTAAATGTTCCAATCTTCTCCCAAGCTCTCATAAACGCCTGCTGAACAACATCCTCTGTCTCATGGTAATTTCTTAACACTTTAAAAAGAGAGTGGTGAAGACGTGTTTTAAAAGTAGTAAAAAGCAACTCGAACGCATTCGAGTCGCCTTTTTGTGAGAGCTCCACTAATTGTGGAATACTATTTTTTTTCATTCACACCTTTGATATAAAATTTTTAAATAAGTTCATTTAATTAGCAAAATTTTTCAAATGAGGAAATCTTTCAGCAAATTGATCTTTCTTTTTGAAAATTAAGTCAAAAAGCTCTTGATCATTGAGTTCAAGCAAAAGCCATAGCTCATCTTTTTGTTGTTTATTCATAGATGAAAATCCATCGATAAATTTTTTTACGATGAAGGTTGTTTCCTTCATCCCTCTTCTTGATTTAAAATTTAATTTTTTAAATAAAAGATCATCAGACATGGCAAAAATTTTTTCCTTACCTAATTATACTTCCATATTAGTTGAAGGAGTTGATTCTGAAAAGCTTCTTCAAGGCCAGATCTCTTGTGATTTAGCGTTAGATCAGAATTACTTTAATGGATTATTTTGTGATGAGAAAGGATATGTAATTACTAATGCAGTAGTTATTAAAAATTCCTCATTTGAAATTATTGTGAAGAAAAATGTCGCACAATTATTGATCGAAGAGTTACATAAATTTGCAAAATTTTTTAAATGTGATGTAACAGAAACTAACAAAAAAATTTATGGTATCGCACAAAATGATAGCTTTACTAAAGTTATAGATGAACAGGAAACACAGGCCTCAGAATCTGATTGGATGTCTTTAACAATGAAAAACTTTTGTATAGACATAGATATCGAATATGCAAAAAAATATAGGATTAATGAAATAGGTTATAAATTTGAAAATTATGTTTCTTACGATAAGGGCTGCTACCGCGGGCAAGAGATAATTGCTCGTTTAACGTATTTAGGAAAAAGAGTAAAAAAGAATGTTATTTTTGAAGGGAGCATTGATCATATCACCAACTCCGCGGGCAAGAAGATTGGTAAAAAAATATTTGATTTAGAATTAGGTAAAGAGTCTTTATCTCAGTTCTTTGTTGAGGATACTCAATACTTTTATGAGAATAAAAAGATTAATCCAATTTCCAGTCAATGGGATCTAAACCAAGATCAACAAGCTTAGAATTTGTTTTTGAAAAGTGCTGGCAGCCAAAAAAACCATTGTGCGCTGAAAGAGGCGAAGGATGAGCAGCCTCAAAAATATAATTACTATCACTGATAAGAGGTTTCTTTTTCTTTGCGTGGTTGCCCCATAGAAGAAAAATAATATTTTTTTTATTTTGTATAGTCTCAATAGCTTTGTCTGTGAACACTGACCACCCTATATCAGCATGAGAGCCTGGCATGCCTTCACAAACAGATAAAGTTGTATTTAATAACAGCACACCCTGTCTAGCCCAATTAGTTAAATCACCTTTAATATTCTTTATACCTAAGTCTGTTTCAATCTCTTTAAAAATATTTTTTAAGGATGGTTGAAGTTTTGCTTCATTACTTACTGAAAACGCTAGACCATTAGCAGCACCAAAAGTGTGATAAGGATCTTGCCCAATTATTACAACGCGAGTTGATTCTAAGTTACAAAGATGAAAAGCTCTAAAAAAATTTTTGGGACTTGGAAAAATATTTTTTCCTTCCAAATTATCAGCAATTAAGCGTTCTTTAATTGTTTTAAAATAGGGTTTTTGAGTTTCTAAATCTATTAAATCTTGCCAAGTATTATGTTCCTTCATGTACATAAAAATAACATAATTTTTTTATCCACAGAAACTGTGGATAACTTTGGGGAAAAGTGGCCTAAAATTTCTTAAATGCCACATGGAAAAATACTTTCATCAGATTGTACAAAAATTGAACAATATATAATTAACCAGTAATAATGAGGGTTTCAGGCAACGTTATTACAAAGACTTTCAAAATTATTAAATTTATCAGTAAAAATCAGGGGATGCTTATTCTTGTGTGAAAAGCAATAGATATAGTGAAAAAAAAGAGGGTTTTTTTAGTAGCAAAGTCTTGCATTTGTAACACCACTGATTTTCTCTAGCTCGCAGACAATTGTCGTATCAATATTATCATCAGAATCTATGATATTGCATGCCACATCTGCTCGACTTTTGTTTACAAATTCTGAAATATTAATTTTATTATCTGCCAGACACTCAGCAATCTTGCTTATGATTCCTGGTTCGTTTCTATTTGTAATAAACAACCTATGTTTACCATATTTTTCTGATGAAATATTTGGATAATTAACACTGTTCACAACTTTCCCCTCCAATAAAAAATCACTTATCTGTCTGCACGCCATCATTGCACAATTTATTTCGCTTTCTTTTGTGCTGGCACCTAGATGCGGAAAAATCATCACATCTTTTTTTGATTCAAGTCTTTGAAGGAGTTTCTTGGTTGGAAAATCAGTGACATATTTATGTAGATGCTGGCTATCTAAATTTTTAATTACAGCTGCCTCATCAACAATCCCACCACGTGAAAAGTTAATTAAAACGGAATTCTTTTTGAAATTTTTTAACCTTTTCTCATCAATTATTCCTTTTGTAGAATCAGTCAAAGGTAAATGAAGTGAAACATAGTCAGAAGATTTAAGCACTTCTTCCATGTTGTCAAAACGTTTTAGATTGCTTGGAAGTCTTAATGCTGTTTCTACTGTTAAACCCGGATCATATGCATTAACTTTCATACCAAGAGATATAGATTGTTCAGCCACCATTGAGCCAATAGCCCCTAGACCAATAATGCCTAATGTTTTTCCGTTTACCTCTTCACCAACGTACATTTTTTTCATACCTTCAATTTCTTTACTTATTTCATCATCATTTTTGTTTCTAGCATCCATTGTGTCTAAATTTTTATTACCAGAAACTAAATCCCTTTTAGACAATATGAGAGAACAAATAACCATTTCTTTAACAGCATTTGCATTGGCTCCCGGAGTATTAAAAACAACCACACCCTTTTTGGAGCATTGTTCGATGTTTATATTATTGGTACCTGCTCCAGCTCTAGCTATACCTAAAAGGCTTTTTGATAACTCAAGATTAGTTAAATCGTGACTTCTTAAAACGATGCCTGAAGCAATTTTCTCATCGTCGACCAATTCAAAATTATTCTGGTTAAGCAGATCTACTCCAGCGCTTGCAATGTTATTTAATATCTTTATTTTCATGTTTTGAGAATTTAAAAGAATACACATTTAAACCCATTAATTAAACGGATTTCACTAAATAAACAACATTTTATCCATAAGTTATCAACAAGAAAATTACAGCATCTAGTGCACAAAGTGAAAAATAACACAACATATTGTGTTGAAATGCTTGAATGTCGTCACCATCTATAGAAAAATACCTAAAGCGATGGAACAACAAGTCACACAAAATAAAACAGAAGAAAAAAAGGAAATAGCTCCGAACCAAGTTATGGCTCCTGGAAAGATTAGGGTCATCAAAAGAAACGGAAAAGTAGTTTCCTTTGAAGATGAAAAGATAAAAGTTGCAATTATGAAAGCTTTCTTAGCAGTGGAAGGAGGCTCGGCTGCTGGCTCATCAAGAATACATGAAGAAGTTGACCAGATGGCACAGGACATAATTAAAGTCTTTGAAAGAAGAATGCCGTCCGGCGGAACAATTCACATCGAAGAAATACAAGATCAAGTTGAACTACAGCTGATGAGAAATGAACATCACAAAGTAGCAAGATCATACGTCCTATATAGAGAGGCAAGAAAAAACGAAAGAGTTGAGGAAAAAGAAGATCAAAACATAGAAAAAAATGTTCAGGAAATTATTGATGCTGCGGTTAAGAAAGCCTGTGCAGATCTTGATAACGTTGACGAGAACTTCTTATCTACCGAAATAAAGAACGCAACTTACGAAGGTATCTCCGAAAAAGACTTAGCGGATAGTATGCTAATGACAGCAAGAACAATGGTCGAAAAAGAGCCTAATTATTCTTACGTCACAGCCCGTCTACTTTTGAATAATATGGAAAATGAAGTTTGTGGTTTTCTTGATATTAAAGAGAGGAAAAATAGAGCAGCAATGTACAAAGAAGCTCTAGTTAAAACTATTGATAAAGGTATAGAGTTGGACTTTTTGAGTGATGAGCTTAAAACCTTTGACTTAGAAAAAATTGGATCAGCCATATTAGAGGAGAGAGATTTTCAATTCACGTATCTAGGCTTGCAAACTTTGTATGACAGATACTTCATTACCTTCGAAGAAACCAGATATGAAATGCCACAAGTTTTCTTCATGAGAGTAGCTATGGGGCTTGCGGTTAATGAAGAGAATAAAAATGACAAAGCTATAGAATTTTACAAGCTTCTATCAAGCTTTGATTACATGAGCTCAACACCCACACTATTTAATTCAGGTACAAAAAGACCACAATTATCATCATGTTACCTTACGACTGTCCCAGATGATCTTTCGGGCATCTATGGTGCGATTAGAGACAATGCTCTTCTCTCGAAGTGGGCTGGTGGTTTAGGTAACGATTGGACGCCAGTAAGAGCTTTAGGCTCAAGAATTAAAGGAACAAACGGAAAAAGCCAAGGCATAGTCCCATTCTTGAAAGTTTCAAATGATACAGCTGTTGCTGTTAACCAAGGCGGAAAAAGAAAGGGTGCTTTCTGTGCTTACCTTGAGTGCTGGCATATGGATGTAGAAGAGTTCTTAGATCTTAGGAAAAATACCGGAGATGATCGAAGAAGAACACATGACATGAATACTGCTAACTGGATACCTGACCTCTTTATGAAGAGACTAGAGAAAAATGAGAAATGGACTTTATTCTCCCCTTCTGATGTACCTGATTTGCATGATATATACGGGACTGAATTTGAAACAAAGTATGTTGAATACGAAAAAATGGCTGAAGCTGGAGAAATTAAACACTCTAAGACTATTGAAGCAAAAGACCTATGGCGGAAGATTCTCTCTATGTTGTTTGAGACAGGACACCCATGGGTAACATTCAAAGATCCATGCAATATAAGATCACCCCAAGGTCATGTCGGAACAGTACATTCATCAAACCTATGTACTGAAATTACCTTAAATACTAATGAAGAAGAAATAGCGGTATGCAACCTGGGAAGTATTAACTTGCCACAGCATATAAGCGATGGAAAAATTAATATAGAACAATTGAAAGGTAGTGTAAAAACAGCAATCAGAATGCTAGATAATGTCATTGATATTAACTATTACCCGGTACCTCAAGCAGAAAACTCAAACAAAAAACATAGGCCAATAGGACTTGGTTTAATGGGTTTCCAAGATGCACTTTATAAGCTTGGCATTTCATATGATTCAGAAGACGCCGTTGAGTTTGCAGATAGATCAATGGAATTAATAAGTTACTTTGCAATTGAAGCATCATGCGAACTTGCAGAAGAAAGAGGAACATATGAAACATATAAAGGATCATTGTGGGATAATGGTATATTCCCGCTTGATTCAATCAATCTCCTCGCTGAACAAAGAGGTAAAGAATTTATTGACCAAAATAGAGACAAAACTCTGGACTGGGATAAGTTGAAGGAGAAGGTTTCAGCACATGGAATTAGAAACTCGAATGTAATGGCAATTGCGCCAACAGCAACAATTGCAAATATCACTGGAGTATCTCAATCAATAGAACCAACCTACCAAAATCTATATGTTAAATCGAATCTTTCTGGCGAATTTACAGTCGTAAATCCATATCTCATTGAAGAACTAAAGAAAGAGAATTTATGGGATGAAGTAATGCTGAGTGACCTCAAATACTTTGAGGGTTCTTTAAAACAAATTAATAGAGTTCCTGAACACATAAAAAATAAATTTAAAACCGCTTTTGAGGTTGAGCCTAGATATATTGTAGAAGCGGCAAGCAGAAGGCAAAAATGGATTGATCAAGCACAGTCATTGAATCTATACATTGCTAACGTAGATGGAAAAAAACTAGATATAACATACAGGATGGCGTGGTATAAAGGTCTCAAGACAACTTATTACTTAAGATCAATGGGAGCCACAGCTACAGAAAAATCAACGGTGGAGAGGAGCAGCTTAAATGCTGTGCAATCAAATCAAGAGGGTCAAGCTGCGGCACAAGCACCAAGTGCTTGTAGCATCCTTGATCCAGATTGTGAGGCGTGTCAATAACGGAGGTAATTATGTTAAGTTGGGAAGACTATTATAAAGACGAGGCTCCGGTTAAAAAGGAAGAAACAAAAAGTCCTGAACCGAGAGTAGCAGAAGTAGTTGAAACTGAAAGCATTCAAGAAGAGCCACAAGCTCATACTGAAGCTGTACAGCAAGAAGCTACTGAAACGATTGTGACTGAAGATATGAATTCAGAAGCAATGCAAGATATCGAAAACTACACAACAATGAAGGAGCCTACTGAAGCAGAGCTTGAAAAAGTTCGCAAAAGAATGGCTAATGCTCTAGAAGGTAGGGTGCAAGTTGGACAAAAAGCTATGATTAATTCAAAAGCAGATCTCAACCAACTTGTTCCCTTTAAGTACAAATGGGCTTGGGAAAAATATCTTGATGGAACAGCAAACCACTGGATGCCACAAGAAATTAATATGACAGCAGATATTGCTTTGTGGAAATCTGAAGATGGTTTAACTGAAGATGAAAGAACAATTGTGAAAAGAAGCTTAGGTTTCTTTTCAACAGCAGATTCTCTTGTTGCAAATAACGTTGTACTTGCAGTTTATAAACACATCACTAACCCAGAATGCAGACAATATTTACTAAGACAAGCCTTTGAAGAAGCTATTCATACACACGCTTATCAGTATTGTGTTGAGTCATTAGGTATGGATGAAGGCGAGATTTTTAATATGTATAGAGAAGTTCCTTGTGTTGAAGCAAAAGCAGCATGGGGCCTCAAATATACACAGGCACTTGAAGATCCAAACTTTGAAACTGGAACACCAGAAAAAGATAAACTCTTCCTTTCTAATCTAATTGCTTTCTATTGTGTATTAGAAGGTATGTTCTTTTATTGTGGTTTCTCACAAATTCTTTCAATGGGAAGAAGAAATAAGATGACAGGTGTTTCTGAGCAATTTCAATACATCATGAGAGATGAATCAATGCACGTTAATTTTGGAATTGATGTCATCAACTCAATCATTAATGAAAATCCACATCTTTGGGATGAAGAAATGAGAAAAAGAGCTTCAGATATGATTGTTGAAGGCACAGAACTAGAAATTGATTATGCAAGAGATACAATGCCAAGAGGTGTTCTCGGTATGAATGCAAAGACAATGGAAGAATATTTGAAATATGTCTGTAATAGACGTCTTACACAAATTAATCTTCCTGAAGCTTATCCTGGAGCTGAGAATCCTTTCCCATGGATGTCAGAAATCATGGATTTGAGAAAAGAGAAAAACTTCTTTGAAACTCGTGTTATTGAGTATCAAGTTGGAGGTTCTCTAAAATTTGACGATTAGTGTTTTGCACTGCCTTAGGTCTGCAACTATTGGCGGTGCTCTCAAAAAAAAAGGCTCGTAAGAGCCTTTTTTAATTCAAGAAAACAATTTAACTTTCTGCTTTACCGATTGTCTCTAAATGCTTAATTGCAACATCTCCACCTTGAAATGGTCGTTTTGCATCTGCAGTATCAACAACTTCAGACCAATGCTCAGCAACAGCCTCTGCATTGAAATTTTCGTCAGTACCGAAATATTTTCCCATGGTTTCCATAATGTATGTATTTGCAACTACTCCGCCACCTACTTCTAATATTTCACCATTTGGAGCTTTATCACTCGCCAAGAAAACAACTGCTGGAATAATCAAACGTGGATCAAGCTTTTCTTTGAATTCTGCTGGAAACAGGTGTTCCGTCATACGTGTTGTAGCAGTAGGAGCTACAGAGTTAGTATGAATATTGTACTTTGCACCTTCGAGTTTAAGTGTATTCATAAGACCCACAACACCCATTTTTGCTGCGCCATAATTTGTCTGCCCAAAATTTCCGAATAAACCTGAGGAAGAGCTAGTCATAATTATTCTTCCGTATTCTTGTTCTTTCATAATTGGGAAAACTGTGTGTGCGCATAGAGCTGATCCCATTAAATGAACGTTTACAACTGTTACAAAATCAGACCAATCCATTTTTGCGAATGATTTATCTCTAAGTATTCCTGCATTGTTCACTAAAATGTCTACTCTGCCCCATTTTGACATTACATCTTCAACCATTGCTTTGACGTCATCTTCAGAACAAACATTTGCGCCGTTTGCGATTGCTTCTCCACCGGCAGCCTCAATTTCTTGGACTACTGCTTCTGCTGCAGAGACCGAACCGCCTGAGCCATCAACTGCTCCTCCTAAGTCGTTTACAACAACTTTTGCTCCTCTTTGCGCTAACTCTAATGCATAACCCTTTCCAATGCCGCCACCTGATCCAGTGACAATGGCAACTTTTCCTTCAAAATCTAATGACATTCTCTGACTCCTTTAAAATAAACTGTTAGAGTGTAAATTCTAATGGAAATCGATCACAAGTAAACATAGAATAAAGATTATTTTTAAGGCGATATGAAAGTAGTAATAACAGGAGCGGCAGGACAAATAGCATATTCATTAATACCTTTCCTTTGTGAGAAAGGTGTTTTTAATTCGGATGAAAGATTAGATCTAAATTTAGTTGAAATACCCCAGGCAATGGGAAGGCTCGATGGGTTTGTAAAAGAGCTTGAGGACTCTGCGTACTCAACAGTTAGCTCAATAAATACTTTTGACAACATCCA
Organism: uncultured Gammaproteobacteria bacterium; assembly: GCA_913044115.1. Classification (GTDB taxonomy): domain Bacteria; phylum Pseudomonadota; class Gammaproteobacteria; order Magnimaribacterales; family TMED112; genus TMED112. The sequence goes on along the minus strand of CAJWNO010000001.1, from coordinate 8,868 downwards.
AAATGCTGTTGTTGATGCAGATTGGTGTTTATTAGTGGGCTCAATACCGCGAGGAATAGTGCTTAATGGTAAAGAAATAAAGGAAAGGTCAGACTTATTACAAATCAATGGTGGTATTTTTACAGAACAAGGCAAAGCTATTGGCACAAATGCAAAAGAAAATTGCAAGATTCTTGTAGTTGGTAATCCTGCAAATACCAATGCACTAATTGGAAAACACAGTTCAAATAATAATTCTCAACTATGGATGGCAATGACAATGCTTGATGCATTAAGAGCAAAAGCTCAATTGTCACAAAAACTAAATTGTCATGTTGATGATATTTATAGATTGGCTATTTTTGGCAACCATAGCCCCACAATGTTCCCTGATTTAGAAAATACATTAGTTAATGGTAAAAATGCATACGAAGAGATAAATGATCACGAATGGGTAGAAACTGAGTTTCTTCCAAAAATTCAACAACGAGGCGCAGAAATTATTAAAGCTAGAGGCGCATCATCAGCTTCTTCCGCTGCTAGGGCAGCTTGTGATACTGTTAAAGCTGTAGAGCACCCTACTCGATCAGGTGATGTATTTAATGCTGCTGTGATGAGTGATGGAGCGTATGGGATGCCCGAAGGAATTTTTTCAGGTTTTCCTCTTATTTCAAATGGTGATGGTTCTGTAGAAATAGTTCGTGATTATAATCTTAGTCCTTTTGCAAAAGCAGGATTAGAAAAAACTGCAAATGAACTTCTTGAAGAGAAAGATTTAGTCAAAGATCTAATCTAAACACCAACCAGCTAGATTTATTTTATTATTCTGATTAGGCAGGTTGTTTTCATATACCTGCCAACTTAAATTACCCTCATAATCGTAATATTTTGCAGTTCCCTGTATTTTCCCATCAGTAATTGGATATACTCCTTTCACGACTCCATTCGGATACCAAGTAATTAACTCACCATCGAGAACACCATTTTTATAGGATGATTCCTTCCCTAGTTGTCCATTCAGGTACCATTTCTGATATAAACCGTTTCTAATGCCATTTTGAACCTCGATTCTTTCCTTTAATTCACCTGTTTTATAATAGGTTTCTATAGTTTCCGCTTGGATAAAAAATACTGAGAATATAAATAGAATTACTCTATTCATTATTGCCACCTTGGCCGCCGCCTATACCAATAGGTTCTCCTCTAAGACATCCATAAATATAAGGAAAATTTTCTGTGGCATGATAGTGGTATTCATAACCATGAGGATTCTCATGGCTATGACCATTACACTCATCCAAGTAAATTTCAAGGTTATCTTTTTCAATATACTCATAAGCATCAAATGCATACCTTTGTGGATTTTGACCATCTATTAGTTCATAGCTGCTTTGTGGTGATACGAGATTGACCCCATCATTATTAGCATATTCATACTCGTTGAAAATTGGAAAACCATCTGGTCCAAAACCTAAAATCAATGAGGTATATAAAATCTCTGGTTGAGGGTCAGTTGCTGGATTAGCAGTTAAACCATTTGGGTTAAAACATCTAACATTAAATGCATGATTATGATAAGCAAAAGCTGTATGACCTCCACAATCATCCAAAATATTGTTATAGACAGGATCACCATAAGCTTGGTTTGCTGGCTGTCCTCCCTCTGTGGGGCCAAAGATGTTTAAACCAGTATTTGTAAAACCCATATAGCCAAGCACAACTGGACCGTTAGCACCAATATTTGTAGGTTCTCTCGATGGGTCATAAGAAGGTTCAAGAGGCACTCTCCACTCCTCATCTCTTTCAACCAAGTCATTAGGAGTCATTGGTATAAAACTATAGTGTGGAACAGAATTTGAATTTATAACTAGGTTTCCATTTGAACAAGACACCTGCAATCTTGGCATCATATTGTACTGTTCTCCTGGTCCAGGAGCTTCGCTAACATCTAAAAATGCTTCTTTGATATGTGTAGGGCAGTTTTCATCCATTTCATAAACACCTGTTGGAGCTGGAGTTGGTTCTGGAGTTGGTTCTGGTGTTGGTTCAGGAGTTGGGGCTGGTGTTGGGGTTGGTGTAGGTATAAGTTCAGAAGCTGAAGACCCACCACCGCCCCCGCCACAAGCAGTTAGAATTAGTATAGAAAAAATTGTAATGAGATTTTTTAGCGACATTACTTTAATGTTGGAAAAAGAACTACATCTCTAATAGAACTTTTATTTGTCGCTAACATTACTAACCTATCAATTCCTAAGCCTACGCCCATTGCAGGTGGCATTCCATGTTTCAAGGCATTGATATAATCATCATCGTACAACATAGCTTCTTCATCACCGGAATCTTTTTGCTTAACTTGCTGCATAAATCTTTCTTCTTGATCAGTGGGGTCATTCAATTCACAAAAGAAGTTTGCAAACTCTCTTCCTGCAATAAATAATTCAATTCTATCTGTATAGTCTGCATTATCATCCTTTCTTCTAGATAATGGAGAAACTTCATATGGATAATCTTTTACGAAAGTAGGTTTCCAAAGTTCTTTTTCTACATGAGCTTCAAATAATTCAAGAAGCACTTTACCCCAACCCCAATCTTTTTTTATTTTTAAACCATTGTTTTTAGCGGCATCAAATATTTGATCTTCTGTATCTAAATCTACTTTCAATTTCTCTTTAACCAAGTCCTTTAAAGATTTAACATCAAAATTTGTCTTAAAGTCTATTTCTTTACCTTCATATGTAATTGAGAGAGAATCATTGACTGCTGAAATGCTATCTTGAACTAATTTCTGTACAAATAATGTTGTTTTCTCAAGCGTTCCATATGCTTCATAAAACTCAAGCATTGTAAATTCTGGATTATGTATTGTAGATAACCCCTCATTCCTAAAGTTACGGTTAATTTCAAAAACTTTTTCAAAACCCCCTACTAACAACCTTTTTAAATAGAGTTCTGGAGCAATTCTAAGAAATAATTCCTTATCTAGCGCATTGTGGTGAGTTTTGAACGGTTTAGCATTTGCACCTCCAGGAATAGGATGCATCATTGGTGTCTCAACCTCGAGATACCCTGCTTCTTCTAAATTTTTTCTTATTGATTGAATAATCTTATTCCTTTTGACAAATATTTCTCTTGAATCCTTGTTGCTCATTAAGTCGACGTACCTTTGCCTGTATATTGTTTCTATATCAGTTAGACCAGCATGTTTTTCTGGCATAGGATTTAAAGACTTAGTTATGAGTTTGAAATCTTTTACTTCGATTGTTAGCTCATCAGTTTTTGTTCTAAATAAAACTCCTTCAATCCCAACAATATCTCCCAAATCAAAATCTTTTATTTCCTCTAATCTCTCTTCTAAATTATTTTTTGAGAAATAAGCTTGGATTTGACCAGAAAAGTCTTCGATTGTCATGAAAATAACTTTTCCCATTTCTCTTTTAAGCACTATCCTGCCAGCATTACAAGCAGTTGCGTTCTTTTTTTCGAGATCTTCTTTTGATAAATTGCCAAACTCTTTGATTAAATGAGAAATTTCATATTTTTTTTCAAAATCATTCGGATAGTTAAAACCTCCTGAGCGAAGTTTCTCTAATTTAGCTTGTCTATCTTTTTGAACCTTTGATAAATCTTTAGTATCCATTTTTTAAGCTTTCTTTAATGAAGTTATTAATTTTACCATCTAAAACTGATTGAGTATTTGTTTCCTCATGCTTTGTTCTAATATCTTTTATTCTCGATTGGTCTAAGACATAAGACCTTATTTGATTCCCCCAACCTATATCAGTTTTTGAATCCTCTATCTTTTGGATTTCCTCTTCCTTTTTTTGCATTTCCATTTCATATAGCCGCGATTTTAGTTGCTTTATAGCTCGATCTTTATTTTGATGTTGAGATCTTTGAGACTGACATTGAACAACAAGGCCAGTTGGTATGTGGGTAAGCCTTACAGCCGAATCTGTCTTATTAACGTGCTGTCCACCGGCTCCAGATGCTCTATATGTATCTATTCTTACTTGAGACATATCTAGATCAATTTCAATATCATCATCAATCTCAGGTGAGACAAAAATTGCAGCGAAAGATGTGTGTCTTCTATTGCCTGAGTCAAATGGGGATTTTCTTACTAAACGATGTATGCCAGTTTCAGTTCTTAGCCATCCGTATGCATACTGGCCACTTATATGTATGCTAGCGCTTTTAATTCCAGCGACATCACCAACAGAGTATTCTTCAATTTTTACTTTAAAACCCATATCCTCTGACCATCTCATGTACATTCTAAAAAGCATTTCTGCCCAGTCTTGTGCCTCTGTTCCACCAGAACCAGATTGGATGTCTAGAAATGCATTATTTGTATCAGTATCTCTCGAGAAGTATTTTTTTGTTTCTAATGCATCAATTTCAGAATTAAGCTCAATTAAAGCTATGCTTTGATTATTTAGTTCTTCTATTTCATCTAATTCGAGAGAGATATTGATTAGCTCTTTAATGTCTGCGAGTTTTGATGCGATTACATCAAACTCTTCTACCTTTGTTTCTAAAGATATTTTTTCTTTATTCAAACCATTTAGTTTTTTATGGTCTTCCCATAAATCAGGGTTTTGAAGATCTTTTTCTAATTTATCTAATTGATTTTTTAATTGCTCTGGGTCAAAGAAACCCCCTCAGCTCGTCAACTCTGTCTGAGGTTTTGTTTAAAAGTAAATTTAACTCTGCTTTATCCATTTTCTAATATCTTAATTAAATCTTCAGCAGGAATATATCCTGAAAGCTTTCTTCCATCTTCCAAAATCATTGTAGGTGTTCCGGTAATTCCAATCAAACTCCCTTTTCTAAAATGTTCTTCAACAGGATTAACACAATTCATGCTTTCAATAACTTCCCCTTTTTTTAATTTAGCAAGTGAATCTTGTCGATTGGTATTACACCAAGCGCTTACCATATTCTTATATGTTGGACTTTCAAGACCATCTCTTGGAAATGCAAGATAATTAATAGTTATGCCATAAGCTAAATACTCATCTATTTCACTGTGTAATAGTCTGCAATAGCTGCAGGTAACATCTGTAAAGATTTTTAATCTATATTTCTCTTTATTTGAAATAAAATCGATGCTCTCTTCTGGTTTAATGGTATTGATGATACTAAGAACCAATTTATTTTCGTACTTATCATTTAGGCTATTTATTTCCCCATTACTCAATTCAATTACTTCGCCTGCTAGAACAAATTTAAAATCATTTGAAACATAAAGAATTTGATTATTAGCTACATTGACAACATAAAATTCTGGAATAGATGATTCTTCAACAAAATTTATTGGAAGACCTGCAGGCAGAATCTTTGAAATTTTTTCAACAAGGTTGTCTTCTTGAGTTGAACCAAAAAATGAAAGCAAAAGAATTAGTTTTATATAACGCATTAGCCTCTGGGGTGATGTTTTTTATGTAAGTTTTGTACTTCTGCCTGAGCTACATGTGTATAAATTTGAGTTGTTGCTAAGTCAGAATGACCTAAAAGAAGCTGAACAGATCTTAAATCTGCTCCATTATTTAACATATGGGTAGCAAAGGCATGTCTTAACGTGTGTGGATGCACATCTTTATTAACATTTACCCTTTTCATATAAGCTTTAATCCTATGCCAAAAACTGTGTCTACTTATTTGTTTTCCATGTGTCGAAACAAAGATATTATTATGGTCCTTTCCTTTAGCTAACTTCTCTCTACCATCATTTAGATATTTCTTTATCATTTGAATTGAATCATCAGTAAGGGGAATTAATCTCTCTTTACCACCTTTTCCTACAACCTGCACAGATCCACGAGTTAAATCAATGTTATGGAGGTTTAAGCTAATTAATTCACTTATTCGCATGCCTGTAGCATATAAAGTATATAGCATCGCCTTATCTCTTAATTCAATGGCCCTATCTTCTTTAGGAGCATCTAGAATTTGTTGAGTTTCTTCAACTGTAAGCGTAGTAGGAAGAAATAATCCAGCTTTTGGAGCATCAATATTTAACATGGGATTGATCTTAATATGTTCTACAGAGATTAAATATTTATAGAAGCTTTTTAATGAAGAAATATTCCTTGAAACAGTCTTTGAAGAAAATCCTTTATCTAATAAATGACTCAAAAATGACAATATTAAGAAATGATCTGCAACTAAGACAGATTTTTCATTCTTTTCTAAAAATACTTTAAATTTATCTAAATCAGTTTTATAAGAAGTAAGTGTATTTTGTGATAGGTTTTTTTCGAGCCAAAGAGAATCTAAGAAGGTTTCTATGAGTAATTTTGATTCAGACTGCACTAACTAATTTTTTCTTTAATCCTAGCAGATTTTCCTGATCTTTCACGTATATAGTAAAGCTTTGATTGTCTTACCAAACCTCTTCTTTTTACTGTAATAGAATCTATTAATGGACTATGTGTTTGAAATGTTCTCTCAACACCTACACCATTAGAAATTTTTCTTACTATGAAAGATGAATTAAGACCTCTATTCTTCTTACTAATTACAAGACCTTCAAAAGCTTGAAGTCTTGTTCTTTGACCTTCTGTAACCTTAACTTTAACAACAACAGTGTCTCCAGTTCTAAATTCTGGATGTTCTTTAAGTTGGTCGTTTTCGATTTTTTCTATTATTTTTTTGGTCATTTTTCTTTTATAGAGTCTTCGTAATGTCGTAATAATATCATTTCTTTTTCTGAAAGTTGTAATTGTTTAAACAAATCAGGTCGTTTTTCTCTTGTAACCCATAAACTGTTGCCAATTTTCCATTCTTCTATCATTTTATGATCTCCAGAAAGCAATATTTTAGGAACTTTTTGATTTTTATATGCATTTGGCCTTGTATAAACATGTCCTTTTAATCTTCCTTTACTTAGACTGTCATTTTTTACTGATTCAGAGTTCCCTATGACAGAATTTTTATTTCTCATCATTGCGTCAATGACTACTGAAGCTGCTATTTCACCACCACTTAGAATGTAGTCTCCTATAGATATTTCTTCATCAACATATTTATCAATAAACCTTTGATCTATGCCTTCATATCTGCCACATACAAATGTAATATTTTCAAGCTTTGATAATTCGATCGCCTTTGTTTGATTAAAGACCTGTCCCTGAGGAGACAAATAAATCACTCTACCAGTCTCTTTTATAGTATTTAAACAAGATTCTAGTGGCTCTATAGCCATGATCATGCCTTCTCCACCACCATAAGGCGCATCATCAACGCTTCCATATTCATTGTGTGAAAATTCTTTTAGATCAAGCAGCTCTAATTCAACTATTTTCTTATCAAATGCTTTGCCAACTAGACCTTTTAAAGAAGCTTTTATTATTTCTGGAAATAATGAAATTACATTTATATTCATATTATTTAATCTATGCTTTTTTTGTATGCTCAATCAAGAGGGTTGGGACATTATTAGTGTGCGAGCTTATTGTTGCAACTAATGTATCTTCTTTTACTCCAGGCCTGATATCAGAAACTTTAATATTGTTTGATAGCAGCCTTTTTCTTGCTTCTATTATATCTTGCACGCCCCATGCCAATCCCCACAAAGAATCTTTTGCTATATCTTCATCATTTTTATTTTCAATAACTTCAATTGTGGTTTTATTTAATCTAAAAAATAAAATTCTTTTTTTCCAAGCTTCAATAAAACTATCTAAGGCCAACCTAATTCCATAAATATCTCTGTAGATATTAATAAAACCATCAACATCATTAGTATTGATTACGACTTGTTCTAACTTTTTTACAGTGCTCTTATCGCCATTTAGAAATGGTAAATCTACTGATTTATGTTGGATTACAAAAGAGAATATCCCTCTAGTCAGTTCATTCGGTAAAAATTGATATAACCATTCTCTTTTTTCATTTTGCTCATTTATTCCATGTCCATTACTAATATCAGACAATAGGAAACCACTTTTAAAAATATTGTCCCTAAATGAGGCAATATCTTTTGTGCCTAAAACTAGACCTAATAACCCTTCTCCCTTCTCACTGATAGTATTGTTTACAAAATCAGCACCAATACCTGCTCCATTAGCTGCCAGAAGTTCTAAATATGTATTTTCAAAGTTAAATAATACGTTTGAGGTTCCAAGATCAGTATGTTTTCCTCTCCACACAGGTTCGATACCAAAGATTTTTTTATAATTATTTTCTGCTGAGTCAAGATCCTCAACAACAATAGCTATATGGTCAACATTTTCAATCATTTCGATTTAATAGCTTTTATTCCCAGTTTACATTTAGAACATTTGCTTCAAGGTCAAACTTACCAAGAAATTCGTCTTCTAATGGAATAATAATATCTTCATGCTCTGTTTCTATAAATATAAGGTCAGAGGCTCCGTGGTTCTCTAACTTATAGATTTTGCCTAATAATCTAGAATTTTGATCTAGAACATCGCATCCTATTAAATCATTCCAATAGATAGCATCGTTATCTTGGCGAATTTCTTCAGCAGAAACAAAAATTTCCTTATTAACAAATTCTTTTACATCATCAATAGAATTAATATTTTCAATTTTTGCAATAAATGATTTTGAGGTGCTTACAAAACTAATCTTAATAGAAGATTTATCTTCAAGAAAAAAATTAGAAAAAGTAAGAATGTTTTCTACTGGATCGCAGTATGAAATGACTTTAATTTCACCCTTTAGACCATGGGTTTTACCAAACTTTGCAACTGGTATGTAATTGATACTACTGATCTTTCTTTTCTTCTGATTCAGCTTCCTCTGCTGGAGCTGCTTCCTCTGCTGGAGCTGCTTCCTCTGCTGGAGCTTCCTCAGCTACTTCCTCGGCTGGTGCTTCTTCTGCTGGAGCTGCTTCTTCTGCTGGAGCTTCCTCTGCTGGAG